>SXPK01000074.1 GCA_005776365.1 Planctomycetia bacterium
AGGCCGTGCGATCTCGCTGGTGGCGCCGAGTGAGAAGCGGATGTTCGCGGCGGGGCACGGGCATCTGACGGGCGACACGGTCGAGGACGGCGCGTTCCCGTCGTTCCGCGGGCGCGGCGCGCCGCGCGGCGGCGGCGGCCGTGGCAAGGGTGGCGCCAAGGGCGGTCGATCCGCCTCTGGGCGCGGACGATCGCGGCACGCAGCGGGCTAGCACCATGACAGGCAGTTCCGCCACGACCTCGCGGGCGGTTTCGTGGGCCCTCTACGCCGGCTTTCTGCTGACGACCTGCAGCATGCTGCTGGTTCAGCAGTTCCTGACGCGGGCCTTCTCGATCCAGTTCAACAGCGGTCTCGCGTTCCTCGCGATCTCGACGACCTTTCTCGGACTTGGCTCGGCGGGCGTCGCGCTCGCGGCGTTCCCAAGGTGGTTCGACGCGAATCGCATCGCGCGCCTCTTGCCGTGGCTTGCCGTGGCCTACGCCGTGTCGCTCGTTGTCGGTTTCGGGCTCGAAGTCGCCGTCGATCGCTCGATGCAGCACGCGGCGCAGGGCCAGGAGTCGCTCGCGTCGCAGGTGCAGCGCGTGATGACGGGCAGTCTGTTCTTGTTGCCGTCGATGTTCTTGGTCGGACTCGTGATCGCGCTGGTGCTGCGCGCGAACAGCGATCGCGTCGGCAAGCTCTACGGCGCCGACCTCGCGGGCGGCGGCCTGGGTTGCCTGCTGGTGTTGCCGCTCATGGATTTCGTCGGCGGTGACCAGGGCATCTTCGCGATCGGTGCGCTAGCCGGCGTCGGCGCGTTCTTGCTCGCGCACGCTCACGGCGGCAAGGGCGCCCGCCGCGCCGCCGCAGCTGTCGTCGCAATCGTCGGTGCGGCGCCCATCGTCAACGCCGACTTGTCTCTCGTCGACCTGCAATCGCATCGCACCGTGCTCGGCGGCGTCGACGACTGGGTCTTGGACGACGTCGAACTCGGCCGCGACTGGAACGCCGTCTCGCGCCTCGGGTTTTTTCCGACGAGGGATGACGGCCAGGTCTATGTGCGCATCGACTCGTCGTGCCAGACGACGATTCCGAGCAAGGATCCGCAGCGCACCAAGGAATACGTCGCGCGCACGAACTTCGAGCGATTGCCATTCGTGCTCGATCGCCATCGTCGGTGCCTCGAGATCGGCGCCGGTGGTGGGCGCGGAATGCTACTCGCCAAGGAACTCGGCGCCGAGCGCGTCACGGGCGTCGAGATCAACCCGGGCATCGTCGAAGCTGCGCTCGGACGCTTCCCGGGCTACGGCATGGACGACATCGTCCGCGACAGCCGGTTCGCGTTGCGCGTCGGCGAAGGCCGAAGCTACGTCCGTGGCTCGGACGAGCGCTACGACAGCCTGACGATCACCTTCATCCAGACCGGCGTGGCGAGCGGTTCTGCCGCGTTCGCGCTGTCGGAAGCCAACCTGTTCACGGTCGAGGCGTTCGCCGAGTTCCTCGGAAGGCTCGATGCAGATGGCATGTTCTACGTCTACCGCCACGGCGGGATCGAGTGCATGCGACTGGTCTCGATGGTGCGGCAAGCGTTGTCGCGTCTGCGCGTGCAGGATTGGCGTGCGCACCTCTACATCGCGCGCAATGCGCAGAACGAGTGCATGGTGCTCGTCGGTCGATCGCCGCTGCGCGAAGACGAACTGCAGAAGCTCAATGCCGCATGCGCGCAACTGTCCCTGGACGTGATCTTCACGCCCGGGTCGACGCGCGGCGAACTGGGGGAGAACGCGTTTTGCGCCGAGGTGGCTTCGATGCGGTCGAAGGGCGCGCTTTCTATGCGCGACGCCGTCGCAGCGTGGAAGCGCACTGCGCACGCGATCGGCAAGGAGCCGATCGAGGCTGCTTACATCCGCAGCGAGGACCCGGACCGGTTTGCCGACGAGTTCCTCGTCGACATCGCCGCGCCGACCGACGACCGACCCTACTTCTTCTTCACCGGCCTCAACCGCATCTCGGACTTCGGCCTCTATCTCGATCCTGCGGGCACCGGGCTGCTCGGCGGCACCGTCGTGATGTTGTTCTGGATGGGGTGCGGGTTCGCTGCGCTCATTGCCGCCTTGATCGTGCTGCCGTTGCTGCTGCGTCGCCGCAGCGGTCAGAATGCCGTGCGTCATGGCGGCGCAACGGTCGTCGCGTTCTTCTCTGCGCTCGGCATCGGCTACATCGCCGTGCAGATCTCGTTCATCCAGCGCTTCACGATGTTCTTGGGCCATCCGGTCTACGCCGTGTCCGTCGTCCTGCTGGCCTTCCTGCTCAGCAGCGGCGCGGGTTCCTTCTGCTCGGACCGAATGTTCAGCAGCGGCAAACTGGGCTTCGGCCGGCTGTCGCTCGGACTCGCTGCGCTATTGTTGCTCTACAACGCCGCGCTGCCGCCGTTGTTCGCGAGCTCGGCCTTGGCCTTTCCGATCGCGGCCAAGATCGCGGTCTCGATCGCGTTGATCGCGATCCTTGCGTTCCCGATGGGCATGTTCTTTCCGCAAGGCATCCGCCTCGTGGAACGGATTTCTGCCGACCACGTGCCGTGGGCCTGGGGCGCGAATAGCGCCGCGTCGGTCATCGGTTCGATTGCGGCGCTGATCCTGGCGATTCACGCGGGGTTCGCCGCGGTCGCCGTGGCCGGGGCCCTCGTGTATCTCCTCGTCGCGTGGCCGGCGTCCGTGGCGATGAGCCGAGCGGCACGCTGAGCCAAGCTCCGCCGAAGCCGCCATCGGGTTCCGGCGCGCCGTGCCGGGGGTTCGAATCAGTTGTCGGGCGCGATGGAGAGGGCGTCACGCGCTCGATCCTTTGGGGGACGGTCGGTATCGTCCTTGCCCCCATGAGCGATCCGGACAAGGTCCTCGCGACATTCGTCGTCAACGGCGAACCGCACCAGTGCGCGTTCGCGCCGCACAAGACCTTGCTCGAGGTGCTCCGCGAGGAACTCGATCTCTGCGGCACGAAGCACGGATGCGAACTGGGTGAGTGCGGCGCTTGCACGGTCCAGGTCGATGACGTCCCGGTGCTGAGTTGCCTCTACCTCGCGCTGGATGCGGTTGGCAAGCAGGTCCGCACGGTGGAAGGCCTTGCCAACGGTCCGACCCTGCATCCGCTGCAGGATGCGTTCGCGGACTTGGGCGCAGCACAGTGCGGCTACTGCACGCCAGGCGTGCTGATGACGGCGGAGGCGCTGCTGCGCGACAATCGGTGTCCGTCGCGCGACGAAGTCAAGCAGTGCCTCGCTGGCAATCTGTGCCGCTGCACGGGCTACCTGAAGATCTTCGAAGCCGTGGAACTGGCTGCTGCGCGCATGCGCGGCGAGGACAAGCAGCCGAGCAAGGAGTCGATCTATGGGTCTTGACGAACAGAAGACGGCGCCGAGCGTCGTCAGGGCCGATGCGCCGTGGCGACACGACGCCAAGAAGGACGAACTGCGCGTGATCGGCAAGCCGATCCGCAAGATCGACGCGCGCAGCAAGGTCGCCGGACTCACGAAGTTCGCCGACGACCTGAAGCTGCCGCGCATGCTGCACATGAAACTGCTGCGCAGCACAGCGGCGCACGCGGTGATCAAGCACATCGACGTGTCGAAGGCCAAGTCGATGCCCGGCGTGAAGGGCGTGCTTACCGGCCAGGACATGCCGATTCCGTTCGGCATCCTTCCCGTGAGCCAAGACGAGCATGCGCTTTGCCTCGACACGGTGCGCTTCGTCGGCGATCCCGTCGTCGCAATCGCGGCGATGGAAGAAGAGCAGGCTTGGGATGCATGTCGCGCGGTCGAGGTCGAGTACCAGACGCTGCAGACGATCGGCTCGAGTCACGAAGCAGCGGCGACCGACGAACCGCGACTCCACGACTACGGCGTGCGCGGCAACATCCATCGACTCGAGAACCTCGAGTTCGGGGATCTGAAAGACGGCTTCGCGCGAGCCGACCACATCCGCGAAGACACGGTGTTCTTCGAAGGCAACACGCACCTGCCGATGGAGCAGCACGCGACCCTCGCGCACTTCGACAAGGACGGCAAGCTGACGATCTGGTCGTCGACGCAGACGCCGCACTACCTGCACCGCGCGCTCGCGCGCGTGCTGCACCCGCTGCCCGCGCATCACATCCGCGTGATCGCGTGCCCGAACGGCGGCGGCTTTGGCGGCAAGAGCGATCCGTTCAACCACGAGATTGCCGCGGCCAAGATGTCGATGCTGACCGGTCGCCCGGTCAAGATCGCGCTCACGCGCGAAGAAGTGTTCTGGTGCCACCGCGGTCGGCATCCCGTGCTGATGCGCAGCAAGATGGGCGTGACCAAGACGGGCCGCATCACCGCGCTCGACTTCGAGAGCTATCTCGACGGTGGCGCCTACGGCAGCTACGGCACGGCGAGCACGTTCTATACGGGTGCGCTGCAGACGGTGACCTACGCCGTGGAGAACTACCACTTCCGCGGCGTGCGCTTCTTCACTTGCAAGGCGCCTTGTGGACCGAAGCGCGGTCACGGCACCGTGCAGCCGCGTTTTGCCATCGAGGTGCAACTCGACAAGGTCGCGTGCGACCTTGGCCTCGATCCCGCTGAGATGCGCAAGCAGAACCTGGCGCCGCGCGAGTCGCTGACGGCCAACTTCCTGCGCATCGGTTCGATGGGGCTTGGCGCCTGCATCGACAAGGTGGTGGAGGGATCGGGCTGGAAGGCGCGGCGCGGCAAGCAGGAGCGCACGAAGGACGGTCGGATCCGCGGGCTCGGCCTCGCGTGCAGCAGCTACCTGTCGGGCGCCGGCCTGCCGATCTACTGGAACGGCCTGCCGCACTCCGGCGTGCAGTTGAAGCTCGATCGCTCCGGTCTCGTGACCGTGTTTTGCGGCAGCACCGACATCGGCCAGGGCAGTGACTCGGTGTTGAGCTGGATCGTCGGCGAAGTTCTCGGCGTCGATCCGCTCGGCATCCGCGTCGTGACGTCGGACACCGACCTCACGCCCGTGGACCTCGGCAGCTACAGCTCGCGCGTGACCGTGATGACGGGCAACGCGGCGATGCAGGCCGCCGAGCGCGCTCGTGACATCGTCGCGCGCGGCGCGGCGGAGCACTTGCAGGTGCCCGTCAACCGACTCGTGTTCGCGGACGCGCGCGTGTTCGACAGCGAGAACCCCGACAAGGGCATCTCGTTTCAGGATGCGGTGATCGCAGCCGAGGCGCGCTGTGGCACCATCGGCACGGTCGGCAGCTATACGCCGCCGAAGACGGCCGCCAAGTTCCGTGGCGGCGGCGTCGGCCCGTCGCCGAGCTACAGCTATTCGGCGTGCGTCGTCGAGGTCGAAGTCGATCCCGACACCGGCATCTATCGGGTGCCAAAGGTCTGGATGGCGCATGACATCGGCCGCGCGCTCAACGCCGCAGTCGCGATGGGACAGATCGAAGGCTCCGTCTACATGGGGCTCGGCGAAGCAATGATGGAGGAGATGGCGTATCGCGATCGCAGCCACAAAGGCCATCGCGTGTTCGTCCACAAGATCCCATCGCTGCTCGAGTACAAGAGCCCATCCACGATGGAGATGCCCGAAGTCGTGACCTACGTCGTCGAGGACCCGGACAAGAACGGTCCCTTTGGCGCCAAGGAAGTCGGCCAGGGCCCGCTGCTGCCGATCATGCCGGCGGTCGCAAACGCCGTGTTCGACGCCGTCGGCGTGCGCGTCGACGAGAACCCGATCTCCTTCGAGAAGGTATTCGCCGCGTTGCTGGCGAAGAAGGAAGGCAAGGATGCGCGTTTTGGTCCGAGCCTGGGCAAGGACGGCGTGCCGCAGGTGGACTTCGGCGACTCGCTGAAGGTCAAGACGCCCTGGCAGGGCGGCGATGGCACGGCGTGGAACGAACCCAAGCGCGACAAGAAGGCCGCGAAGTAGGAGGACGAAAGCGATGCTGCGACTGCCGACGTTTTCTTACCACCGCCCCAAGACCGCTGCCGAAGCGGTGCGCCTCAAGAAGGAGCACGGCAAGGACGCGATGTTCGTCGCCGGCGGCACGGACCTCTATCCCAACATGAAGCGGCGGCATCAGACGCCGACGCATGTGATCTCGCTGCAGGACGTCCCCGGACTCGCTTCGGTCGACGTTCAGCAGGATGGCACTGTGGCGATCGGCGCGATGTGCCGCTTGTCAGACCTCGAGCGCCACGCGCATCTGCTCGCGCACTACCCCGCCTTCGCGCACGCGGTGAAGGAGATCAGCAC
Source organism: Planctomycetia bacterium (assembly GCA_005776365.1). GTDB lineage: Bacteria > Planctomycetota > UBA1135 > UBA1135 > UBA2386 > SXPK01. The sequence goes on from SXPK01000074.1 coordinate 6,231, forward strand.
GCCGCTCTTGCGCAACATGGGAACGATCGGCGGCAACCTGCTGCTCGACACGCGCTGCACCTACTACGACCAGAGCCATGAGTGGCGCGAATCGATCGACTTCTGCATGAAGAAGGACGGCGCCATCTGCTGGGTTGCGCCAGGCAGTCCGCGTTGCTGGGCTGTGCAGAGCAGCGACACGGTGCCGGTGGTGTGCGCGATCGAGGCCAAGGTCGAACTCGTCTCGCCCGAGGGCTCACGCACGATTGCGGCCTCCGACCTCTACCGCGACGACGGCATCCAATACTTGACCAAGAAGCCCGAAGAACTGCTGACCAGGCTGTTGCTCCCTGCGCCGGGCAACTGGAAGGCCAGCTACCTCAAACTCCGCCGTCGCGACACGTTTGACTTCCCGGTGCTCGGCGTCGGCGCGTGCGTGTGGACGGATGCGCAGGGTGTCGTGACGAAGGCCAGCATTCGTCTTGGCGGCGCGGGCTCATTCGCGATCCCCGCAGTCGATGCGGAGAAGGCGCTCCTCGGCCACAAGCTCACCGACGAAGTGATCGCGGCGGCCGGCGAGAAGGCCATGAAGCCCGCGCGCACGATGGACAACACCGACCTCGACGTCTACTGGCGTCGCAAGGTCGCGCCGGTGTTCGTTGCGCGCGCGCTTCTGGCGTGCAAGTGAGCGCGCTGCGCAGTCGCGTCGCAGGCGCACCGAGTACTGCGCTTCGTCCCCGACTTGCGCGTGGTGCCTCCTGAGCCTGCAAGCCCGGGCCGGGCAGCCGGCGTCGCGCCCGCGCTGCTCGAGAATCAGGTGTAGGTGTAGATCGTGTTGACGACGCAGCCGCCGGGAGTCGTGACGATGACGGTTGCTACGCCTGGCGTTCCTGGCGGCGTGCGCACGAGCACCGAAGTAGCCGACGCGCTCTGAACCGCCGCGGCTGCGCCACCGATCGTCACCGTCGTGCCCTGTGCGAAGCCCTGGCCGCTGATCAAGAACAGTTGCCCGCCGGCCGAAGTGCCGCTGCTGAGCGCGGTCGACGTGACGACAGGATTGGGGTTCAAGGCGCTCGTCGCGGTTTGGCCGTCGATGTTCTGCACTTGCAGGGACGAGCCACAGGGGACGCCTGCTGGATACGAGAACGTGATCGTCGTCGGCGTGCGCGTCAGCGTCGGGACCGCGATGCCGTTCACCGCGAGCGTCGCGCCGTTCTGGAAGCCGGTGCCGCTGATCTGGACCGTCTGGCCTGGCTGCGTCGAGAGTGGCGCGACTGCGGTGATCGCCGGCGCCGGCGAGTTGCGGAACTCGACGTCGATCGCGTTGGTGACGCCGAAGGTCAGTGGGCTCGCATTCGTCGCGATGACACCTTGCAGCGTGATGTCGAGCACGAAGGGGATCGCGCCGATCGGCAACTGGATCGACCACGGTGTCGGGCCGGCGGGCAGATATGGATTCGGTGAACTGAACGCGTCGGCGAGGATCAGCGTGCCGATGCCAAATGGCGCAACCTCCATGCACATCGAGCCAAATGGAGTCACCGTTGCCGGGTGCCCGGGATTGGGAAAGAGCGAGCCGAGCAGGATCCAGGGCGCGCCGTTGCCCAAGGGAGTGGGCGACAGCACATCGATCGAGAACGGTTGGTAGGTCGGCAGCGTGACGGTCCGCAGCGGGCCGCCGCTCAGTCCGTTCACTCGCAGCACGTCCGCGCCCGGCGCGCCCGCGTAGCACGCGTCGACCAGCGGCGTGCTGGTCCACGACCACGACAGGATCTCAACCAGTTCGGTCAACGTCCCCGCGCCCGTCGTTGCGCAGAAGCCGAGGAAGGCAGTGCCCGAGGTCAGCGTCGGCGCCGGTGCAGCCGAGCCGCTCGCGTAGAGGCCGCCGCTGATCAGGTTGTAGGCGCGCGAGATCGCTGGCGTCGCGGCGTTGTCGACGAAGACCTCGATCGTGCCTGGCACGTAGCGGACGCGCAGCGTGTGCAATTGCGAGTTGCTCAGGATCACAGCCGGCGTCGCCCGCGCGATCGAATACTGCTCGTTCTCGTGGTTGCCTTGGCTTCCGCGCGTGTGGATGGTCAGTTCGTTGGCGCTGGTGTCACCAAGGAACGCGTCGAGGTAGGTGTCGAGTTCGATCGCGATCGAGTTGCGGATGCCGACCGCGGAGTTTGAGCCCGTGCCGTAGCCCATGCCCCAGACCGTGCCGCCTTGGGTCGCAATGCCGTTTGGATCGTCGTGGATCACCAGCGCCATGCCTTCGGCTTTCGTGCCGACCGTCGGTGGCGTGATGCGAAACGCAAACGTCGTATCGAAGCCGGCAATCACTGGCATCGCCGTGCGGTGCCAAGCCCAACCGGTCTGGTTGCTGGTGTTGGCGGTGAGCCGCAGCGCAGTGCCGCTCTGCGCTGCATTGCCCAGCAGGTTGAGCGAAGTGACCGACGAGAAGTCCGTGTAGGCGAAGGACTGGGCGGCGATGGAAGCGGAGAGTGCGAGGACGGAAAGGGCGCGGATCGTCATCGGGGCGAGGGGCTGCGGAGGAGGGCGCAGCAGGATAGCGAGATCCGTGCTGCTTGCGCCGCCGCGGTTGGCAGGCGCATGACGGCGCGCAGCTTGCGGTCGGCCGCGCAAGTCGGTCAGGGCTTCAGGTAGTCCCGCACGATCGCGTTCGCGCGCTCCATCGTCACGGCGCCGCCTTGCTGCTGCAGGTCCTCGGCGGTGCGAACGAACAATGCCGTCGCTGCAGTGATGAGGTCTGGCATGCGCGTCTGCGCAAATGCTCGCACGCGTTCGACGTCGTCGGTGGTCGCGGCGTTTTCTTCTGGCGCCGCGCCCGTGATCGCTTGCGCGGCGATCTCGACGAAGCGCTGCGCGATCCACTCGCGGTCGCGCACGCGCTGCGGCTCCGCCATCATCCAGGCGGTGACGCCGCCCACGATCATGCGATCCATGGCGGACAGCGCGCGGAGCATCGCCTGCAAGTCGCCGCCGGTCGGCGCGCTCATCACGAGGCGCTGCGATGTTGCGCGCGCTCGATCCAATGCGCGGCGAGTTCGTGGAGGTCCAGCGCGGCGTCCGCATCCGCGGCGAAGAACCCGGCCTCGATTCTTGCGATCGCGGCGGCGAGATCGGCGTCGGCCGCCGCATCGAGCGCACCGCTCGCACGCACTTGCTGCAGCAGGCCGATCACCGTGAACGCGGTCACCTTCTCGGGCATGTGCAATCCGCTCGTTGTTGCTGGCGCCACGGACTTGCGCCGCGTGAACGCGAACGCGAGCAGCGCAATCGCAAGGCCGATGCCGAGGGCCCACGGCCAGGTCGAGCGCGGCGTGCCATACTGTGCGAGCAACTCGACGATCGGCTCCGCCGCGACGAGGTCGGCATCGGCGTAGCGCTGGCGCAACACCGTGATTCCGTCGTGCTTTGGCGTCGGGAACGCAAAGCTGGTCGGTCGCTCCGCGAGTCCATCCTTCGCCTTCAGCGTGATCGTCCACGTGCGCTCGGCGACGACGACATCGTTGGCGCCATCCGCGTCGAAGCGCGTGACCATGGGGCCGGAGTCGTCTGTCGCGGCGACGGTGAAGTCATGGGGCATCACCTCGAGCAACTCGTCCAGGTGCGGCGGCAGACCGCGCGCGCTGGCCTTGACTTCGAGCACGAGCTTCCCGTCCTTCGCCTGTCGCTCATCGAGGATCTGCGTGACTTCGATCTTGGTTGCAGGCCGGGCGGGGCCACGGTCGTTCTTGGCATCGATTGCAATCACCTGCGACTCGATCGGCAGCACCACGTAGCCAGAGGTGTCGAGGAAGTCGAGGTCGAGGCGGAGTTGCGGCACGCGGTCGACTTGCGGGCCGCGCGGCTTGAGCAGCAGGTAGGCATAGGGCGTTGCGCGCCAGCCATACTGTTCGGTCGCGCGCGAGTGCACGCTGTCGTTCTGGAAGGTGATCGAGCGGACGTCGAAGTGGTCCTTCAGCGCTTCGGTCGCGGCGTCGGCGAACTTGTCGCGGTAGTTCTCGGTGGGGCGGCCGTAGTTGTAGGAATAGCTGACGTCGTTCTGGTTGCGCAGATAGCGGCCGAAGCCGCCGGCCTCGCGTTCGATCTCCGCGGTGTGACGGAGTTCGACGAGCACGCCGAAGGGTTCGCCGTGACCCACATCCGTGCCGCCGTCGACGCGTGCGACGAACTGGATCTCGCTCGTCAGGTCCGCGTAGTAGTCGTAGAGCTTCCTGACTTCCGTCGCCTGCTTGTTGTCGCCGACGATGCCGATGCCCGCCTTGGCGTATCGCATCTTGACCGCCGGGTTGAGGTTGCCCATGCGCGCAAACAAGGTGCTCGCAAAGCGGTCGCGCTGCGATTGCCCGAACTCGCCCTCCGTGGCGTCGAGCTTCTGCTTGATCTTGTCGAGTTGCGACTGCACCTGGATGTGCTCGTGGCTGATGTTCTGCGCGTCCGACGCGCCGAGCGCGGCGTAGAACCAGTGTTCGAACGGCTCGCTGGTCTGCTGCTCCTTGGGGAGGTCCTTCGCCGCTTCGACGTAGCGGTCGGCGGCGGCCTCGAAGTCGGCGAACGCAAGGAGGCGCTGCTCGGCAAACTTGACGTCGTTGCCGATGGTGCGGCGGTAGTCGATTTCGTCGTGCTGCAGCGCAGCGCGCACGAGCAACAACGCCCAATGGCCCTTGTGCTGTGCCAGGCCGTCGTCCAGCACGGATCTCGCGACCTCGTAGCCGCGATTCACCTCGGACTCGATGTCCTTCTGCTTCCGCTTCGTCTTGTTCTTCTCTTGCACCGAGGGTTGCCGCCACACGGTCTGCAGGTTGGCGCGCATCTGCTGCGTCAGTGTTGCGAGCGTGCGCGGCTCGAGGTCGCCGAGCGAGCCGAACACTTCCTCGATCGCTTCCTTGCGATACACCTCAGCGGCGCTGTGGCACGTCGTGAACGCCTGCGCGAGCAGGCTTTGTTCGACGCCTGCGATCGGCAGCTTGCGCAGCTCACGAACCCACTTGGCGAGATCCGCGATGTTGCGCGCCTGCTTGCTGCGCGTGAGCGGGATGCCGTCGGAGCGCTGCTCGTAGCCGTAGAAGTAGTAGTTGTTGCGACCTTGATTGGGGTCGTGGTTGGTCGTCCAGACGCGCAGGAACTCGTTGGCTAGTTCCTTCGCTTGCGCCGGATGCGTCGTTGCGAGTTCTTGGATGAATGGGAACGCCTTGGCTTCTTCCTTGACCTTGAGCCAAAGCTGGGCGGTGAGCATCGCGAACTTCGGCTGCAGGCCGGTCTCGAGGTTCTCGATCCAGCCCTTGGACAGCGTCAGGTCGAGGATTGCAGCGGCGGCGATGGCCTGGCTGTTCTCGCCTTGGTTCTCCTCGACGTAGAAGAAGTTGCCGTAGCGATCGCGGCGCATCGATGGGCTGTAGCCGCTCGACTGGTCGAACTGCAGCGTCGCCTGCGCCTCGCGCACCCAGTTGTCGGCCAGCAGCGACAACTGCGTGCGCCACTCGGTCGCGCGTTCGGGCGCGGCCTTCAACAACGCGCCGACTGCGTTCTGTTGCAGTTGCAGCGTCATCTGGCGGAAGTGCGGCTTTCCTGCATGCGCGACCGCCGCCTCCGCGGCAGCAATGCCGATCGACGTGATGATGTCCATGCCGCGCTTGACGTCAGCGGTGAAGCTCTCGCCGAGCCACTTCTCGCCGAAGGTGCGCTCGATGCGAGGCGCAAGCCCGACCGCAGTGCGCAGCGCGATTTCCTTCTGCTTCTGGTCGACGTCATCTTGCGCAAAGAGGCTCTGCAGCGCTGCCCAAGCTTGCTCGAGCAGCGTGGACTTGCCTTCCTTCTCGTGGCGGGCGACGAGGCTCTGCGCGATCAGGTTGATGCCCTCGAAGTCCGACGCATCGAGCGCCGCGGTCGCATCGGGCAAGAACTCGCTCGCTGCGATTGCCTGGCCGGCGCCGAACAACAGCTTCACGGCCTCGCGGCGCGTCAGCGCCTTGCCCTCTCCGCCTTCGCTCGAATGCGCGCGCAGGTCGACGAGCATCGGCTCGACGAGCAGGCCGCGTGCCATCGCCTGCTGCAGCACGCTGCCGAGCGGCGCGAAGTCCTCGTCCAGCTTCTTCTGCGGCGCGGCGGCGCACAGCCCGATCACGTCTGCGAATGCGAAGAACGGCTTGTTGTGCTGGTCCTGCGGCGGTTGGCCGAGCGCTCCGATCAGGTGCTTCCAGGCGGCCTTCTTCTCGTCGTCGGTCTGCAGGCTCGCGAGAAAGGCTTTCACTGCTTGCCAGTCGCCCAGCGTGACGGCGCGCGCCCATTGCACCAGCGCGAGGGCGAATGGGTCCTTCTCGGCCATCGTCGACGTGATGTCGTCGAGGGAGACGACATTGCCTAGTGCATCATTGCCTAGTGCATCATTGCCTGGTGCATCAGTGCCTGGTGCAGCGGCTGTCGCCGCGTTCGAACTCGCGCTCCCTGGCGCGGGTGCGGGTGTCAGGGCGCTTGCTGGCGTGGCGGCGGTTGCGCTGGTGGTCAGCAGTGGCGCGATGGGGCTGCCACTCACGACCACCGTCGTGCCGGATGCGGTGAGTGTCACCGATCGCGATCGCGAAAGGTGCGTCGCTTGCATCTGGTCGGCGCGCTTCTCCGTCGATGCCGATGCAGTCGTCTGTTGTGCCTCGGTTTTTGTCGGCGTCTCGCCGTTGACGACGCCTTGCTCAGGCGGCGAGTTCCAGGTGCGCAGGATCGTCGCCGGCCTTCGATCGAAGACGACCTGCTGGATCTTCTGGATGCGCTCCTGCTTCTTCGCCTCCTGCTCTTGCTTCTTCTGTTCAGCTTCGGCCGCGGCGGCCGCGGCCTGCGCGGCGGGCTCTTGCGGTGCGCTGGCGTCCTTTGGCGGCGGCGTCGACGCGGGCGAGTCTTGCGCTGCGGGCGCTGCGGACAAGGCTGCGGACAGCGCGGCGGTGAGCACGGTGCGGATCGGCGAGAACGGGAGGGGGGCCGTCTTCATCATGGCGATCGGTGCATGCTGCCCGCGCCGGGCCGCGGCGCAACGATGCGCGGGCATCAGGCCAAAGGAATCTCTGGAGCGAAGGCGCAGAAACGACGCCGGCGGCCGCGGCCGCCGGATGCGAGATTCAATCGGTGGGCGAAGAGCAGCGGATCAGGAACCGCTGCCGTCGACCGGCGGGCCCGAACTGGCGCCGCGCGCGTCTGCCTTCTTCTGGCCTTGCTTGCCTTTGCCTTTTGAGCCGCGACCGCGGCCCTGTCCGCAGCCCTCTCACTGAGAGGGCAACGGCAGTCCTTGTAAGTCCTCCAACTCGATGCGTTCGAGTCGGATCGCTGCCTCTAGGTCCTGCTTGCCGGCAACGCCAACGTCGGCTTCGGCGAGCAGGCGGTAGTTCTGGCGTGCGGCTTCGATCTGCGGCTCCCATTCGGCGCGCGTCTTGCCTTCGAGGCGCAACAGCCACGTCATGTAGAACTGCGAGTTCGCGAGCGCGCGACGGCCTTCGCGCTTGTGCTCCGCGCTCGCGCTCGGGTCGCTCTCGATCTCGTCGACCAGGGCCTCCAGATCGCGAGCTGCGACCGGAAGCTCTTGCGCGTTCATCTGGGATTTTGCGCGCTGCAAGCGGATGTAGCGTGCCGTGTCGACTTGGCCGGCTGGCAGCTTGGCGAGCGCTGCGCCGTAGCCGTCGACCGCGCCGCGCCAATCTTCGTCAACTACCGCGGAGTCTGCCGACGCGACGATGCGCGCGACTTCATCGAGCACGAGCCGGTCTTGAACCGGGCCATAGTGGTAGGCGACGCCAGCGACTGGCAACGCCATCCACGAGAGCAACAAGAAGGTCCGCATGCGGAAGGTCCTCTGCGCGCCGACGACGCAGCGCGAGTTCAACAGCCTAGCAGATGTCGACCGCCGAAGGGGAATGTCGAGAGTCCCCGGCGACATTCCTGGCACAGAGACCGGAGCAGGCAGCGCACCGTCGATCGGCCGAACGTCAGCCGCCAAAGCGCTCCCAATAGGCGTCGGCCTCAAGTTCGCGAAGCCGCACGGGGTCGCCATAGCCATAGAGGCACGCGATCGTGCGCATCGCGACCGACTTGGCGGCCAGCAGGTCCATATCGCCGTCGCCGACCATCGTGCCTTCGAGTCGGGCGCCCTCATGCGGCAGTCCGAGTCGGGACAAGGCCTCACGAAGCGGCAGTGGATCCGGCTTTCTTGCCGGCGTCGTGTCGCCACCGACGACGGTGGAAACCAAGCTCTCTAGCCCGAGGTGTCGGACTACGCGCAGGGCAAAACGCTCCGGCTTGTTGGTGACGATCGCGATCACGTGACCGCGCGCCCGCAGCGATTGCAGGCATCCGAGCACACCGGGATACAGCCGCGCCGTCATGGTGCACTGTGCGTCGTGGTGGCTGACGTAGGCAGCGAGCAGCGGACCCCACTGTGGGTCGGCTTCGCCGTAGCCCAGTTCGGGAAGCGCACGCCGTAACAACGATGCCGCGCCGCCGCCGATGCACCGGCGCACGGACTCGATGGGCATCGGCGCGAGCCCTTGCTGCGCGCGCACGTGATTGGTCGAGGCAGTGATGTCGCCGAGCGTGTCGGCGAGCGTGCCATCGAGATCGAATAGGAACGGCGGCGGGGCCGACACGCCTTCCCTATACTGCCGCCCCGTCATGAAGTCGCCGTTGCCCCAGTTGCTCTTCGTCCTCTGCGCGATGCTTGCGTCGTGCCAGTCCTTGAAGTGGCGCGATTACAAGAGTGGCCCGGCCACCCAGGCCGAGGTCTACGACGCCATCGACTACCTGGCGCGGACGGATGGTTTTGGCCCGAGCGCCGAGAGCGATCGCGGTCTTGCCATCTGGGTCTCGCGTTGGCGCGTGCAGCAGACCGGACTCGGCCGGCCAGGCCGCCTCAAGCTGCGGGCCGAGATCGTGCTCGACGAGAGCAGCGCCGCGGAGGGGTTCTTGGTCCGCTACCGCGTCGAGCGTCAGTCGGTCGCCGACCTGGGAAAATCGCTCGAACCAGAAGAGGACGATTGGGAGGAAGATGGGCAGGACGAGGAGCGCGAATACCTGTTTGGCGAGCGTCTGCGGCGGAAGCTGTCGAAGGTCGTCGATGCGGATCCGGCCAAGCCCGAACTGCTGCTGCCGACGCGGCGCTGAAGCGTCCATCGCATGGGCTGTGCGTCGACGGGCGAGAGTGTCAGCCGGGCGTGGGCCAACTTCCGCTTGCCTTTCCTTGCGCCGCATTTCGATCCAAGGTCCATCTTGCCGCGCCCACAAGAGCCCTTGACCATGCATCGACCGCGCGCCCGCATGGGCAGGAGGAACGCATGAAGCCCGAGATGTCGGTCCTCATCGTCAACTACAACACCTGGCACGAGTGCGCCGCCGCCGTGCGCTCCTTGCGGCAACAGCCGCCGCGGCGAAAGGACGGCAGTCTGATGCCCTACGAGGTTCTCGTCGTCGACAACAAGTCGCCGATCCAGGACCCCGAAGGCATTCGGTTGTTGCGCGAGGTGCTCGCCGCCGTCGCGGCGGACCACAAAGACCCGCTCTGCGGCCAACTGATCCTGCACGACGACAACGCCGGTTACAGCAAGGGCGTCAACCTCTGCTACCGCAGGAGCCGCGGTCAGTGGATCCTGGTCAGCAACCCGGACCTGCTCTTTCCTCGAGGCTGCCTCGACAGCCTGCTGCGCTACATGGAGTCACACCCAGAATGCGGGTGCGCGGTGCCCAAGGGGTATTGGGACGAGGACTTCCTCGGCAAGTTGCCGCCCAACACGCTGCCGACGATGGGGGACATGCTCCTCGTCGCAGGCGCCGAGTTCTGCCGACCGCTGCGCCGCGCCTACGGCCGCCGGCTCGTGCGTTCGTGGTTGCGCGTATGGCAGACCGAGGAGCCGATCGCGTTGCCGATGATGTCGGGGTGCTTGTTCTTGGTCGATCGCGACTACTTCGCGTCGATCGGCCTGATGGACGAGCGCTACCCGCTCTACTACGAGGACGCGGACCTGTCGCGGATGATCCGTCGCTCGGGCAAGCAGCTGGTGCAGGTGCCGGATGCGAAGCTCGTGCACTTCGTCAACCGATCGGGGCAGACGGACTTCTCGACGATGATGTCGCGGCACGACATCAGCCGCGACCTCTACTTCCACAAGTGGTATGGCCGCGTCGGTCGCTGGGTCCACAAGAAGGTCAACCAACTCCTTCGCTCGTCCTTTGGACAGAAGCGCCTGCGAATGCCGCCCGACTCGGCCTTCGTGGATCTCGGCGCAACGGACAAGCCGCCGCTGCTGAAGTTCCGCGCCACGGAGCGCTACCTGTTGCTGGTCTCGCTCGACAGTCGCTTCCACCTCAGCGGCGGCCTGCTCGGGAGCGGCGACCACTGGATGCCGAGCGCCGGCGTGTTCGCGAACTTCGCGCCGACGGTCTATTGGTGCCGGGTCTATGACATTGCGGACGGCAAGCTCGAAGAACTCGGCACCTGGCGTTACCAGTGCGTGCGCAACGCGGCGCCGGTCCCGCCGCCGGCGCAGCCCGCTCCCGCGGCCGCGACGACGAAATGAGCCGCGCATGAACGCTCCCGTGCTGTCGGTCGTCGTCCTGAGTTGGAATACGCGGGCACTGACTCTCGCCTGCCTTCGAGCTCTATTCGCGGAGACGCCCCAGCATGCGCGCGAAGTGATCGTCGTCGACAACGGCAGCCACGACGGCTCGGCGGATGCGATCGCCGCCGACTACCCGCAGGTCGCGCTCATTCGCAATGCCGAGAACCGGCTGTATTCCGCCGGCAACAACCAAGGCGCCTTCGTGGCACGCGGGGAGTTTGTCTGCACGCTCAACTCCGACACGGAGGTGCGTCCCGGCGCGCTCGATCGCCTCGTCGATTTCCTGCGCGACAACCCTGGCTACGCCGCCGTGGCGCCGATGCTCGTCGATCCCGACGGCTCGGTGCAGCGCGCGTGTCAACGGTTCCCGACGATCCTCTCGGCGCTGTGCTTCGATTCGTGGTGGGGCAAGTGGTGGCCCGGCTCATGGATCCAGCGCCGCTACTTGATGGAGGACTTCGACCATCTTGCATCGCGCGACGTGCCGCAGCCGCCGGGCGCGTGCTTCTGCATGCGACGCGAAGAGTATGTGCGGATGGGCGGCCTCGATGAGCGGCTGTCGCTCTACTACAATGATGTCGACCTCAGCAAGCGACTGTGGCGCGCGGGCCGCAAGGTGCGATACAGCGTCGATTCTGTCGTGATGCACCATCGCGGCGCGTCGACCAAGGGTTTTGCCAAGATGCTCGTGGTCTGGCACAAGAACCGGCTCGCGTTCTACGAGAAGCACTACGGAGCCCTGGGCGCAATGTGGATCCGCTTCGTGATCCGCCTGCGCATCATCGAGGAGCGGATTGCGATCCGACGCCGGTGCAAAGGCGATCCTGCGCGTTTGCAGGCGGAGCGCGCGTTCTTGGAGCAAGCGCAGAAGGAGCTCTGGGCTTCTTGAAAGTCGCATTGCTCACATCGAACTTCCCGCCCGAAATCCACGCTGGCACCGAGATGGTCGTCGTTGCCCTTGGGCATGCGCTGCGTCGGCGGGGCGTCGATCTCGTCGTATTGACGTCGAGCGAGAAGGTGCACTCAGGCCAGGACCTGCGAGTCGAGGACTATGAGGGCATGCGCGTGCTGCGCGCGTTCAAGCACCTCGACGAATGGGACCAGAATCGGCTCGACCGGCCGCGACTCGTCGCGCTGGCGGCGCGCGCGCTGGCTGACGAGAAGCCGGACGTGTTGCACGTGCACTCGTTCTCGCAGTTCGGCACGGGCATCGCGCCTTTGGCGCGAGATCTCGGCGTCGCCACGGTGATGACCTTTCATGACGTATGGGTCACCTGCCCACGCTTCTTCCGTTCCCCGCCGGAAGGCCACGGCATCGTCTGTCCGACCGGCGCCGATCGGGAGGAGTGCGTGCGCTGCTGCAACTTCGAGCTGCGGCATCCTGACGTGAACGTCGTGCGTGCCGCATTGAAAGGGCGCGATGCCAGCGTGCGCCGCGAGGTCCTTGCGATGCAGGAGATGTCGGCGCCGACGATGACCGCCGCGCGGATCGTGCGCGACAATCTGCCGACGGAGCGTGAAGTCACGGTGATCCCGCACGGGCTGCTGCGAGCGTTGCCCGCTGCAGAACGGTCGGCGCCGCCGCGCGCGGACGAGACCTTGCGCATCGGCACCTACGGCAACCTCGTCGAACCGAAAGGCGTGCTGGAGTTGGTGCGCGCCGTCGCCGACCTCGATTGCGAACTGCACCTCGCGGGCGCCTTCCTCGATCCGAAGTTCGAAGCCCTGGTGCGCCTCGAGTGCGCGAAGCTCCGTGTCGACCTGCGTTACCACGGCGCCTACACCCAGCACATGCCGCATCCGGCCTTGCGATTGCATCTTGGGGTGTTTCCGTCGAAGTGTCAGGAGACCTACGGCCTCGTCGTCGACGAAGCGTTGGCACGCGGCGTGCCCGTCGTCGTCTCCGACAACGGCGCCTTCCGCGAGCGCGCAGCCAGAGGTGGCGCGGTGGTCACAAACGTCGCCGAGTTGCGTCCGGCAGTGCATGCAGTCGCGCGCAGCCGTGACGTGCTCGAACGGCTGCGGCGGTCCGTTCCCAAGGACCTTGGCTCGATCGACGAGGCCGCGGACCGCTACCTGGCCCTTTACCTCCAAGCGATGGCGAAGCGATGAACCACCTGTTCTGCCCGCTGCTCGACAAGAACTCGCTTTGCGGCCCGGTGCTCGCGCTTGCCGCGCACCCCGACGACGAGGTGATCGGCGCGGGCGCGATGCTCGCTCACCACCGAGCAAATGGCCATGCGGTAACCGTCGTGCATGCGACCGACGGCGCGCAGGGCGATCCGGATGGCGCGAGTGGCGACATCATCGCGACGCGCCGCCGCGAGGGTGCCGAGGCGCTCCTTCGGCTCGGGATCGGCGAGCCCGAACGATGGGACCTGCCCGATGGCGCGCTGCCAGAGCGCCTGGAAGACCTCGAACAGAAGGTGCGCGCCGTGATTCGTCGCGTGCAGCCCAAGACGCTCTACTCCTTCTGGTTTGGCGAAGCCCATCGCGACCACCGGGCGATCGCGTTCGCAGCGATGCGCGCCGCCGACGAACTGCCGCACGATTGCCGTTGTCTGTTGTTCGGCGTGAACCACTTCCCGGTGGCGAATGCACTGTTCGACACGTCGGCGCTCTGGCCGATCAAGCGACACGCGCTCGAGGCCTACGCGAGTCAGAATGTCTACTTCGACATCCCTGGCCTGGGCGATCACCGCGACCGCACTGCGACGATCAACGTGAACGTCGCTGGCGTCACCCATTGCGAGATGTTCGCGGACCTGCGGCCGAGCCAACTCGCGCGCGCGCACGACCTCTTTGCTCCCTTGCATCACCTGCTGCTCGAGGGCGGCTCATGAACCACAAGCCGACCGTCAGCCTCGTCATCTCGGTCTGGAACCGGAAGGACGACCTGCGTGACAACCTGAAGGCAATCGGCGCGCAGACCGTGCAGCCGGATGAAGTCATCGTAGTCGACAACTGCAGCAGGGATGGCACGCCGGAGATGGTGCGCGCTGAGTTCCCTTTGGTGAAGCTGATCTGCATGCCGCACTCCGCCTATGGCGCGTGCGAGACCTTCAACGTCGGATTTGCCAGCGCAGGCGGGGATTTCGTCGGCATCCTCGATGACGACGTCGTGTTGGGGCCGCGTTTCGTCGAGGACATGCTCGCGAAGTTCGCGACCGAACCCGAGACCACGGCGATCCTGTCGCCAAAGGTGATCGAGCCCGAGATGCCCGACTGGTATCGGAACGCGCCGTTGGTGAATGCCGAGCGCTACCTGGCGACGTTTCGCGGCTGCGGCTCGATGGCGCGGCACGCGGCGATCCGGAAAGCGGGCTACTACGACATCCGCTTTTTCATCTTCGGCAATGAGCGCGATCTGACGACGAGGCTGCTCAATCTCGGCTACCGCGTGAAGGCGGTCCCGAGCATCGAGGTGTTCCACAAGGCTCCGTTTGGCATGCGCCACGGCAAACGCAGCCTCTACTTCCACGTCAGGAACTTCTGGCTCTACGCCTTCAAGTACGCGCCCTGGAGCATGGTGCTCGGCTTCCCTATCGCATTCTTGCACAAGCGGCTCGGCGGCAAGCGGAAGGGGGCAGGCGGCGAGGTTGCGGATGCAGTTGGCACCATCGGTCTGTTCGAGAACATCCGCGCTGTGAAGTGGGGCTTTTGGATCTGCGTGAAGGCTTCGATCGCGGCGCTTTGGCACCTGCCCTACTGCATTCGGCATCGACACGTCTGCAAGCACGAGGACTTTGAGTTGCCGCTGCGCTAGCCGCTGCAAGGAATATTCTCGTCGTCGACGTTGGTGCGCGCAGCACATCGACCGCCAGCTATGCCAATCCCCGCGCGGCATGGGGCGGATCTTCGTGCTCCGTTCGTGAAGCTTGCTTCGCCTAGTGCGCACTTTTCCCAGCAGCACACGCGGGCTTTTCCCGCCGCGATATGCGCCACTGTTCATGGCAAGTCGGTTGCTGCCGACTTGTCGAAGTTTCTCTGGATGCCTGGAGGCGTGACTGGTGCGGCGCGTGCCGGACCGGAAAGGCGCCCCGGGGATGGGACAAGTGATGTGCAAGGGAGGGTGATCGCCTGACGGGAGGCGATCACCCGTTTTCCCAGAGGTGGAGACGGGGGACCTGCGGCGTAGGATCTTCGCCCCCGTGATCTCTGCGATCGTTGTCAACTGGAACGGCAAGGACTACCTGGCCGCGTGCTTGCAGGCGCTGCTGGACCAGGACCCGCCGCCCGACGAGATCCTGCTCGCGGACAATCACAGCGACGACGGCTCGCGCGAATTCGTCGCGGAGCGTTTCCCATCGGTTCGGTTGATCGACACCGGTTCCAACCACGGGCCCTGTCGGGCGCGCAATCTCGGCGTCGAACAGGCGCGTCACGAACTGTGCTTGCTGGTCGACAACGACGTCGTGATGCAACCAGGCGCACTGCGCGCCATGCGCCAGGAGCTCGAAGCCGACCCCAAGAGCGCGCTGGCGCAGGCGCGGTCCTTGTGCGACGACGACAAGGAACGCGTGCACTACGACAGCGCCGACTTGCACTTCCTCGGCACGCTGGTGCTGCACAACTGGTATCGCAAGGTCGATGCCTCGCCCTGGCCCGAAGGCCCTGTCGGCGCCGCAATCGCACTGTGCGTGCTCGTGCGCAAGACGCCCTATCTCGCCTGCGGCGGCTTCGACGAGAACCTGTTCATCCTCTATGAGGACAACCAGCTGTCCTACAAACTGCGGATGCGCGGCCATCGCGTGCGGCTCGCGCGCGGCGCGCTGTGCCTGCATCGCGGCGGCACTGCTGGGTTGTCGTTGCGCGGAGCAGACGCGAAGTATTCCGGGCGTCGGACGTTCTTGCACAGTCGCAATCGTTGGTATGTGCTGCTCACGTGCATGCGCTGGCGGACGCTGATGCTGACGCTTCCCGCGCAGTTGCTCTACGGTGCGGTCTACGCTGGATTCGGTCACGCTCGTGGACACATGCGCGACTGGTGGATCGGGAAGGTCGAACTCGTCAGGCTCGTGCCAGTCGCATTGCGCGCGCGCAAGCTCGCACAACGCGGCCGCTGCGTTCCCGACCGCGAACTGCTCGTAGCATCACCGCTGACCCTCAATCCCGGCCTTGCCGAAGGCGGCAGCAAAGGCGCGTTGCGCCGCGTGCTCGATCGCACGTTCGCCGCCTGGTGGACCTGTGTGCGGAGGCTGTGTGGCTGAGGTAGCGGCGCTTCTGCTCAACTGGCAGCAGCCCGCGCTGACGGAGCGCTGCCTGCAAGATCTCGTCGAGTGCGCGACTGCGGGCCTTCGTGTCGTCGTGATCGACAACGGCTCTCTCGACGACTCGCCGCAGCGGCTTGCCAAGGCAGTCGCGTCCGCCAGAACCAAGGGCCTCGACGCGGAGTTGCTCCGACTCGGCGACAACACCGGATTCACCGGCGGCATGAACGCGGGGTTCCGGCGCGCGGCGGAGACTGGGTGCGAGTTCTCGCTCGTGCTCAACAACGACATGCGGCTTGGCAAGGGATTCCTCGAACCGCTGGTGGAGGCGATGCAGAACGATCCGCGCATCGGCGCGATCACGCCAACGGTCGTGTATCCAGACGGCCGAGTCTGGGCACAGGGCGGTCGGCTCGCTTTCTGTCCCAACGGCCTGCGACTGTGCGGCCATGGCGAACGGCCGGCGCCGATCAATGCCGGGCCCGAGGCGGTCGATTTTGCTCCAGGCGCATGCGCGCTCTTCCGCACCGCGGACGTCACCGATCTCGGCGGCTTCGACGACCGCTACTTCATGTATTGGGAAGACGTCGAACTGTGTCGTCGCATCGCGCTGCTGGGCAAGCGCATCGTTTGGCTCCCGTGGGTCCGGGTGACGCACTTGGGTGGAGTCTCGGGCGGCGGCGGCGCTTCGCAGTTGCGCAAGTTCCTGATGGCGAAGAACTCGGTTCGCTACCTGCGCTCGCACGGTTCGCTGCGGGGCTGGGCTGCGTTGCTATTGGGCGACGTGCTGTCGTTGCCCCTGCTCCTCTTGCGTGGCTCGAAGTCCTTCACCGCGAAGGCATCTGGTCTGCTCGCTGGATTCCGGGGATCGGCATCGACCGCCGCCGACGTCGCGCGCTGGCGGCAACCCAGCTAGCAGGTCGTCAGCAACTGATCGCTCGCTGAGAGCCTCTTGGCCGAGTCGCGATCCAGGAGATCGAGTGCAGTCGCATCCGCGGACTCGATGCAGCTTGCACGACGCAGAGAGCGGCACGGATGCCATGCTCGCAGGCAGCATGCGTTCTTCAGCGGGCGGCTAAGGCTCGAAGGCCTGCTTGCGCGCATCGGCCGGCAGCGCGAGCAGCCGCTCTCGCAATGCGACGAGTTCTTCGCGTGCTTGCCGTCCGAGCAGCAAGTCCTCGGGTCGTGTGGCGGTTCGGGCCACGCACGGGAGCGCGTCGTCGTCCAGCGAATCGAAGGCGACGATGGAGTTGCCCTTCTGGGCGAACATCGCACTTGCCTCGTGCTCGACCGGCAATGAGCAGCCCGAACTCATCGTCGCCACGACGGTCAAGGAGCCGCCTTCTGCGAGTTGACGCGCTGCCGCGAACATGCGCTTGCAGCGAACGAGCGCATGTGTCGGGACGTCGGCGGGGCCAATCGTGCCTTCTCGTGGCCTTTCGCGGTTGCCATGGCGCGCGAGTGCTGTCATCGAGTCGAGCAGCAGCACGACGCGCGACCCGGCTTCGGCCGCGCGCATCGCCGAGGCAAGCGCGAGTTCGGCTACGAGCACCTGCCGCGTCGGCGATTCGTCGAAACTCGCCGCGACGAAGTCGCAACCTGCCGACGTCCTTGCGAACTCGGCGAGGTCTGGCGGCTCGGCGTCGAGCAGGCACGCTCTCGTGCTGACGGCAGGATCCGCGTGGCGGATCGCGGCAGCGATTCGACCGAGCAACTTGAGCCGCGCGCGCCCTTCGGGTGCCCAGATCAGCACGCGGCTGCCATGTGCCCAGGGCGCCAAGGCTGCGATCGCTGCGAGTTGCGTGTCACCAGCTGCATGCAGGATTCGCAATGGCGCGTTCGGGAGCACCGACATGGCCGATTCGAACGCCGGGCGGTCTGCGCGTTGGCGCGTCGTCGCACCATTCACCGTTTCGACTCGCAGCAGGGAGAAATACAGCTCACCCTCGCGCGGGGGCCTGGTCGCGCCCACTACGAAGTGGCCATGCCGCAGGCCGAGGTGGTGGAGTTGCCCGGCGCTGACATAGATGTCGTCCATTCCGGGCGCAAAGGAGTCGCAGCGAGCGCGCAGGTAGCCAAATCCATCTGGCGAGACCTCGAGAACGCCGCCGCCGAGCGCTAGGCCGGAGACCCGAGCGCGGTGCGAGATGAGCTGATACCTCAGTCGGTCCAGCGTTGCGCCTGGAAGCGGCTCGAGCCCTTCACGACGGGTCATCTCGCGCAGGCTCGCGTGATCCAGCGTCTGTAACGCCAGGTTGTCGGCGCCAGCCTGTCGCAGGTCTGCATACAGACCTTCGCGCTCTTCGTGCGTCATCGCGTCGAGCCGCGCCGCCGTGCGGTCGCGCTTCTCGCGCTCAGTGCTCACTCTGCCGCCTCGATGCGCCGCAGGACTTCGCCGACTTGCCGGCGCGTCG
>SXPK01000075.1 GCA_005776365.1 Planctomycetia bacterium
ACCGGACTGCTCCACCCCGCGTTGGGTGAGCGAAGGACGGTAGCGAGGCAAGGCCGCGCTGCAAGCGCGAAGTTGGGCCCGCGCGACAAAGCGCCGCCAGCCCTGCAGGTCAGTTGCCCTTGGCGGCGCGCAACCGAGCGACGGCCTGCTTCAGGTTTTCCGGACAGTCCGCGGCCTCGAATATGGCGATCTTGCGGTCCATCTCGGCCAGCACCGATGCGCGTTCCGCCGGTGTGTGCACGAGGCGCGCCTCCCACAGCGCGACGAGCCGCTCGCGCAACGCCGGGTCTTCATCCTTGGTGCCGCGAACCGACACGGTGAGCCATTCAATGGCCCGGCCGACGTCGGTCGCAAGAAACGCGCGGCCCAGCCGATCGGCAATACCGACCAGCCGCGGATCCGGCACCTGCGCTTGCGGCAAGCGAGCCAGCGTGTGCACGGCGTCAGCGAGCTTGCCGTCCCGCGTCTGCGCGTCGGCGCACAGATAGCGGACCGAGTCCTGCTGGAACGGGCTCAATGGCTCCCAGTCCTTGGGGTCACGCTCTTCGATCCACGCCTGCGCCAGGGTGACGACTTCCTTGTGGCCGCCAGTCGACAGCAAGGTCTGCAGCCGCAGAAGCCGGAACGCCGGCGCATCGATCGAATCGGGCAGCCGCATGCCCTTTGGCACCGCGTCGAACGCGATTCGGACGTCCGCGGCCTCACGACGCAACTCGTCGGTCGAATCCCAGGCCTCGTTCTCTGGTTTGCTGATCGCGGCCAGCAGGATGAAATGGACCGCCGAGCGCGCTCGACTCAGCAGCATCTGGTCGGAGCTGCGAAGGTCCTTCGCTAGACCAATGGCATTCTGGCTGACCAGCACATGGCGCAGCATGCGGCGGCGCTGATGACGCACCAGCATCTCGCATGCACCAAGCCATTGGCCCTGGCCGGCACGCGGGTCGGCCGCGATCTCAGTGAGCGTCTGCAACAGCATGGAGACGCGCGCCTGCGCATCTTCGCTCGCTGCCTTGCTGACTTCTTCGATCGCGACATTCAACGCGCCGATGGCAGCCTCGGGTTTGCCCGGCTCCCGCGTGCACGCAACCAGACACGCCAGCATCGCGCGCACGACCGCGCCATTGGTCTCGACCTGCAGCAGGTTGCGCATCCGCTCGACGATGCCAGCAATCCAGGCAGCCCGCTGTTCCTCCGTTCCCTCTGGAAGCCGCGTCAATGACTCGGCTGCGAACAAGCGCACGTCGCGCTCGTCATCCCCCAGCAACGCCGTCAATGCATCCACCAAGGCGCCAGTACGAGTGGGATCCTCGCGCCAACTCTGCAGATGGATCAGGCACGCGTTGCGGAAGTCGGGCTCGCGCGCGGGGTCCTTTGCGATGGCAAGCAGCAACTCGAACGACTCCGTTGCGCGCTTGCCCTCGCGGTCGACCAGCAAGGCCATCGCCACGGCCTCGTTGCGCCGCTCGCGCGAGAAGTCGCCCGTGCACACCGCCTTGACCAGTTCATGCCACTCGACGCGGCCGATGCCGCCCTCGGCTGGCGCACGCCATTGCCCTTCACCCACTGCCGACAGCGCGCCCAGTGCCTGTGCGAACACGGGGTCGTCACCGCCGCGCGCCATCGCGGCCGTCGCCACCGCGACGATCGCAGCGCGCGACTCCGGCGACTGAAAGCGACGCATCGAGCGCAGCGCCGCGGACTGCAGATTGGGATCGGATGAAGCGAGTTGGGCGAGCAACTCCGCACTCACCTCGGCACACGCGTCCGCGTCCGCCGCGCGCACGACGGCGGCGGCGACTTCGAGCAGCATGGGCCGTATCGGTCGGTCCTGCGTCGAGTCCTGGCGATATCGCTGCACGAGGTCACGGGCGAAGGCGGATCGGCCCTGGCCGTCGTCGCTTGCCACGCCGTCGGCCAAGGTGCGACGCAACTGCGCAAGGCAAGCGGCAAGTGTCTCTGCGTCTTCGGTCAAAGTCAGCTTGCCGACCTCGGTCCAATCGATGGTCTTGCGCTTCTCAGTGAGCGCTCGGACGAGATCCGCCGACGCTGCACGTTGCAACGCGGCGACCTGCTCGACGTGTTCGCGCTCGCGACGGGCAGCGCGGCGCGCGGCGTCCTCGGCAAGTTCGACGTAGGTGCGCCCTTCGTTCTGCGCGACAAAGGCGTCGTATTGCGCACGGTTCTCGAAGGTCGCGTCATGAAAAGTCAGGTAGCGCAACGCCGTGCTAGCGGCCTTGTGGATCGCCGGGTTTTCGTCAGCGAGAAAGTCCGCGAGCAAGGCGCCGAACTGCAGATCCTGCGTGTCGCCCGCAGCACGCAAGGTCGCGATGCGCAGCGGCAGCGTCGCGTCTTGCGAAGAGAGGATCTGACGTTGCGCCTCGATCAACGCGCGCGCTGGCATCAGCACGATCGCTTCGCGCGCAAGGCTGCCGAGCGGGCCCGAGGGCACGCCTTCGATGGTCGAATCGTCGAGCCAAAACGTCGCCAACCCTTCGGCGTAGGCACGGACGATGCGCACCTTCGGCTCGCGCGGCGCCGTTTCGCCGAACACCGGATCGACCGGGTTGCGCAGTCGCCGCACCAGCGCCTCCAACACGGGCGCACGCACGCCGTCGAGGTCTTCCGTGGTGGTGATGCGATCGACGAGCACCTGTTGCGAGCGTTCGTCAGGAAGCGAGAGCAGGTGCTCGATCGCGGCAAGGCGCTGGCGCGCGCCCTCGGCGCCGGGTTGCGCGAGATCCGCCCGCAACCGGTCGAGCATCGCGGCATCGCCGTTCTGCGGCCGCCTTGATTCGCCCTCGGGCCGCGCCGCTGGATCTTGCGCCGCTGCACAGATCGGAGTGGCAGCAGCGAGCAACGCGGCAAAGAGACGCAATCGGCCGCGAACGGTGCGAGCGGCGCATCGGAGATCGGCTTTTAGGTGCGTCATGGGTTGCGTGAGTCGTCGCCGCGCCGAACCAGGCCGCCCGCAGGGAGCCCGGGACCCTGGCGGGCCGGATGATAGCGAATCGGAAGGACGGTTGCCGTCGCAGTTTTGCTCCCGGCGCGCGACGCTGCAGGAGCGCGTCTATCGGCTCGAACGGGCCCGTCGCGTGAGTGAGTCAGATGCTTCTCAGCGCTGCCTCGATGCGGCGCGCGCACTCGTCGGGTCCAACGGCCGAAGTGTCGACTTCGAGCGCCGCGACGTTGCGATAGCGCGG
>SXPK01000076.1 GCA_005776365.1 Planctomycetia bacterium
CCAGGTTGCGACTGCGGCGCTCAATCCGGGCGACATCGCGTATCCGATCCGCTCTGTGCTGCGCAACCAGCCGAACGCGCGGACGATTCTCGCGCGTGCGGACCGTGTCGACTTGCAGCAGCGAACCTTGGTGTTGAAGGACGGCGATGAACTGCCCTTCGACTATCTGGTCCTCGCGACTGGCGCGACCCACAGCTACTTCGGCCGCGATGAATGGGAGCCATGGGCACCCGGCCTCAAGACGATCGAGGACGCGCTCGAAGTCCGTCGCCGCGTGCTGTCGGCCTACGAGGCAGCAGAGCGCGAGCACGACCCCGAAAAGGTCCGGAAGCTGCTGACCTTCGTGGTCGTCGGCGCGGGTCCGACCGGCGTCGAACTCGCAGGCGCATTGATGGAAATCGGCCGCGAGACCGTCGCGAAGGACTTCCGCACCTTTGATCCGCGGAGCTTGCGCGTCGTGCTGGTCGAGGGCAGCGATCGCGTGCTGCCGCCGTATTCGCCGCGCCTGTCGCAGAAGGCCAAGCTGGCGCTGGAGACGATGGGCGTCGAAGTCCGCGTCAATGCGCGCGTCACGGGCATCGACCAGAATGGCGTTCGCATCGGTGAGGACCGCATCGAGGCGCGCACGGTGCTGTGGGCAGCTGGCGTCGCGGCGTCGCCGCTCGGCAAGACGCTGGGCGCGCCGACCGATCGCGCCGGCCGCGTCGTCGTGAAGCAAGACCTCTCGGTCGAAGGGCAACCCAACGTGTTCGTCACGGGCGACTTGATGAGCGTCCAGCAAGGCGGGGCGCCAGTTCCTGGCATCGCGCCGGCCGCGATCCAGTCCGGCCGTTGCGCCGGCAAGAACATCGCGCGACTGCTGCGCGGCGAAGCGACGCAAGACTTCCGCTATGTTGACAAGGGCTCGCTCGCGACGATCGGTCGTGCCGCGGCGGTCGGTCGACTCGGCAAGATCGAAGCAACGGGGTTCTTCGCCTGGTGGCTGTGGTGGCTCGTGCACATCGCCTACTTGATCGGTTACCGCAATCGCATCGTCTGCATGGTGGGATGGGCATGGCAGTACTTCGCCTTTGCCCGCGGTGCGCGCCTGATCACCGGTCGTGCATGGGAACCGTCTCGCGCCGAAGCGAGTGCGCCGCCGCCCGCCGCAAGGACCTGATTGCATGGCTGCGCCGGCGCTCGAAGTCCGCAACCTGTCCTTCGGCTACGGCAGTTCCGCGACGGTGCGGGATGTCTCGTTGACCGTCGAACGCGGTGGTTGCTATGGCTTCCTCGGGCACAACGGCGCCGGCAAGACGACGGTGCTGCGACTCTGCCTTTCGCTGATGCGGCCGCACAGCGGCACGGTGCGGATCGGTGGCATTGACGCGTTGCGTGCTCCGCGTCTGGCTCGAGCGCAGGTCGGCGCGCTGGTCGAACGCCCCGGCTTTCATCTGCAGGCGTCGGCGCGCGCAAACCTGCAATGGCTCGCGCGCCTTGGTGGCATGGATCGCCGTTCCGCGGCGGTCGACGCAGATCGCGTGCTCGGGCTCGTCGGCTTGAAGTCGTCGGCATCGAACCACGTCGGCTCCTATTCGCTCGGCATGCGCCAGCGTCTTGGCATTGCGCAGAGTCTGCTGGGAGCGCCGCTGTTGCTCCTGCTCGACGAACCGATCAACGGCCTCGATCCCGAAGGCATTGCCGATGTCCGCACGTTGTTGCGTTCGCTCGCAAACGAGCAGGGTGTTGGAGTGCTGCTGTCGAGCCACCAACTGCAGGAGCTCGAGGGGCTGTGCACGCGGGTGGGCGTGTTGCGCGACGGCGCGATGGCGCTCGAGGGCAGCCTCGACGAACTGCGTCGATCCGCTTCTCCGCGCACGATCGTTCGTGGCTCGCGCCTCGACGCGATGGCCTCGCGGCTTGCCGCGCTCGGCATCGAATGCGGTCGAGAAGCCGATGCGCTCCGATTCTCGCTCGGCGGCCATGCGCCAGGCGAAGTCGCACGCCAGCTCGCAGAAGTCGGCGACATCGAGTCCTTTGCGCCTGAGCCGGTGACGCTGGAGTCGATCTACCTGCGGGCCTTGCGCAGCGAGTCGATGCCGGCCGCAGTCGCATCGGTTGCTGCGACCGTTCCCTCGGCTGTGGCGGAAGCGCCGCCCGATCCTTCTCGCGCTCGCAAGCCGCGGTTGCGCGCCTTTGGTCATGAGTTGCGAGTGCTGCGCGCGCGCGTCGGAACCCGCTGGCTGTTGTGCTTGCCGGCCCTGGTCGCGACCGCCAGCGTGTGGTCCTACGCGCGTCGCGTCGACATTGCACAAGCTCGCGTGCAGGCCAAGGAGTTGTTCAGCGCCGATGCGGGCAGTGGCTTTCTCGCAGCGGCGCACGCGTTGCAGGCCGGCATCCCGACGCTGGCATTATGCCTTTGCGCGATGGGCAGCCATGTGATCGCAGCCGATCTGCAACGCGACACATTGCGGAACACCCTGATCCGCTCGGTCACGCGCTTCGACGCGGTGCTCGGCAAAGCGCTTGCGCTGTTCGTGGTGGCGGCGTCCGGTTTTCTGCTGCTCGTTGCGACGGCGATGCTCGCGGCCTTCGCGACCTTTGGGATGGGGGACCTGCAGGAAGTCACTCGCAATGGCGACGTCGAGACGCTGGCCTACGCGCAGGACCTGATCCCGGCGCTTCTCGATGCGCTGCTTGCGTCGTTGCCGCCGCTCGTCGCCGCGGCCTTGCTGTCGATGTGCGCGTCAGCGATCGCGAAGAAACCCGCGCGCGGACTGCTGCTCGCAGTCGCGATGGTGTTCGGGCCCGAGTTCGTCCACTCCTGGTTGCGTTCGCGCGAGGGCTGGTTGCTGACCAGCCACCTGCCGACGCCGCTGCGCGATGATTCGGCGCTGGCGTGGTTCGCATCGCTCGCGCGCGGCGCGGCGGATGCAAACTGGGCCTATGAGGGGCTCGCCTTCATGTGTCCTGCCGTCTGGTCCGCGTGCGCCTTCGTCGTCGCAGCGATCGCCGTTTTTCGCCTCCGCATTCCCTGACCATGAACTTCCGTGCCCTCGTCCTCTCCCCTGCGGTTCTGTTGGCAGCCGCGTGCTCATCGACGACATTGCCGCCGGAGCCGCCGCCACTGTCGGACATGGAGCAGCCGCTCGACTTGATGCGCGAGCCCGACGACGAGGCGCGCCGGGCCGCACTGCCTGCTGGCTCCTTCACGGGCCTCGTCGTCGAAGACGCGCGTCAGACCTTGGCGCAGAAGCTCGACGGCGAGGAGAAGCTCCGAGTCGTCCAAGTGGTGGAGAACTCGCCGGCGATGGTCGCTGGCGTTCAGGTCGATGACCTGTTGCTGGAAGCGCGGATCGGGTCCGGTCCAAGCGTGCCACTGTCGCGCGCAAGTGAGTGGCGCAAGCTCGAACTCGAGACGCCTGCGGGAACGACGGTCGATCTGTTGCTCGATCGCGGCGGCCGTGATGCGAAGACTACCCTTGCGCTCGTGCCACGCTTCAGTCCGGCGCAGCGCACGCCGACGCAAGTGTTCCGCGAGGATGAGCGCGTTGGCGTCGTCTTGCGCACCGCAACCGAAGTCGAGGCGCGCGCAGCAGGACTCGGCCCCGGCGGCGGCGCGGTCATCACAGGGTTGTCGCAGCGCAGCCCGTGGCGTGCTGCAGGCCTGCGGTATTCCGACGTGCTCGTCGGCATGGACGACTGGCCGATCGCGCACCCGCAGGACCTCGTGCTCATGCTGCGCGATCGCAGCAAGCAGTCGGTCGCGATCGAGTATGTGCGCGACGGCCAGCGCCGGACCTGCGTCGCGCCACTGTCCGAGCGCGAAGGAGAAGTGACCGAGGTGTCGATCCCCTTGCTCTGGAGCTACCAGCACAAGCGCGACGTCACCGAATGGTCATTGATCCTCGGCATCGCCTCTGGGCGCAGCACGATGACGGCCTGGGAGTTCCGGTTGTTCTGGCTCATCCACGTGAGCGGCGGCGACAGCAACCAGCTGGTGGAGTCAGGCAAGTGAAGTCACTGGCGCGGTTCTTCCTCGTGCTCATTTGCTGCAGTGCAAATGCGCCGGCCCAAGCGGCTCCCGAAATCGACGCGGTCCAGCTGCAAGCCCCGTGGAAGCTGCGGCGCATCGAATCGCTCGATGTCGACGGGGATCGGTTGGACGACCTCGTCTGCGTGGTCGCCGACACGTCGCGTCGGGCACTGTGGGTCCACACGCGGCGTGCCGAGCGTCCGCGGTTCACCGCTCCCCGCATGCTTGCGCTCGACGCCGACGTCGTCGCGTTCGCGTTTGCACGGAGTGCCAAGGATGGTGCGCGCATGCTCGTGCTGTTCACGCCTGACCGCGCGGTCGAAGCCAAGGCGGACAGCGACGGCGTGATGTCCTATCGAGAGCTGTTCACACACCAGATCGTCTGGCCAGCCGCCGTGCAGCAAGACTGCGTGCCGGTGCAAGAGTGGACTTGCGACCTCGATGGCGACGGCGACGAGGACTTTGCCTTGCCCGAGGCAGATGGCGCACGGATCGTGCTGCAAGACGCCTCGCCAAATGGCGCGGCCTTCTTGATGGTCGGGCAGTGGACGTTGCCGCCGTTTCGCGATCCCGTAGCGCTGCGATCGAAGGGGAAGGCCCGCGGCCGCGGTGGCGAAGCGTCGTTGCGGTTCTCGCTCGGCGACGACGAGGAGTCCGACGAAGCGTCCGATGCGCGCAGTCGCGGTCCGCTGCTCGCGGTTCGCACTCGCTCGTCGACCTTTCGGTTTGCGGACCTCGACGGTGACGGTCGGCTCGATGGCTACGCCTTGCGCAACGATTCCTTGTGGCAGTGGCGGCAGACTGGCATCGGGGAGTTCGCGGGTGCGCCGGAGCGGCTCACGCTGCCGATGCCCGAGGATCGGCTGCCGTTGTTCGATCCGGCATTCGACGTCCAGTTGCGCGACGTCGATCACGATGGGCGCGCGGACCTGCTGCTGTCGACGTCTGCCTCGCGCGATAGTGAGATCGAGACGCGCATCGACTTCTACCTGCATGCGAAGGCATCCGTGCAGTTCGAGGAGGAACGCAGGAGCCGCATGCGTTTGCAGACTCTCGCTGGCAGTCCGCAGTGGGTCGATGTCGATGGCGATGGAGCCCGCGACCTCGAAGCCCTCACGCTGCGGACCGATCTCCTCGGCGGGATGTTGGGGGACTCGCCGACCCTTGACGTGCAACTCAACATCTTCCGGTTCGCGGACTCCCGCTTCACGAC
The DNA here is from genome assembly GCA_005776365.1 of Planctomycetia bacterium. Lineage (GTDB taxonomy): Bacteria > Planctomycetota > UBA1135 > UBA1135 > UBA2386 > SXPK01. The sequence goes on from SXPK01000076.1 coordinate 5,229, forward strand.
GCCGGCTCTGCTGACGCAGAAACTGCAGTTCCCAGTCAAGCGTCGCCGCGACGGCGGCGCGTTCGTGCGCGTGGTGGCAGGCGGCGGCGGTGCGCCCGGCGCGGTGCTCGCCCATGACGGGGACGCGATCGTCCTGCGCCCGCTTGCTGCATCGGGGCGCAAACTCACGTTGCATGAGGCCACGTGGCGCGTGCCGACGCAAGAATCCGCCTTGCCGCTGCCGCCCCTGGACGGCGCGCGCGAGTTGTTCCTCGTCAGTGACCGCGAAGTCCAACTCGTGAGGTGGCAATGAGACGCGCCTTCGGTGTCCGCGGTTTCTTTGCTTTGGTCGCGGCCTTGGCCGTCGACGCGGCTCGCGCGCAGTCCTCGACGGTTGCTTCGGTCACCTTCGACACGCCGGTCGTCGGCGAACTGCTGGCCGACACGGACGGCGATGGCAGAAGCGAGCTGCTCGTGCTCTGTCGCAACGGGATGATGCGTCGACTCACTCTCGGCGACAGCGGCGCGTTTGCCGACGGTGGCGCGATGCACCTGCGTGATCCGCAGCGCTCGCTCGTGGCCTGTCGCGACGTGTTGCCGGCGCTGGGCGACGAGGTGGTGGTGCTGGAGCCCCGTGGCGCCTTTGCGCTGTCGTGGCCCGAGAGCGGCTCCACGGCGCCGGTGGAATCGCTGCTCAACCGTCGCGCTCGGTGTTCGATTCGAGTTGGCGCGCCGCAATGGAGTCCGTTGGCGCAGGATCTCAATGGCGACGGCTTGCTCGACCTGCTCGCGCCGAGCCTTGTTGGGTGCACGCCGTTCCTGCAGTCGCGAGCTTCGGGCCAAGCCGAGTTCGAGGCGATGCCCGCATTGCCGCTGCCGGTTTCGGTCGGCGCGCAACGGGGTGGTCCAGCGCTCGACGAGGACCATGTGGGCTTCGTCGTCGTGCCACGAGTCGAATCCGAGGACTTGAATGGTGACGGCAAGCCCGACTTGCTGACTCGCGTCGACACGAAGCGGCGGTTCCAACTGCAGAACCCTGATGGAACCTACGGCGCGGCGATCGAGGTCGATCTCGCCCAGTTCGAGGACAGCACGACGAAGGCCGAAGTCGCACTCGGTGCGACTGCCGTGCTCGGGGACGAGCAGCAGCTGCAGCGCGGCGATCTCGATGGCGACACGATCCCAGACTTCGTGATCGCGCACCGTCGCAAGATCTGGACTTTCATTTCGAGCAAGGCCGGACCGCAGTTCATGAAGGCGCGCACGCAGGCTGTCGCGGACGACGTGACCGGCATGCTGCTGATGGACCTGGACGACGACGCGAAGTCCGACCTGCTTGCCTTCCAGCTGCAACTGCCGAGCGTTGGCGCCTTGCTGCTTGGGCTCGTGCAGTCGATCGACATCGACGTGTGCGCGGTTGGCTATCGCAGCGGCGGCGATGGCTTCGAGCCCAAGCCCGCGTGGCGCCGCACCGTGACCTTGCGCATCCCGTCGATCCTGTCGCTGCTCAGCCGACAGGAGGAGATCGTGCAGCGATTCGTCGAGATCCTGGAGAAGGCGCGGCCGGTCGTTCGCGGCGCATTCTTGAGCGCGGGCGCGCGCGATCTCGCGATGGTGGACGACACGGGAGCCGTGCTTCAGGTCTTCGCGCAGTCGAGCGCGCCGCCAGATCTCACGTCGAGTGCCGGGCGGCGCATGCTGCGCAACTTGCTGTTCGAGGACCCGGATCCCGTGTTCGACCTCGAACGCATCTTTGGTCTGTTGTCCGGCGCGCTGGACCAACGCAAGAGCCGTCTTCAGGGTGGCGGCGCCGCGCAGCGCAGGGTGGCGTTGCGGGATCCCGAAGCCTGGCGGCTCGTCGCGCTGTTGGCCGGCGATCTCGATGTCGAACCGCTCGACGAAGTGATCGCGATCTATGAGTCGATCGAAGCTTCGCCAGATGCGCCGCCGCACCGCGCAGTCGATGCGTTGAAGTTGCGAGCGGACCCGCGCTGATCGCGGGCCCGCTGGGTTTGGGTCAGCGCTTCTTTGCCGCGGGCTTCTTGCCGGCCTTCTGTGGCGCTGGCTTGGTGGCCTTCTTCGTCGCCGGCTTCGCGGGTCGCTTTGCCGCCTTGCTGGCTGGTTGCTTCTTGCCAGTCGGTTTGCCTGACGCCGGCTTCTTGGCCGCGCGCTTGCCGACCTTCGCTGCGGGCGCTTTCTGCGTGGCCGTCGACGCTGGCGACTTGCCTTCGTCGAGCAGCTTCTTCAGCACGGTCTGCAGGATGCCGCCGTTTCGGTAGTAGTCGACTTCGACCGCTGTATCGATGCGGCAGATCGTCGGGACCGTTCGCGTCTCGCCGGTCTTGGCGTCCTTCAACACGACGTGGATCGCCTGCCCTGGCCGCAGTGTGTCGTCGATCGCGATCGAGAACACTTCATGCCCGGTGATGCCGAGCGACTGCGCATTCTGCCCGTCGTGGAACTGCAGCGGCAGCACTCCCATGCCGACGAGATTGCTGCGATGGATGCGTTCGTAGCTCTCGGCGAGGACGAAACGGACGCCGAGCAAGAACGTGCCCTTCGCC
>SXPK01000077.1 GCA_005776365.1 Planctomycetia bacterium
AGGTCGGCAAGTTCGAGCAGGCGAATGGCGGCACGATCTTCCTCGATGAGGTGGGTGAGATTTCGTTGGACGTCCAGGTCAAGCTGCTGCGTGTGCTGCAAGAACGCGAGGTGGACCGGGTCGGCGGGACGGATCCGGTTCCGGTCGATGTCCGTGTCGTGGCGGCGACCAATCGCGACATCGCCAAGATGGTGGCCGAGAATCGGTTTCGCGAGGACCTCTACTACCGACTGCAAGGCATCGTCGTGAACGTGCCGCCCTTGCGCGAACGACGGCAGGAGATCCCAGCACTGGTCGAGCAATTCCGCAGCGAGGTCGTCGCCTCGGGCGAGAGTCGCATCCGCGGCTTCACCACGGATGCGATGGACGAGCTATTCCGCCGCGAATGGCCAGGCAACATTCGAGAACTGCGCAATGCCGTCTATCGCGCGATGGTGCTGGCCGCGGGGGACTTCGTGGAGCGCCGCGACGTTCTTGCTGCGCTGCCTGGGTCCGCTCCCTCATCGATCGCGCCACTTCCGGTTGCAGCCGCGGGCGTGGCGACAGGCTCGCAGCCCTCGGCGGTGGACGTGGCGAACGGAACTCGGCTGCCCGTTGTTCTCGAGGGGCAAAGTGGCACCAACCAAAGGCGCGACGGCGACCACGAGCCAGGGACGCCCCCGATCCCGGTTGCGGAAGCCCCGGCAGTCCCGGCGCCAACTCTGCCGGTGCCGAAAGAGCCAGTCCGCGAGATCCCAAGGTCCGACGTCGAGGCAAAGGTTCGATCGCTGCCGCCCCGGATTCGTGCTCTCTACGATCGCCTCGTAGCGGCAAAGTCCCTTGGGACCAACGAGCACATGGCGAGCGCTGGGGTTTCGCATCGAACCGGCTTGCGCGACCTCCAGAGTCTGGTCGAACTCGGCCTCGCGGTCCGAATCGGGACGCGGCGCGGTGCTCGATATCGGCCAGTGCTTGGCGAATAATCGCTGGAACACCTTCAGAATCGGCCAAGGGCCCTGTGGCATCGCCACTCTGGGATGGCGAAATAAAAATCTACACGACACAAAACATGATCTGTTCTTGGATTAAGAAATTGGCCTAGCGCGAGTTCTCAAGCAAGGCACATCGCTTGCCGATGCCGCGGGTGGTGACCGCCTTTCCGGGGGCCATCGCAACGCGGTCTCAGGTTGGGGGTTTTGGTCATGAGCATTTCGAAGCGTCTTGCCAGGGTCTGCTGGGCACTTGCTCTGTTGACGACCAGTGCGTTCGCGCAAGTCGATGTCAGGTCAGATGCCGTCGTCTACTTCGGTAGTGCCAGCAATACGTCGGCTCCTGCTGTCATCGACGAGCAGAAGGTCAAGGATGCGACCCCTGAATGGCAGACGATCCAAGCCGAAGGCGTCCGACGTGGCTCGGCTCGCTACATGCTGCTGGTGGGCGAGATGGACCGGAGGATCCGGGCGGCGGCTCGGACGGCAGCCTCGACTGCCAGCAAGGACCTCGTCGTCCGATCCGGCGACATCACCAACGACAACGGCCGCACGGCGGTCGATTTGACCAGCGACGTGATCGCGAACCTGTGAACGGAGCCGGCTCCCGACCCCTGCCGCGCGTCCGTCTTCGCGGCCTGTGGTTGTTCCTCCCCTTGGTTGGTTGCGTCACCGAAGCCCGCGAGCGGGTGGATCCGGTGAAGGTCCAAGCGTCCGTCGAGGGCATGCGACCCGCAGACTCATCGACCGCCGGGCCGCTCGTCGTCGGTTTGCCCGGCATGGCCGCAAGGCCAATGGACGCGACAGCGGCCGCGCGCTCGCAGGATCCGCAATCGCAAACGCGCAGCGAACTCGAAGCGCACCTGCGTGGTCTGTTCGGACCGAGCATCGTGATCGGTCCCGATGGCCGGATCACGAAGCAGTACTTCCTGGTAGGCGAACTCGGTCCGACTTTCCTGAAGCTCGTCCACGAGATTCGTCCAGAGCAGCCGCTGCCGGTGTTCGAGCCTGGCAAGCCCGTCGTGCCACCTGCGCCCGGGACCAAAGTCGGCGGCGAAAGCAGCAAGAGCATCCTCGGCCAGATGCTGCGCGGCCGTGAGATCGAGATCACCTACCTGCCGGACTTCGAGAAGCTGTCAGGCGCGCGCATCGCCGACCCACCGAGCCCATCGCAGGGCAGTGCCGTGACCGGCGCGCCGATGCAGGTCGACGTGACCAACTCGACGCCGGTTGCGTTGCTGCTGGTGACGGCGACTTCCGCTGGCTTGACGTCGTTCGAGGGTGCTCTCGACCTTTTCTATACCAGCATCCCGCAAATCGAAATCACCGTGCAGGTGATCGAGTACACCAACGCGGACGCGCTGGCTTTCGGCGTCACTGGCGTCGACGCCAGCACGCCCAATATCGAGAACCTCAGCTCTGGGGCGCTGGTCCAAGCCTACACGTCGATCTTTCCGCTGCGGCAGCCGGTCGTAGGCGCGAGTCCGGTCACCGACGTCGGGTTGTTCACTCTTGGCGGCATCCACGACAGCCTCGAGTTGAACGTCGTGCTGCAGGCGCTCGAAGCGAACAATGTCGCCGACATCACGAGTTCGCCGAAGCTCGTCGTCCGCAACGGCGGCGTCGCTTCGATCTCGACGTTGACGCAGATCCCGTTCCCCAAGGCGCGCATCAACCAGGGCATCAACGCGGTGACCGCGGACATCGAGTTCAAGCCGGTGGGCGTGAAGATGAACATCATTCCGGTGATCGCCGGCAAGGACACGGTGCTGTTGCAGCTCTACGCCGACGTGTCGGCCGTGACGGGCTTTGCCAACACGACTCCGGTCGTCACGCCGATCACCAGCCAGCGAAGCGCGGTGACGACGGTCTACCTGAAGCACAACCACAGCTTGCTGATCGGTGGCCTCAAGTCGGTCACGGCCTTCCAGAGCGAGACCAAAGTCCCCATCCTGGGGGACATCCCGCTGCTCGGCTTCCTCTTCCGTTCGACATCGACGAGCCGGCAGGAAACGAGCGTCGCCTTCCAAATCACGCCGCGAATCGTCAACGACCGCGGGTCGCCGACGGAGCGCGAGCGCTGATCCTGCCTTGGCGCCGGAGCTGCCACGCCCGGCTGCCGTGCGTCGGCGGGGGCGCGATGACGGAAGAATCGCTAGGATCCGCCGTCTGTTGCGGACCACGTCCGCCGCGCCGCGCCGAATGACCCGACGACCCGAATGCGAGCAGCAGGGCATCGCCCTGATCCTGTCGCTGATCTTCAGCATCCTGCTCTACATCCTTGTCGCAGAGCTGGTGGTGTCCGCGCGTCTGTTGCGCGTGACCGGCGAGAACGACGCGCTGCTCGCACGCATGGCCAACCAGGCCGACAACACGCTCGCCGAGATCGAGGACACGCTGCTGACGGATCTCGCTGGGGCGGCGGCGGGGGAGGAAGGCGGCGCGCTCGGCTCGGTCGGTGCGCCGCCGACGGGGGGGCAGTCCGGGCAACCTGGCGAGGCTGGTCTCGGCGGCGAGGAGGGGGAGCAAGAGGACCCTTCGGCCACTTGCGACAGCAGTCGCGACGGCTGGGCCAAGCCGCAATCGCGCGCCGAGAACGACCTCACGACCTACTACTGGATCGAACCCGAGAACGCGAAGCTCAACCTGCTCTCGCTGTGGAGCCAGGACTCGAAGTGGGCTGAGTTCAGTCGCGACCAGTTGGTGCGCCTGATCGACGCGTTGCGAGAGGACACGCAATCGGACATAGGTCAATCCGACGCCGATCGCATCGTGCGCAGCATCGAGGAGTGGGCGCGCAGGTCTGGCAGCGAGCGACTGCCGCGGCCACCGTTGAAGAGCGACGACCAGCGCACGCAAGAGATCACGCTGCCGATGCATCTCGACGAGTTGTTGATGCTCCCCGACATCAAGGAGGAGTTGTTCTATGACCAGGTGCTGGACGGGCGCGTGCTGCGCGGGCTGGAGTCCGTGCTGACGATTTGGACGTCGTTGCAGTTCGATCCGGGCGACCCCGACAAGGTCCAACGTCGTGCCGCGTCGCAGTCGGGCAGCTCGGCTCCCGCCTCCGGCGGCGGGGCGGTCGGTGGCGCCGGCGCGGGCGCCGCGAGCGGAGCATCCGGCAGTGGCCCTGCGGGACAACCGGGTGGTGGTTTTGCGCCGCCCGCGGATGCGAACGCGCCGCCGCAGCAACCGCTCGGCGAGGGCATCCGCGTCAACATCAACTTCGCGCCGCGCGCCGTGCTTCGCGCGATCATGCCCGAGGCGTCGATCCCCGACGCGGTCATCGATGCGATCCTGCGTTTCCGCAACGAAGTCGACACCGAGGCTCAGGATGCGGCAGAGACCGGTTCGACCACGTCGGACCCATATGTGTTCGGCGGCCTGGAACTCGGGGAGGAGCAGAAGCTGCGGTTCTTCGAGTCCGTCGACGACCTCGACCAGATCGAAGAGTTCGCCAACCTTCCCGACCCGCAACTGAAGTCGGACTTCAAGTCGTTCTGCACGACGAAGTCCGACGTGTTCTCGGTGCACCTCGCCACGATGTTCCGCCGCAGCGAGGAGAACCGCGTCTATGTGCTGCGTCGTTCGCGGTCGATCGTGTTGCGACAGGATGACGGCGAAGCGGGCAAGCTCCACCCGATCATCCGCTACGAGGAGCGTCACGGCATGCGGGTTCAGGCCTCGGACTTGCAGGACGATCCGAACAACCGCGTGCAGGACATGACGCAGCAATATGCGTTGATGGACCAGTTCGCGCAGGAAGATCGGGCATGGAACCCCTTCCTCGTCGACTTCTACCTACCCAAGTGGCAGCGCGATCAGTTGCTGGCGTATCGCCGCTGAGTGACTGGGCGGCCACTTGCCAGTCGCACTTCGCACGCTGCCTGCGACCCCTTCTTTCCGGGACGATCTCGGCGTTGTCCGAACTGCGCCGCATCCGTGGATCCGGCTGCGTTCGCTCCTCTTGATCTCGCGCCTGCTGCCAAGATCTTTGGCAAAGCAGCGGTGCTCCAACGATCGGCTAGGTGCGGATCAAGTCGCGGAAGCGGCCAAACAGGTAGAGCGAGTCGTGCGGGCCCGGCGCGGCCTCAGGATGGTATTGCACAGAGAACACCGGCAGTTCCTTGTGGCGCATCCCCTCGACCGTGTCGTCGTTGAGATTGATGTGCGTAACCTGCATTGAGTCCGGCAGCGACTTGGGATCCACCGCATAGCTGTGGTTCTGTGC
>SXPK01000078.1 GCA_005776365.1 Planctomycetia bacterium
CCGATCCCCGACTGGCGCGCGCCAGTCTTCCGCATGTGAGCGACACGAGATTCATGACCGACAACCACCCAGTCAGACAGGAGCCCGATCGCGAACTGCTCGCTGACATCGAGCAGAATGGCGTGCAGCTCTTCTACGATGAGGACAAGGGGTCGCAGTTGTCGCGCGCGTTTACGCTCGGACTTTGGCATCTGCGGCAACGGCCGGAGATCGTCGCCTTGGGTCTTCCCGCGGATCTCGCGTCGCAAGTGCTCGAGCTCATCGTCGATGACGTCGAAGACGGCGTCGTCTACGCGGCGGACGAGAAGCACGACGGCATCGTGCACGGTTATCCCGTCTGGTTCGGCAAGGTGACGGTGGCGCAGGTCGAGACGTTGCTGCCGGAACTACAGCACGCCTACGGCACGTCGGACGTGCCGGTGTTGCAGCTCGTGTATCCTGACAAGCAGGGTCGCTGGCCGTGGGATGCGGATGTTCGCGAAGGGTTTCGCGACAGCCAACCGGTGCTGGAACGCATCGCCGCCGCGGGCGGCGACGCATAGCAAGGCCGTGCTAGGTTGCTGATGCAGTTGTGCAGGCGCGCCGCAGGAGCCACCCTGCGATCAGCAACGACATGCAGGTGATGATGAGCCCTGGCACCAGCCCTGGCGTGCGGTAGCGGAACTCGACGCGACAGGCCCTCGCCGGCAGCGGCACGATGCGCATGCAGACATTGCCGCGCGCGAGTGGGAGTTCTTCGCCGTCGATCGTGGCGATCCATCCCGGCAGCCACGTGTCGGCAAGCACGAGGTAGCCAAAGGGACCGTCGTCGACTCCCAGCGTCAGTCGCTTGTGGTCCTCGAACAGAAAACGCACTGCGCGCTGCGAGGCGGCAGGGACCTCGGGCAACGGTGGAATGGTGCGCGCGTCGTCGTCGGTCACCAGCGCATAGGCACGCGGAGCGAAGCCTTCTCCGATTGCTGCGCGAACCATCGCCGCGTCGTCACCAACAGCGCGAAGAGTCGGCACCACCCAGGCGCGCGGCATCGCACTGCTGCGTTCGTAGACGAAGAACTCGCCGTTCTCGCCTTTCAACTGCGGACCGACGCGCGTTCCTGCGTGCTGCATCGGCTGCGTCGTCAGCAAGTAGCGCAATCCAATCGCGTCCCACCATGGCAGCGACAATCGATCGTCGTCGGGCAGCGCCTGCGGCAAGTAGTCGCGGATCATGAACGCGTCGCCGTAGAGCGCTCGGATCGGTTCGCTGCTGTGCTTGTCGACGTAGCTGTAGAAGTGCAGGTCGCGGATGTCGTCCTTTGCGAGCGTGCCGGGCGGAAGGTGCATTGGATCGCCGCCTGCAGTTACGGGGTTGGCGCGCGCAACCATGAAGCCGCCCTGTTGCGCCGTCGCCGCGCGCTGCTCGCGCAAGAACTGATGCACAGGCGTGTCGAGCGCGTGCGGCGTGTCGCGGCCTTCGACCAGCGTTCGCCCGTGCAGCCACAGTTCTCCCGCTGCGAACAAGACCGCGGGCGCAAACATCCACAGCGGCATCGCCGCGGTTGAACGGCGCTTGCTCCAGAGGATCAGCAGCACCGCACCGAAGTAGAGGCCCCAGCCCGCGTGGCTCAGGCTGCCCTTGTAGCGCTGGCGTCCGAGATGGATCAGGTCGACTTCGTTGCCGGATGCGTCGAAGGCGGTGAAGAACGCGCGCTGCACCATCTCAGGCGTCAGCGCCTCGGGTGTCAGGTTGGCGTCGAACTGCGGCGCGAGCGGGCGGCTGCGTTCGGTGATCGCCTCGAGCCATTCGGCCTTGGCCGAGTCCGGCTCGTTGCGCAGCGAACGCGCATGCGTGAGGCAAATGCCGCCGACGACAAGTGCGATCGCGGCTGCGATCCGCAGCGCGCCCGGCGAAGCATTGCGCACGACGCGGTCAGCTCCGAGGCCCGCGAGGATCGCGACGAACACGCACGCCAGCCCCGCGAAGCGGTATGGCGGCACGGCGCCGATCCCGGGCAACGCGTAGGCGAAGCGGAACGGACCCGCGCCGATCGCGAGCAGCATCGTGAGCGCGAGGCCCGCGGCGACGAGCCACTTCCAACTCGGGCCCTTGGCCACCAGTCCCGTGATCGCGAACAGGATCGGCATCGCACCCGAAAACACCGAATACTCCGAGTAGTTGTAGTTGAGGTCCGCGCGCAGCAACGCGCCCGTCTCCCAGTCCGTGCGCGAGAACAGCAAGAACGCAAGCGGCGAACGAGCGCCCGGCATCAGGCGGTCACCCGGGTGCGAGAAGGCATCGGGCAGCAAGAAACCGAGCAGGCCCATCGGGTCGAACGCGAATCGGCTCGCGCTCGCCAGGGTCGGCGCCACGGGTCGGTTGGACACCGGAAAGAACAGCATCTGCTGCAAGACATGCGCGCCTGCGAGCGAGAGGCCGAGCACGACGCCGAGCAACGCCCAAGCGCATAGCGGCAAGGCGGCGGCGATGCCGTGTTGGCTCCATGCGCGCACCGCGAGCACGAGCACGAAGAGCCCGCAGAACAGCGTGCACGGGATCGCGAACGGCGGGAACGACGCGCTCCACGCCAACGCGATCAACGCGGCGAACATCACGGTGGGAAGCCCGCGCCGCGCGCCGCGCGCGCGGTCGAGCGCGACGAGCGCCCATAGCATTCCGGGCAGGAGCGCGAGTGGCTCCATGCGCATGTACCAGTGGCCGTTGCTGACGAGAGTGCCCGACCAGGCGAATGCCACCGAGCCAAACAGCGCTGCGCCGGACGACAACGACAGCGCGCGCAGCAGGCCAAACATCAGCAGGCCCGCGATCGCGAACATCAGCATGCTGGTGATCAGCAACCCGGTCTGCGGTTCACTGCAAAGCAGCATCGGCCACTTCAACGGGTCGAGCAGGCCCATCAGCCCGTGCGCTGTGAGCGGCTCGCCGCCGCGCACGTAGGGGTTCCAGTGCGGGAACTGACCGTCGCCAAGCGCCTCGCGAATCTCGCGCAACTCGGGATCAAACCAGATGCCCGGCTCACTGGGGTCGTAGTTGCAGCCGCGCTGCAGCTCTTGCAGCTGCACCTTCGTCAGCGTGGTCGCGACTGGCGCAAACTCGGCGAGGTCGAAGGGCTGGAACTTCTTGCTCGTAAAGACCGAGTCGAACAGCAGCACCAAAGGCAGCGCGACGAGCAGCAGGCACGCGAGAAGGGTCTGCTTGCGGCAGGAGGATTCCGGCATCCAACCATCGGAACCGATCTGCGCCCACGGTTGAAGGGAGCGGGACCGTGGCGCGAGTCCATTGCGGCAGAATCGCGGCGCGCTCCGTCGTGGCGCTGCCGGTCGGATGTCCGTGGGATTGGCGGGCGTGACGAATGAGCGGGTCGAAAGGGGATGTGCCGAGCCGTGTGGCATCGTGAGTGGTTTGGCAGCCGTGATTGCGCGGGCGAGGTGGGGATGCGGTCATGTTGCTGTCGAGGACCCATTCGCGGTGCGCTTGCCGTGTCGTGGTGTGAGCGCATGATGCGATGCATGACCCTCGAAGCTCGTTCGCCAGCTGCTGCGATGTTGTTGGTGGCCGCGTTCTCGTCGTGCGGTCAGCAGCCGACGAGAGCCGACGAGGTGGCGGCTGTTCCGAGACGGTTCGCGGCCGATGGCGCGGCGGTGTCCTGGCCGGACGCGATTGCTGCGATCGAGGCGAGCGATCGCTACGGCGGCATCAAGCTGCAAGTGCACGAAGGGCTGCAGCCGATCGGAATGGACGCACAGTCGAAGCTGTGGGAGTTCGTGCACCTCGCATCGGGCGCCAAGGGCAAGGAGATCCCGACGCGCGATCTTGCGACGGGGCGCATCGTGCCTGATGGCGACATGGGCATCGTGCTGGTGCTGCTGCCAGGCGGAACGGTCTGGATGGGCGCGCAGAAGGACGATCCGAGCAAGCCCAACTTCGATCCAGGCGCGCAACAGGACGAGGGCCCGGTGCATCAGGTCACGCTGTCGCCGTTCTTCGTCGGCAAGCACGAAGTCACGCGCGGCCAGTGGCTGCGATGGGCAGGCGACGTGCAAGGCGGCGTCGATGAACCTGGCGAAGCGCTGCATGCGCGGCCGGTGACGGAAGTGAGTTGGAGCGACGTCGACGCTGCGTTGGGCAAGGTTGGCTTGCAGCTGCCGACCGAGGCTCAGTGGGAATCCGCATGCCGCGCGGGGACGGGCACGCCGTGGTGGACGGGCGCGAACGCGCGCGATGTGTCGCGCGGCGCGGTAGCCGGCCTTGCGCCGTGCGCGTCGGTTGGCAGCAAGGAGCCAAACGATCTTGGATTGCACGACACGCTCGGCAACGTCTCTGAGTGGTGCCGCGATGGCTACGGCCAATATCCGTCGACGGCGGTCGCAGATCCGTTCGTTGCGAGCGGTCTTGGACGCGTGTTCCGCGGCGGCAGTTGGAATGGCCCGACGGAGTCATGTCGGTCCGCGATGCGCGGCAGCGGCGATCCTGGCGTTCGCTACAACCTCGTCGGCTTCCGGGTGGGGTTGGATGCTGTCCGCGCGCGGTGAGCGCTCGCGCTTTTCCTGCGGCTCCTTCTCACTTGCCGGTCCTGCTCCCTACCGCCACCGCCAGGAGGATCACCAGCCCACCAACCACCGCCGCAGCATGTGGAACTTCCCCATGCGCCAGATAGGCAAGCAGCGGATTGAGCGCTGGCTCGATCATCAACAGCAGCGATGCAGATACCGCAGGCACCTGTGGCATCGCTCGCACGAGCAGCGCGTAGGCGAGACCGACCTGCAGTGTGCCGAGCGCCACGATCGAAGCCCAACTACCAGCGTCGCCCGCAGTCCAACTTTGGCCCATCGCTGCGCCGACCAATAACGCGAGCGGCACGTTGGCGACGTTGCCCCAGGCGACGACGGCGCACGACGCGTTTGCATCGCGTTGCGAGAGCCATCGCAGTCCAACGAGCAGAGTGCCGTAGGCGAGTCCCGACACGAGCGCGAGCATGTCCCCCAGACGCGGGTCCGTCGCGTTCGCAGTCGCGTCGGTGTCGGCAAAGCAGAACATTGCGATGCCGATGCCGATGCAGGTGAGCATTGCGAGGTCGCGCTTGCCGATGCGCTCGCCGAGTAGCAGCGGCGCAAGCAGCACGACCCAGAACGGCGCCGTCGATTGCAAGAAGATCGCGTTGGCTGCGGTCGTCATCGCGTTGGCGACGACGAACAAGCACGTTGCTCCGAAGTAAGGCAGCAACAACAGCGCAGCGCGTCGATCGGGCATTCGGCGAGCCGCTGGCAACAGCCAAAACAACGTGATGGCAGCGACCAGCGAACGCAGAGAAGCGCGCTGCAGTGGCGGGAACGTGCACGCCTTGATGAGCGCGCCGCCCAGTGAGAACAGGGTGCCGGCGAGGAGCAGCTGGACGCGTGCATTCACGGGCAAGGCATGATGCCGGACGCCGCCGCGCTTTACTCGCGCGCAGCGGCGCGGCAACGTGGAGCCCATGGCTAGCCACGAAACGCTCGATGTCGGCCGCGACGGCCCGGTCCTCCACGTCCGCCTCAATCGCCCTCTTGTGCGCAACGTATTCAATGGCAAGGTGGTCGAAGAGCTCGGCCTAGTGTTTCGTGAAGCGGATCTCGACGCGGACGCGCGCGTCGTCGTGTTGTCCGGCAATGGCAAGAGCTTCTCGGGCGGCGCCGACCTCGCGTGGATGCAGGAGCAAGCCGAACTGCCGACCGAGCAGAACGAGCGCTCGGCCGAACGCATGGCGCGCATGTTCTTGGCGATCGCGCGCTGCCGGAAACCGGTGATCGGCCGCATCCACGGTCACGCTCTCGGCGGCGGCACGGGCCTCACTGCCGCGGTGGACATGGCGTTCTGCACGCAGGACTGCCAGTTTGGGCTCACCGAGGTAAGGCTCGGCATCGTGCCCGCCGTGATCTCGCCGTTCGTGATGCAGAAAATCGGCGCTGGCCGCGCGCGCGCGCTATTCCTCACCGGCGAACGCTTCGACGGCAACGAGGCGCAGCGCATCGGTCTCGTGCACAAGTCGCTGCCCGACGAGAAGTCGCTCGATGCCGAAGTGCAGCGCACGATCGGCGAGTTGCTCGCCGCCGGGCCGATGGCAGTCGCGAGCGCCAAGGAGCTGATCCGTTCCGTGGGCACGCTGTCGCTCGAAGAAGCGATTCCCGTCACGTCGAAGTGGATCGCTGCGTTGCGCGCGACGCCCGAAGCCCGCGAAGGGATGGGCGCCTTCCTCGGCAAGCGTCGGCCCAACTGGATGTCCTGACGTGAAGACCGTCACCGCTGTCGTTGTTCTCGCGCTCGCGCTCTCGTTCTCATGCTCGGCATCGCAGGTCGGGCGTGACGGCGGCGACCCCGTGCAAGCTGACGGCCGCCATCGGCCCGCAGTAGCAGCGCCGCAGGTGCCGCACTCGGTTCGCGCGAAGTCGCTGGTCCTGGAGCGATCGTCTCCCGCGACCTCTGCGATGGACATCGCGGCCTCGGCTCAGGCTTCAAAGTGCGAAGCGATCTTCACGCGCGCGCTCGAGGACAGCCGCGCAATCGTGCACCTGCGCGATCTCGTCGCGGCGGCCCCCAAGCGCCTGTCTGGCTCCAAGGGCTACGAGGACGCCGTGGCCTTCGCGACGCAGCGTTTGCGCGACATTGGCTGCGACGAGGTGCGCACGGAGCCGGTGCTGGTCCCATGTTGGGTGCGAGGCGAGGAGACGGCGAGCATCCTGTCGGCCGAGCACGTTGCGTTGCGCGTGACCGCGCTCGGCGGCAGCGTGCCGACGATTGCTGGCGGCCTCGAAGCCGAGGTCATGATGGTCAAGAGCTTCGAACAGTTGCGCGAACTCGGCGACGCGGCGCGCGGCAAGATCGTCTTCTTCAATCGGGCGATGCCGCGGGCGTTCTTGCGCACGTTCCAGGCTTATGGGGACGCCGTGCCGCAGCGCAGCAACGGAGCGGTCGAGGCTGCCAAGGTTGGCGCGCTCGCCGCAATCGTGCGTTCGATGACGACCTCGATCGACGGCCACCCGCACACTGGTGCAATGCGCTACGACGACGCGGTAGCCAAGATCCCCGCAGCCGCGATCGCGACGGCCGATGCGGAGTTGCTCGCGCGCAAGCTCGCAGAATCGACCTCGCCGGTGATGGTCCGCCTCGTGTTGGGGTGTCGCAATCAGCCAGATGTGAATGCGAGCAACGTGGTCGCGGAGATCCGAGGTAGCGAGCTGCCTGACGAGGTCGTTGTGCTGGGCGGCCATCTCGACGCGTGGGATCTCGGCGAAGGCGCGCACGATGACGGCGCAGGGTGCGCGCAGACGATCGAGGCCATGCGCTTGCTCATGGCCTGCGGCATCAGGCCAAGGCGCACGATCCGCGCCGTGCTCTTTGCCAACGAGGAGAATGGCCTGCGCGGCGGCATCGCCTACGACGCGGCGCACGGAAGTGAGCGTCACGTTGCCGCGATCGAGACGGATTCTGGTGGAGCGACTCCGTTCGGGTTTTCTTGCACGATCGCGCGTGAGGCCGCGGGGCCCTATCGCGACTTGCTCGCGCCGCTTGCCGCATACCACTGCGACGCGTTCGCGCCCGGCGGCGGTGGTGGCGCGGACATCGGCCCACTCGCTGCGCGTGGAGTTCCGTGCTTCGGCCTCGTCACGGACAGCCAGCGCTACTTCGACTACCACCACTCGGCGCTCGACGTCGTAAGCAGCGTCAACGAACGCGAACTCGCGCTCGGCGCCGCGGCCGTGGCGTATCTGGCGCTTGCGCTCGCGGATCAGTGAAAACAAAGAGGCCGCGCCGGACTGCCGCCTGCTGGCGAAGTTCGACGCGGCCTGTGCACCGCGCGCGGCATGGAGGTCGCGCGCCCGTTATTGGTTCAGGTCACTGGACTGTCTGCTGGGCGAAGCCGGTCCACGCCGAGTTGCCACCGGAGTTCTCGGCGCGAACGCGCCAACGCCAGGTGCCGGTCGTGACCGGATCGCTGAACGTGCGGATGTTCGCGCCTACGGAACGAAGGAGGCTGTTGGTCCACGTGCCGTTGACGCGCTGCTGCCGCTCGATGCGGAACAGCGTCTCGTTGGTTGACCGGTCCGTCCACGTGAGCACCGAGTTGGCGCCGCTGCGGGTGACGCGCAGGGACGACGGGGCAGTCGGAATCGTCACAGCCGGCGTGCCGCCGGACGCGCGAACCGAGTAGCTGCCGGTGGCGCCGCCAAATCCCGCGACGCGGATCAGGTAGGTCGTGTTGGCCGTTGGCGTGAACGTCACATAGGACGTGGTGCCGCCGGGGCACGGACCGACGCTGCCGTTGTCGTCGTTGCACTGCGTCTGAACGCGGGCGCCGCAGGCGCCGGTGTAGACCGACAGCACGGTGTCGAAGGTCGAGCCGCAGGTGTCGATCGTCACCGTCGAGGTGCCGGTCGGCGTGTAGCGGAACCACGCGTCCGCCGACGTCGTCGAGCTGCCGCACGTTGCGGTGCCGTCGTTGGTCGCGGTCGCCGTCGAACCGGAGACTGCGACGCCGTTGGTGAGCAGGATCGAGCCGCTGCACGGGTCGTTCGCAGGCGGCGGGGCCTGGACGTTGACGGTCACTGAGCTCGCGCCGCTGCGGTTCCCGCTATCGGTGACCGACGCGGAGACGGTGTGGGTGCCGGCAGAGAGCACGCGGGAGAATGAAGCTCCGACACCGATCGCGCCGTCGAGGTTCGAGGTCCAGGTGAGACCGGCGGTGAGGACGCCGTCTTCGACGTCCGAAGCCGAGGCTGCGAACGAGATCACCGTGCCGATCGGCACGATGGAGTTGTTGGCCGGGCTTGCGATCGTGACGACGGGCGTGTTGTTGATCGGTGCGCCGAGATTCACGGCCGCGAATGCGTCGAGCACGCCGCCGGTCGCCGTGATGCCGTTGAATGCGGCCACGCGACGCACGGTCTGCAGGATGCGGTCCCTGACCTGCGTGTAGGTCCACGTCGGGCTGACCGACTGCACCAACGCCACGACGCCCGTCACGTGCGGCGTCGCCATCGCCGTGCCGCTCAGATAGGAGTAGGTCGAGAGGTAGGTGCTGTAGGTGTTGACGCCCGGCGCCGCGAGGTCGACCGAGGCAACGCCGAAGTTCGAGAACGACGCGCGCGCGTCGTTGTTGTCCGACGCGGCGACCGACAGGATGTTGTCGAGTGCGTAGCCTTGCGGGTAGGAGACCGAGGTGTCAGTGTTGACGCCGCTGTTGCCAGCGGCCGCGACGAAGACGTGATTGACCGCGCGCGACGCGTTGATGGCGTCGAACAGCGCCTGGCTGAAGGCCCCGCCGCCCCAGCTGTTGTTGGAGACTTTGACGCCCTTTTGCACGGCGTAGTCGACTGCGCCGATTGCGCCCGTGGTCGAGCCGCTGCCTGCCGAGCTCAAGAACTTGAGCGCCATGACCTTGCACGACCAGGTGACGCCAGCGACGCCGACGCCATTGTTGGCGACTGCCGCGAAGGTGCCGGCGGTGTGCGTGCCGTGGCCGTTGTCGTCCATCGGGTCGGCGTCGTTATTGAAGAAGTC
>SXPK01000079.1 GCA_005776365.1 Planctomycetia bacterium
AGCACACGAACTAGGCGAAGAGGCGCGGGTTGGTTCAGCCGGCGCAATCGGCGAACGACAACCTGCGCACTTCTTCAGCGAGATGCTCGGCGCGCGCGCGCTCGCCGAGCGCATCCGCTTCGAGGAAGCCCAGTTCGCGCTCGAGCAGTCCGTTGAAGAACGGCTGCGTTGCCGAGAGCGTGGCAGCCGGGTCGATATCAAGGAGTGGGAACGGAGTCGAATCCATGGATTCGACGCAGAGAACAAGACGCAGAGAGCGGCACGGATGCCATGCGCGCAGGCAGCATGCGTTCTTCAACGGGCTGTCAGCTCCTCGCCACCCGATCGAGCCAGGGCCGCACGCAGCAGTGGCTACACGCTGTTTTCCTCACGATTCATGTGCTGACGGCGCAACGCCACGAACGCTTGAGCCGACACGCGCGGCTCGCTCGCGGCTTCTCGCTGGCTGGTGCCCTTGCGTTCTTGTCCGTGCTCACAACTCGGCGAGGCCGGGGCACATCGGCGTCGCATTTGGCCCGGATTGATCCGCTTTGCGGCCTGCCGGATGGAGGCGTGCGCTGGCTGCTTCGTCGCCATGTGCAGGTGCTGGCGTTGCCCGAATGCGTGCATCGAGCGCGATGCAGCCTTGTTCGGTCGCGAGCAGCGGGTTGATGTCGAGTTCCGCGATCTCGGGCACCATCGTCAGCAGATCCGATAGCGCGACGAGCGCGTTGCGCACGGCAACACAATCGCTTCCTGGCATGCCGCGGCAACCGGCCATGACGCGACGCACTCGCGTGCGCGCCATCAACGCTTCGGCTGCTGCCGCGTCGAGTGGCGGCAGCGCGAGCGCATGGTCCTGCCGCAGTTCCACAGCGACGCCGCCGTGCCCGAACAGGATCACGGGCCCAAAGGTCGGGTCGCGGCTCGCTCCGAGGATCAACTCGACTGCGTTGCGCGTTCGCAACATCAACTGCACGTTGAAGCCCAGAAGCCGCGCGTCGGGCCTTTCCGCGCAGAGGCGGCGGATCATCGCATCGGCCGCGTTGCGCACCGACTCCTCGTCGGGAAGGTCGAGCGCGACGCCGCCGAAGTCGGTCTTGTGCAACACGTCGGGTGAACGGATCTTGAGCACGGCCGGAAACCCGACTTGGCGCGCTGCCGCGACGGCGGCCGCTGGCGTCAGGTTGGTCTGCCGCGTCTGGACGGTGGGGATTCCCGCAAGTTGGAGCACGCGCTTGCTCTCGTCTTCGAGCAGCCATTCGCGGCCCTCGGCGAGCGCCGACTGCAGCATGTGTCGCACTTGCTGGAACTCGTGGGTGCGGCGCAATGATGCCTGGTCCGCTGGAGCGTGCAGCAGCTTGCGACCATCGCGCGACTGCTGCAGCAGCGAGAAGGCCCGGACGGCCTGCTCAGGAGTGTCGAAGTCCGCGATGCCGGCATTGCGGAACATCGAGCGCGCCGTGCGCACCGCGTCGTCACCGAGCCAGCACGACAGGAATCGACCGCGTCGGCCTTTGTCCACGCGCGCGACCGGCAGCAGCGCCGTTGCGATCGCCGCACTCGGCACGATGGCCGTGGGCGCGTGCAGGAACAGCACGGTTCCGGTGTCGTCGCGCGACAGCAGTTCGCGCAGCACATCGACGTAGCGAGGCACTGGCGCATCGCCAAGGATGTCGATGGGGTTCGAGCGCGACCAATGGGCCGGCAAGACAGCGTCGAGGCGAGCAATGGATCCTGGATCAAGCTCGGCCAGAGGGACGCCGTGGAGCGCGCATGCATCCGCCGCGAGCACGCCGGCGCCACCGCCATTCGTGAACACGGTCAGCTTCGGCGGCGCATCCACCGGCATGCATGCGAGGATCTCGGCGGCGAGGAAGAGGTCATGAACCGATTCGACGCGCAACATCCCGACCTTGCGTGCGGCAGCGTCGAAGACGAGATCCGAGCCCGCGAGTGCGCCAGTATGCGAGGCCGCGGCGCGCCGGCCGGCGTCGCAGCGGCCGGCCTTGACGACGATGACAGGTTTCTTTGCTGCGGCTCGCTGCGCGGCTGCGAGGAACTTGGGCCCATGGGACACTGACTCGAGGTAGAGCAGCACGGCTTCGGTGGCGCTGTCGTCCGCGAGAAACTCGAGCAGGTCGCTGCAGTCGACATCGAGTTGGTCGCCAATCGACACGAGCCGCGAGAAGCCGACTCCGCGCGCGTTGGCCCAATCGAGCATCGACGTCATCAAGGCGCCAGACTGCGTCACGAACGCGATGGTGCCGGCGCTCGCGCATGCGTGCGCGAAGCTCGCATTGAGGCCCGCGTGGGGAGCCAGCGTGCCGATGCAGTTGGGGCCGAGGATCCTTATGCCTGTCTCGTCGTGAATGCGTAGCAACTGCTCGCGTTGGCGGCTGTCGAGTCCGGCTGACAACACGATTGCCGCGTGAGCGCCGCGCCTGCCGAGATCC
This sequence comes from Planctomycetia bacterium, assembly GCA_005776365.1. Classification (GTDB taxonomy): domain Bacteria; phylum Planctomycetota; class UBA1135; order UBA1135; family UBA2386; genus SXPK01. The sequence goes on from SXPK01000079.1 coordinate 2,436, forward strand.
TCGACGATGCCGCATACGGTCGTGGGCGGAGTGCACAGCACGCCGAGTTCGGGGCACTCGGGCACTTCTGCAAGCGATGGGTAGACAGGCTCGCCTTGCAGTTCTCGCAGTGTCGGATGGATCGCGTGACGGCTGCCGCGGTAGCCGGCGGTGCGCAGGTTGTTCCAGACGACGGTCCCGACCGATCCGTCTCTCGAACTGGCGCCGAAGACAGCCACGGAACGGGGCGCGAAGAGGGCATCGAGACCTTGAACGGGCATGCAAGCGTCGAACGCGTTGACGCCACTGGTTTGTTTCCGGGCCCTTGTCCGTCTCGATCTACGTCTTGATGGGGCTATGGGTGTCGCCGACCGACTGCCTCAGGTAGCGTGCCACCGTCGCGCTGGTGCGCGCGTCGAGGTGGCGAATGGCAGAAGGACGATGCGCGGTCTGGTGCGTGGATGCGCGCGTATGGCGCGCCGAGAGCTTTCTCGATGCAGTTGCAGTTCCTCAAGGTCATGGGATCACGCAGTGGATCCCAGATTTTCCGTGGCGCGAGTGGGTGGCCGAGGCGGTGCAAGAACTGCGCGAACTCCCGGACTGGGGGTTGCTCGGCGTGCTGGTGGGCGCTGCGTTGCTTGGCGGCGCCTTGCTGCTGCAGTGCGTCGCATGCGCCCGTTGGTTGCGGGCCTATCGTTCGCGCTGGTTGGGTCGCCGCGGCGAGTTGCACGCACGCGCGCTGCTTGCCGCGGCGGGCTACGCGATCGTCGATGCTCAGAAAACGCGGCGCTACCGGGTGCGCATCGACGGCAAGGAATCCCTCGTGGACCTGCGCGCCGACTTTCTCGTCGAACGCCGAGGTGAGACCTTCGTCGCCGAGGTCAATGGCGGAACGGTGGTCAACGATCCCTTGCACACGCCGACTCGGCGGCAACTGCTCGAATACGAAGTGGCCTTTGGCGTGGACGGCGTGCTTCTCGTCGACACGCCGCGGCGCAAGATCTGGCGCGTCGCGTTCCCCCTACCGCGTTGACCAGCGCCGGAAACGCGGCGCGGCACACAGCACCGGTGCCGCGGCGCGCGAGGATGGTGGGCAGGGCCGGAGTCGAACCGGCGACCCTGGCATTTTCAATGCCATGCTCTACCAACTGAGCTACCTGCCCGCGCGCACAAGCCTGCGTCGGCCTGTGTTGCGAGGGCGGGGACCATAGAGATGCGTCGAGGGGTTCGCAAGCATCGAGCGCGGGGAAGTCGCGACGCTGCTGCACGAATGGCGAGGGTTGCTCCGCGTCGCGTGACAGCGCGGTGCTCGGAACGGCGATGTCGTCTTGCCGATCGCTGCCGATCGCTGCCGATGCGACGACATCGCGTGGTTCGTCCGCGAAGGCACTTCGACGACGGTTGCTCGAGGTCCGAGCAGCCTCGTGCGAAGACGCTGCGTCAGTGGAGCATCCTGGCGAAAGAACCGTGAGTCATCCCCGCGGCCGCGACGGCGAGCGCCAGCAGCGTTCGTGGTCGCGGGCCATCAGCATCTGCGGAGGCGGGTTCGCCAAACAGCACTTGGGCCGTGGACAACTCGGTTGGTCCGGTCCGGCTCGTCGCGCGCCGCGCTCGCCGGCGCCGGCCGAAGGGGCGGCAGTTTCTCAGCCAAGCAAAGGCTCGCTGATCGCGGACGGGCGAGTCAGAACGTGATCGTCACGCCAAACTGATAACCATCGAGCGTCATGTCGGCGTCGTAGTCGAGGCCGCCGGCTGATCCGGAGCCGTTCAACGTCGCGTAGCGCCACCCGGCGAACACGGTCACGTCCTGGAACGGCACCGCGTAGGACAAGCGGGTTTCGAAGTCCTGGGTGATGTCGTCCCACTCCCCGGATTGCAGGTCGGGCGAGAGCGCATACTCGATGTCGAGCGAGACCTGCCCGAGCGTGGCGCGGTAGCGGGCGGCGGCGAAGAACACGTCGCCGCCGAGGTCGATCTTCTGCGCGTAGCTCCCGCTCAGGTCCGTGCCGCGCACATCGACGTCCATGCGGCGGTTGGCCCAGGTTCCGCCGAGCCCAAGACGCATGTCGATGGGGGCCTCCCGCCAGCGCATCTTGGTCGCGTAGACCTCCTGCGTCAGCGACAGGCGCCATTCGTCCATCTTCGGCTGGGCCTGCGCGGTCGCGCCAGCCGGGATGGAGCCGAAGTCGTCGCCCAGCGTCGTCGAACCGCTGGGGCCCATTTCCAATTGGTAGTAGTCGACGCGGATGCCCGAGAACCCGTCGCCGATGTCCGCTCGCACGCCGATGTCGTCGGCGTAGTGACCTTGCCCCATCGCCTCGAGCGATTGCGGCGAGTTGTTCTCAGGACCGGAGCCCGGGTTGTTCTGCATCGCGACGTCGCCGCGCAGGCGGTAGTGCGCGAAGTAGGGCGATACGTTCACGCGCGGATCCGTAGGCACGGGGAATGACTCGCAGGCCGTGAGCGCAAGCGCGAGTCCAAGCAGCGTGAGTTGGCGCATGAAGTGCTCACGCTACGCGCCGTGCGTCGGCGGCGGCAAGTAGCGCCCGGACCCGTGCGGGCTAATGTTGTCCGGATGGCCGAAGCCTTCCTGGATCGTGACTTCAAGGCGTACGAAAAGCACCGCCAAGACGACCCCGAGTACAACGCGCTGCGTCTCTCCGTGCGCCACAAGCTCAAGTCGATGGCGGATGTGGTGCAAAAGGAGGCGAAGGCGCTGGGCGTCGACATGAGCGCGCAGGCTGGATTGCACCATCCCTACACCTTCAACTCCTATCGCGTGCGTGAGCAGCGCGCCTACCTCTGTCGCGGCACAAAGGAGCGCAAGAAGCTCGGCGCGTTCTTCGGCGAGGCGCTCGGCAAGGACGCCGAGACGCACTACATCCAGACCGTGCTCGAGGTCTGCATCGACGACCAGATTGTCGAGGTTGCACTGCGCATCCATCCGCAGGCGTGGTGGGACGGCGAAAACCTGCGCAAGAAGTGCGCGAAGGACGAAGCCGAGCTCAAGGAGTTCTGCTCACGACTCCGTGCGTTGCCAGCAGGCTTCGACCTGCGAGTGCACGACTGGAGGAAGAGCAACTGGTGCAGCCAGGCGCAGCCGCTGCACATGAAGGAGACGCTCGCGCTCTACACGCCTGGCAATCACTGGCTGCACATCCAGCGGCAGTTGCCGAAGGAGGACGCGCTCGACCTCGGCGAGCAGGCCGAAGCCTGGGTCAGGAGTTCGATGCTCGCGCTATTGCCGGTCTATCGGTTCGTTCTCTGGGAGCCGATCTGAGCACGGCCTGGCGACGCGGACCTACTGCGACGGGTAGGTCGTCTTGACCCACTCGATCCACTTCTCGTCGAGTTGCAGGATCGAGATGCCGTAGGCCTTTTTCAGGGCATCGCGCGTCACTCCGACAAGATCGTCTGAGTTCGGCGACCAGTCCGCTTCGTTCACGCGTCCCTTCACGTCGAAGAGGAATGACCGCCACTTCGCGTGGTCCTGCGCCAGCAGGAAGTCCATGCGCGACCAGATCGCGACGTGGTCCTCGAACTTGATGTCGCCGAAGTCGCGCCACTGGTAGCACTCGGAGAAGGTGCGGTACTTGTTGGTCCCCGCCATCGCCTTCATGGTCGGCTTCCATTTCCACGTGGTGCGGAGATCAGCCGGCGAGCCCTCGGTCTGGTCGTAGCTGTTCCATTTCTCGTCGACCCGACGCTCAAACCAATGTGCGATGCCTTCGCGGATCCACACTGGCAGGTCGTAGGCGTAGTAGCGGAAGCCGTCGAGCAGGCACTGCGAGACGTTGAACGCCAGCGTGCAGTGCATTGCCGTGTCGTGCTTGAGTCTGCCGCCGTCGCATTCCGTTGCGACGGTGAAGATGAGGCAGCCGACGTCCTTGAAGTGCCAACGTTGCCCGAACTTCGAATCGCGGCCGAGGTACTCCTTCATGTAGGTCGCAAACGGCGTCATGCTGTCGCACAGCAGAACCAGATACTTGTCCTTCATGCCCAGGAACGGTCCGTAGCCCATGTAGGCGCTGCCAGCCGTCTTGACGACGTTCTTCGCGTCCTGCGGGAAGTCTGCATCCTTCACGCCGGCCATCGCCGAGAACTCGGCGTAGAGGTCTTCGCAACGCTGCGCGAATAGGTGCGCGCGCAACCACGGGTCGAGCTTTCGCGTCTTTGGGTCGATGCCAGGCAGCTTCTCACCAAGTCGTTCCAGTTCGACTCGGATCTTCGCGCGCGTCTGTGGATCCATCGGCACTGTCCACTCCGGCAACTCGAGTCCGATGCGGAAGTGCGCGGTCTCGATCCAGCGGATCTGGCTGTACGGGAGCGTCTTCTCGATGTCGGTCGTTTGCGCAACGCCTGATCCGCGGCCGCCAAAAGGGAACGGGCCGAACGACACGTAGCCGACCTTCTGCATCGCCGCCGGCTCGTTCTTCGTATAGGGGTCGACCTTCCACTTCGGGAGTTTGTCACTCGATTGCGCGAAGGCTGGCGCCATGAGCGCGAGGAGCGTCGTGAGTCGAGCGCGCGGAAGTCGGGTGCCGCTCACTTGGACTGCCACTCCTTCGCCATCCCGATCGCGTCGAACGCCGAGAGTTTCTCGAGCGGGTCCATGCCGTGGATCACGCGCAGCGCGTTGATCGCCTCCTTGACCACACCGTGGTCTTCAGAGGTCAGCATCAACTTGATCGTGGCCTGCTCGGCCTCGGTGCCGACGTAGCGGAGGATGCGCAGGCCGGCGGCCTTCGTCTCGTTGTTCTCCGGCTGCATGAAGGCACAAACGACCTTGGCGCACTCGCTGCATCGCGCCGACGGCAGCGCTTGTTTGACGAGATCGACGTGGTCGGCCCATGCCTTGCGCGTCATTTCCAGCACGACGAGCAACGCATCGCCGTCCTTGATCGCGGCGAGTCCGAGGTTGGCGTAGAGCTTGACGGTTTCGTCGGCGTCCTTGCGAAAGGGCTCAAACGTGGTCTTCGAGGCCGGGTCGGCCATCAGGCAGAGCCGGCGCAGCAGGTACTTCCGCAGCTCGATCTTCTTCTTCTTCACTTGCTCAGCCATCAAACCTCGGTGCTCGGCGGCGAGCATCGAGTCGAACACGACGAAGAGCTCCTCGTTGAGAGCGAGTTCCTTTTCTGCGTCGCCGACCTTCTGGAAGAGGATCGGCGCGGCGCCAGCACCCATGGCCAGCAGCTCGTCGCGCGCAGCCTTTCGCAGTGCTTCATCGTCCTTCTTGAACTGGCCGGTCAGACTCAACGCGCGGTCCCGATCGGGCGCCGTCAACATAGGCCATGCCGAAAGCTCCTTTGGCAACTCGGCTTTTTCCTTCGCCTTGGCGGCGTCGGCGGGCGGATCTTGTGCCCCTAGGAGATGCGCCATTGCCACGAGCGCCAGTGCGCGGAGAAGCGTGAACTTGCTGTTCATGGAAGGTTGAGCCACGGCGGCATTGCCAGTCGGTAGTCGGGGTGAACGAAGGTCACGCGGTCCGCGATCCTGGATTGCGTCGCAGACTCCCATTCGCGCCATTGCGGAGCGTTGTGCGTGACGAATCCCACTTGCACGCACTCACAGGTGTCCTCCATCGGGACCTGGGTGCGCGTCAGATCGAGGCAGCCGACGAGCAGGTAGCCCGCTGGAACTTCGATCGGATCGCTGACCGCGCCGACGCGCGAGGGGTCGAACAAGAATGCCGCGACGGGCAACCCGACATTGCCGACCGAGAGTCGGCTCTGGTGCATCGGGCGACCTTCGGCGTTCTTGCGCAGTTCTTCGACGTTGCCGCAGGCGGCGCGGAGGGTCTGCGCCAATTCGAATTGTTGACGGCGCTGTTCGGGGAAGTCCCGCCGCGCGAACTGCACCCAGATCGTGTGGTCGGAGAGGACCTTTTGGATCTTCTTGCGCAGCGAGTATTCGGGGGCGAGGGTATCGAGCCAAGCGACTTGCGGAGCCACGTCGGACCAGCGGATCGAAACCCCGTCGACGACCAGCAGCAGGTCGGTCGGGTCGAGTGCTGCCGGCACTGCCTCGTTGGGTGGCAGGCTTGGCGCCTCCTTCGAGCACGCCTGCCAGGTCGACGCGGCGACGAGGACCGCAAACGCCGCAGATCGAGGGGCGGCGAGATCGCGACGGCTCATGGCTGATCGTGGGCGGCGAGGAAGTCGCACAATGGTCCGCACAAGAACGCATAGGTCGCATACAGCAAGTCCGCGACTCCTTGCACCTGCGCGGCTGCGATAGCTCCAGGGTAGGTGCTGGTCACTTCCAACCAGACGGAACGGGGGTCCTGAGGCCAATTCTCGACCCGAACCTGGTGCAGCGCCCGGTCCTGTTCGGTCGGGGGGAACGCGAGCCGCAGTCCGAGGCCTTGGAGCGGGCGGCCGAAGCCGGCGAGTGCGTCGCCGCGCGCGAGCAGGCGATTGGCGAGGAACTCGCGACCGTCACGTTGCTTTGGGTTCACCAACGACCGCACGCAGAATTGCTGGGCGATGGACATCGGGATCGCCATCGCCGACAGCGCCACGCCAGCGACGTTCACGACGCGAGTTGCAAAGTCCTCCACGGTGGTGCCGCGGAACTCCTCGCGCAGGATCAGCCGGTCGGAATGGAAGGACAGTGACGAGACCTGGCCCGGTGCGAGTGGCAGGTTGGTGAGGTGGATGGCGTCGGGCGCGATCTGAAAGCTCTGGTAGCCCAGTTGCGGTTTTTGGAATAGCGAGTTGTGGACGCCCTGGACGAGGTCCGCGCGCAATGGCGTTGGGGGGTAGAGGATTTCGGCCGTGAACGAAATCGAGCGCGGGTCGTAGCTCATGCGATCGGGCCCATGCTACCAGGGTGCAGCGAGAAGCCATGCGGGCTAGCAGTTCCAAGCTGAGGCTATGTGGCGGGGCGGAACGCGGAGCTTTGTCGGCCCCGGCTCGTATCGCCCCGCCACTGCGGTAGACTCCGCGGCCCCATTTCGTCCTGACCGAGCCTTTTCAGACCATGAAGCCTCTGTATCTCGTCCTGTTCGCCGCGGTGCTCACCCCGACGCTGTGGGCCCAGTCCGTCGATGATCAGATCAAGAGCCTCCAGAAGGAGGCCGACAAGCTGCAGGACCAGGCAGCCTCGGCGCGCGACAAGTTGTTGCTGCCGATCAAGGTCAACGGCGTCGCGCTCGACCCCAAGATCGTCAAGCGCGAGGCGGTCTACCTCACGGGCGGCAAGCTGGTCGAGGCGAAGGTCGCCGACTTCTTCATCCTCGAAGAGGTCAAGAAGCAGATCGAAGCGGGCAAACGCCGGCCCGAGGACTTTGACGTGCTCGAGGAAGACGTGCTGCGGGAACTGGAGCCGAAGATGAACCAGTTCGCCGTCGAGCACCCCGGCGTCGACTTCTGGGAAGTTGTCCGCACCCAATACGGGTTGAACCGCGAGACCTTCATCCAGCAGCGCAAGCAGGCGATCGTGTTCGACCGCGTCTTCTTCCACGGCGTGCCCAAGGATTGGCCGCAGATCACGAAGGAAGCGATCATGGCCAAGACCAACAGCGGTCAGGGCCAGCAATTCCTCGAGCAACTTGAGAAGACCGCCGACTCAAAGGACGAGAAGGGCAACCCAAAGCCACTCCCCGAGTTCTGGATGACGATGATGCGTCAGTTCGTCCAGCAAGGCCTGCGCAACTGGTCGGAGATCAAATACGCGAGCAACGGGCTTTCGCCCGAGGTCGTGCTGTCGGTCAACGGCATGGACTGGCCGACCGACGACGCGTTTGAGTTCGTGCGCCCAGGCCTGTTCGTTCAGGACCTCGACCGCGCGATGCAAGAAGTGGTCGCCCGCGAAGCGATCCGCCAAGAACTGGTCAGCAAGGGCGCCTACGTCACCGACGAAGAATTCCAGAAGCGCTACGACGACTATCGCCAGCCCTACGACACCACGCCGTTCACGGTCGAAGTCATCGCGACGAAGTTCAAAGGCTACCCATGCCTCGAAGCCTTCCGCGCGCGTTGGCGCCTGATGACGTCGTTCTACGACCTCATCAAGGCAGAACTCACGGACGAGAACCTGCAAGCCTACGCCGACAAGCGCGCGGGCTTCTTCGGCGACGGCAGCGTCAGCGTCGAGATCATCACCTTCCTCGCGCGCGACATTCAGACGATGGCGTGGCAGAACGACGGCATGCCGAAGGCCAAGGAGCGTGCCGACGCGGTTTTCGCATCGCTCGAAAAGGGCGAGATCCAGTTCGACGAGGCCCTTACCAAGAAGGGCGAATACATCATCAACGACGAGAAGCGCGGCCGCCTCGGCTTCCTGCCGCTCAACCAGCTGCGTCAGCAACTGCGCGAGAATGAGTTCTCGGAGTTGCTCGATGGCGTTTCGCTGGCGAGCTACCTGTTCTTCGAAGCAGAAGTCGGCAAGGCGGTCGGCCCGCTGAAGGGCACGGACTCCTGGTACATCGCGCGCGTCAACTCGCGCACGCCGCCAAAGAAGCGCATGGACGTCAAGAACGAACGCGATCGCGAACTCGTGCTCGAGGACTACCGGTCCTATCGCTTCATGCAGTGGGCCAACGAAGTGATCCAGAAGGCGGTCATCGAGTAGGCTCTAGCGGGTGACTTCCGACCCCGCGCAGGCACCCGCGACGTTCTCGACCCTGGTCGCCCGCATCTGGGCCTCGATCCTGGCGCACAAGCGCCTCGTCGGGGCCGCGCTGTTGTTCGGAGCTCTCGAGGCGCTGTTCACCAAGGCGCCCTTCGTGCTCATCGATCCGTTGATTCGGGCGATGGCGGCCCAATCTGGCGGTTCTGCGCCGGTCATTCTTTTTGCCGGCGACGGCAGCTCCTGGAGCGACCGTTTTGCGTTCTGGTTCCAGGGCCAGGCGGATGCCATTGGTGCTTGGCTCGGGCGCGACGCGACCTCGGCTGGCGGGCCGGCGATGAACCTCGTGATCGCCGCGGCGCTGCTGGCCTCCGTCTCCGGCATCCTGGGCGGCGGCTGCATCTACGCGGTGCAACTCACGTCGAGGTTTTTCGCGATCAAGATGGTCGCGGACCTGAGGTGTCTGATCGCCAAGCACATCCTCTCCTTGCCGTTGCGCTACTTCGGTCAGCGCAAGATGGGAGAGCTGATCAGCAACGTCACCAACGACGCGCAGGTGCTCCAGCGCTCGTTCGAGCTGGCCAGCGACAACGTGTTCGTCGATCCGATGATGATCCTGGGCAACCTTCTCGTCGTCGCGTTCGTGATGCCGAAGGCGCTGATCGTCCTCGCTCTGATGATCCCTCTGATGGCGATCCCCATGTACCGTTCAGGGGAGCGGGTGCGCCGACGCAGCACGAAGACGCTCGAGGCGATGGGCGACGCGACGGAGTCGATGAATCAGATCCTGTCGGGCATCCGCACCGTCAAGGCCTTCCGACTCGAGCGGCAGCGGCTGTCGGAATATGTGGCACAGAACGACACGTTCCTCGATCGCACGATGCGCATGCTGCGGGCGAAGGGCGCATCGATGATGCAGACCTTCCTCGGCTATCAAATCGGCTTCGCGGCCCTGCTGCTGATGCTGGGCTACTTCGTCCTCGTCACGGGCGAAGTGAAGTTCAGCGGGGTCGCCACCGAGCTGCTGCCGCTGGCGACGACCTATCAACACGTGAAGCGCCTGACGCGTGCCTACACGACGCTGATGGAATCGGTCAGCGCGCTCGATCGCATCGAGTCGATCCTTCGCGAGCGCGTCGACGAGAGCGAGGCCGGCGGTGAACCGCTCCCGCAGTTGCGCGGTGAGGTCGAACTCCAGGATGTCTGGTTCGCGTATGGCAGCGAGCCGGTGCTGCGTGGCGTCAGTCTGCGCGTCCGTCCAGGCCTGACAGTCGCGCTCGTCGGGCCGTCGGGGGCAGGCAAGTCGACGACGCTCGATCTGCTGATGCGGTTCCATGACCCGAACAAGGGGCGGGTGCTGGTCGACGGGAAGGACCTGCGCAACGTCTGCATGGACGACTACCGGCAGCACACTGCGGTCGTCAGCCAACAACCATTCCTCTTCAATTCGTCCATTCGCGACAACATCGCCTACGGCAAGCCAAGCTGCACTCAAGCAGAAGTCGAAGCGGCGGCGAAAGCCGCGAACATCCACGACTTCGTGCTGACGTTGCCGCAGGGCTATGACACCCTGGCGGGCGAGCGCGGCTGCAATCTCTCGGGTGGTCAGATGCAGCGCATCACGATCGCGCGCGCGATCGTTCGCGATCCTGCGATCCTGTTTCTCGACGAGGCGACTTCCAGCCTCGATTCGGAGAACGAAGAGTTGGTGCAACGCGCGCTCGACAATCTTCGCAAGGGCCGCACGTCGTTCGTCATCGCGCACCGTCTGTCGACGATCGCACAGGCCGACCTGATCGTCGTGCTAGAGCAGGGCCGCATCGTCGAGATGGGCACGCACGCTGAGTTGGTGCAACTCGGTGGCGCCTACAAGCGCATGAAAGACCTGCAAATGGCCTGACCCGCCGCGTTCCCAGCCTCAGGCGGGCGCCAGCAGCGCGACGACAGTGGCTCGGATCGCGAGTCTGTTCCCGATCGAGTCGAGACCTTCGGCGGACTTCCCTTTCAGGTTCACGCGGTCCGGATCGACTGCGAACAACTGTGCAAGACGCTCGCGCATCGCCGAGCGATGCGGCTTGAGTCGGGGCAGTTCGGTTTCGACGACCACGTCGAGAGAGACGACGCGCAATCGCTTCTGGCGGATCAACTCGAGCGAACGCGTGCAGAACTCAGCGGAGTCGCGGCCGCGGTTCTTCGGATCGGTTTCGGGAAACAGCGTTCCGAGATCCTCGAGGCCGGCGGCTCCGAGCACGGCGTCGACGGCAGCGTGAAGCACGACGTCGCCATCGCTCACCGCGCTCGGACCGCGTTCACAGTCGATTCGGATGCCGGCGAGCACGCAAGGACGCCCCGGTTCGAGCCGGTGCAAGTCGATCCCAAGGCCGATGCGGAGGTCGTTCATGAAGAGGTTGCGAAGTGCCGCAACAAGGCCTCGGCGATGACGAGGTCGGCTGGGTGCGTGATCTTCAGGTTTTGCGGCGAACCGGGCACAACGGCGACCGGGCAGCCGATCGCCTCGGCTAGCGCAACGTCGTCCGTTGCCGCGAAGCCGCGCGCCTTGGCATGCGTGATCGCGCGGTCGAGCACATCGCGACGCAGGGCCTGTGGTGTTTGCGCGTTGTAGATGCCGTGGCGGTCGATCGTGGCCTCGACTGTGCCGTCCGGGCGACAACGCTTCAGTGTGTCGGTCGCCGGCACCGCGAGCAGCGCCGCCCCGACTTCGAGCGCGCGTGCAAGGCATTGCCGCGCGGCTGCGATCGGGAAAAACGGCCTCGCCGCGTCATGCACGAGGATGACGTCGCAGTCAGGGCTTGCTGCGGCCAACCCGTTCTGCATCGACTGTTGTCGCGTCTCGCCGCCGTCGACGACGCGCGCGGACAACTTCGCCAGCATTGGCAGCAGAGGCGGCAGGAGGACGGCTCGATCCTGCGCGCTGATGATCACGATCAACTCGCCTTCGGGTGGCGGGCAGACTTGCCGCAGTCGCCGCGCCGAATGCTCGAGCAGCGTGAGGTCGCCGAGCGTCTGGAACGCCTTGGGGATCTCGGCGCGAAGTCGCGTGCCGCGACCTGCCGCGAGGAGGAGAAGCGCTGCCTTCACGGGCCGAACGCTACGACGTGGCGCGGGGGACCGCTACCATCCGGGCGTGGCGGCAATCCGGATCCTCGGCATCGACCCTGGCACCCAAGTCGTGGGTTTTGGTTGCCTTGACCTGTTTTTCGAGAGCGGGGCGGCAAACGCTGGTGCGGCGCCGCTGGCAATGCGCGCGAGCAACGTCGTCCGGGCCGGAAGCGGCGCGGATCGGCTGCGTCCGGTCGAATGTGGCGTGCTGCGTCTCGGGGGCCGGAACGACGAAGTGGCGCATCGCCTGCGCGAACTCGCCGATCAGTTTCGCGAGCTGATCGCGCGGCTTGCGCCGCATGAACTCGCCCTGGAAGAAGCGTTCCATGGCAAGAGTGCGCAGTCGGCGTTGCGCATCGGCGAGGCGCGCGGCGTCGTCCTGGCGGAGGCGGCACGGGCCGAACTCGAGATTCACCAATACGCGCCAGCCCGGATCAAGCGGTGTGTGACAGGCCGCGGCGATGCGTCGAAAGAGGTCGTCGCCGACATGGTCGCGCGCCAACTCGGCCCCGCTGGCATCCAAGCGATCGCAGGCATGCCGCGCGACGCGAGCGATGCGCTGGCTGCGGCGCTGACACGAGTCGAGGAGCGGCGTTCGCCGTTGTTGCAGGCTGCCAAGAACCCGTTGCTCGCTCTTGGACTTGGCGAGTTGACCGCGCGCCGCCGTTCGTGAAGCGTTCGTTTCCGTTCTCGCATACGCATTTGGGTCCCTTGCATTTTCCGTAGGGCGCACGTGCAATCGGGATCTATCGACACGGACCATCCGTCTGAATGCGATCTTGCGAGGGACGCCTAGTCCGAATTCTCGCGGTCGCATCGGGCGGTTCACAGGCTGCGAACCAGCCTTTGATGGGCGGTCGAACTCGGCTGTGTTGGTCTGCGCGCGCATCGCGCCAGGGCCTTTGCAGCGAACGCGGTGTGGGCGGTTCGGTCAGAGCCGCCCTGTCTGGAGGGTTAGAGATGATCCGTGGATCGGTGTTGCCGCTGCAGCGCGACGGCCTCTGGCGTTTGATCCGCCAGCGGACCGGGCTCTTCGAACGTGGATTCCGCGTCGTCGCCGAACAGATCGAACTCGGCACGGCTGGCCTTCCTCCCGTCGATGGCCTTGTTCGCGATGCAAGTGGGGCGCCAGTCCTCGTGTTCGCGACGGACGACCGCGACCCTTCTTTGTGCGCTCGCTTGCTCGCAGCGCATGCGTTTTGGACCCGCAACGCCGACGGCATGTCGCGCGCGTTGCCAGAGGCCGACCTGCGCGACGGCGCCTCGTGCCGCCTCATCGTCGTCGGCGTCGCGATGCGCAGCGAGGCAGTGGCTGCCATGCAGCGCCTGCAACTTCCCGGGCTAGAGATCGTCGAAGTCGACGCATTCCGGCTCGCCGGCCAGGAGCGCATCGTGGTTCGCACCATTGCTGGTCACATCGGCAACCCCGAGGCCGCCCCGTTGGACCCAGCGCTGCGCGACTCCGCGCGCGATGTGTTCGAAGCGGTTGTGCAGTTCATCCGACGCCTTGACGCGAAGATCCGCCTCGACGGCGACCGCTTTTCGCGTCGCGCGAGCTATGAAGGCCGGCTCCTGGGGGACTTCTGGTATGCCGACGAGGCGGTGCACGCGCTGGTCTCCGGCGGGTCGAGCCGGCGCATCGACACGGATGCTGCGATGCGCTCCGTTTGTGACCACCTGGCGCGTCGCTATCTGCAGGTGCACGGGCCGGAGGATGTCGGCGCCCAAACGGACTCTGCGCATGACCGCGTGGCGACCGGCGAAGAACTTGAAGTCGGCGACGGTCCAATGCAGGTGCCGGCGGAGGGTCTCGAGTCCGTGCGCGCCTGTTTGCTGACCTCGAAACTGTCTCAGGCGGAGCGCGAAGCACTGCTGGATCCGACCTTTGGCCGCGAAGTGGAGGAGCGGACTTCCGGCGGCTGACGGGCTCGCGTCCTGAGCCTCCGGACAAGGGATGGAACGCCAACTCGAGCCAGCCTCGAATCTCGGACGTCGGCTGATGCAGCGCTTGCTGGGTCGCCCGACAGTTGCGGCGGCGCACCGCGAGGCTCGCGTCATCGCGGTGGCGTCAGGGAAGGGCGGCACGGGCAAGTCCTTCGTCTCGACCAACCTCGCGGTCGCACTGCATCGGATGGGGCGGCGTGTCGCCGTGGTCGATTGCGATTTTGGGCTCGGCAACGCGCACTTGCTGCTCGGCGTCAATCCGCGCCATGCCCTGCACCACCTGCTGTCGGGGGAGGTCGATCTCGCGCAGGTCTTGGTGCGGACTCCGTTCGGCCCCGACCTCGTTGCCGGTGGTTCGGGCATCAGCGGGATCGCCGAATTCGACGCGCGCCAGTTTGTGATGCTTGCCCGCTGTCTGGGCGAAGTTGCGAGCGATCACGATGTGGTAATCCTCGATTGTGCAGCAGGGCTGTCGACCCAGACCGTGTTGACCATGCTCGGTGCCGAGCACGTGGTGCTCGTCACCAACCCTGAGATCGCTGCCCTGACTGACGCCTATGCCCTCGTGAAGTGCCTAGCCCGGCATGGCAATGGCCCCGAGGTGCATCTGGTCGTCAACCGCGTCATGGTGCCGGGCCAGGGTCGACCGACCTTCGAGCGCCTGGCGGATGTCTCCCGTCGCTTCGTCGGCAAGACGCTGAGTTACCTCGGCGAGGTCACCGACAATCCAAACGTGTCGCATCGAAGGCTGGGTCAGCCCCCGCTGATCGTCTCCCATGAGGAATGCAGCGAATCCAAGTCGATCCGTTCGATCCTCGCAGGACTAGAGGTTGCGGTTGGTCCGTTGCTGGCGGGGATCCCGTCCGAAGGCGTCGAGCAGCGTCTGGTCCATCGGTTGCGAGGGACCTGACGCACTGGCGATTGCCATCGACGGCAGTGGGGGCGCCGTCTCATGGCAAATGACTCGCGCCCTTTGGATCCGGTGGAAGGCTCCCCGATCCTCCCGGCTTCGCGGCGATGGTTGCTGCTCCAGGTCTGGGCCGCAGTCACCTTGCTGCTGGCAATCCGTGCGTTTGCCGATGGCGTGCTGCGTGCCGGACGCGACAAGGCAAGCACCGGCGCCGAGCCAGTGCTGATCGACATCAACCGCGCGACGATTGGCGAACTCCAAGCACTGCCGGGGATCGGGCCGTCGCGTGCCGAAGCGATCGTGCTGCATCGCGTGCGACACGGACCCTTCCTCGACCTCGCTGCCATGGGGCTCGTGGACGGCATCGGGGCGGACACGCTTGCGGCCCTGCGGGAGTTTGCCATCGCCTCGCCCTGTTCGCAGAAGCCAGGCCGTTGAGCCCACGACGCTGTGGTCGGAGTCGCTTTGGTGTAACCTGCGGCTCCCCTCATGGATGCGGAACAGGCCATCGTCGACGAATGCGTGCGTCGCGCCTTGCTTGAAGACCTCGGCTCGGACCGACTCGACGCCGACGCCGACATCACGAGCCGGCTGTCTGTCGCTGCGGAGGTGCGGGCCCACGCGCGGATCTCGGCCAAGGCCAAAGGCGTGATTGCCGGAACCGCGTGCGCCCTGGCCGCCTTTGCGATGCTCGACGCCTCGTCGCAGGTCACGCTGCACCGCCGTGACGGCGAGTCGGTAAAGCCAGGAGATTTGGTGCTCGATGTGACGGGCCGCATGCGATCGCTGCTCGCCTCGGAGCGCACGGCGCTCAACTTCCTTCAACGGCTGTCGGGCATCGCCACCGTGACGGCGCAGTTCGTTGCTGCGGTAAAGGGCGTCGGAGCCAAGATCCTCGACACGCGGAAAACTACGCCAGGTCTGCGCATTCTGGAGAAGAAGGCAGTGTGCGCAGGCGGCGGCACGAATCACCGGATCGGCCTCTACGACCAGGTGCTGCTCAAAGAAAACCACTTCGCCTGTGCCAAGCCGACGCCCTACGCGGAGGTCGTTCGCCGTTGCGTCGCGGCGCAGCCAGCCCCAGTCGTTGCTGAGGCGCAGACGGAAAAGGAGGCGGTTGCTGCCGTCGAGGGCGGTGCCAGCGTCGTGCTCCTCGACAATTTCTCGCCGGGTCCAGAACTGCAGGACGCCGTTCGAGCGGTTCGCGCCGCGGCGGCTCGAGCGGGGCGGTCCATCGAAATCGAAGCATCCGGCGGCGTCCGCCTCGACAACGTGCGCGCCTTTGCCGAGTGCGGCGTCGACCGCGTCTCGATCGGCGCGTTGACACATTCTGCGCCCGCGCTCGACCTATCGATGCTCGTCGAGGAACGCCGTTGAGCAGGCCTGGCCCAGTGCGTTTCTTCGCGGAAGCCAAGGCGGCGTGCGTCGTGCGAAGGCAGGTGCGCGAAGTGGCGATTCGGATTGGAGCCGCGGAGTCGATCAGCGATGCGGTTGCGCTCGTCGCCGACGAACTGGTCAACAACGCGATCGAGCACGGCGCGAGCTACCGCAAGGCCAACACGCAACTGAGCATCGAGGTGGCATTCGAGGCCGGCCGACTCTCGGTGGAGTTCATCGATCCCGAAATGCCCGAACCGACGGTTCGCGAACTCGCGAAGGCCTTGCAATCGGCCGCGAACGGCGTGCCAGCACTCGACAGCGAGCGGGGTCGCGGTCTGTTCTTGCTCTCGATCTACATGGAAGAAGTGCGGGTCGACGTCGCGCCCGGCGGCGGAATGCGGCTGCTAGGCCGCATGTCCAAGGCCTGAGTCGTGGCCCCGCTTGCGTGGTTGGTCGGTCGGTTCGCAGCATTGCCGGGCGCAGCCAGATGGGCCGCAGTCGGGGTTGAGATGTCGATCCTCTGGTGGCTCTCGTCCGGGCCGCTCGGCGATCCACACGCATCGTTGCTACGCGCGTTCTTGCACAACATCGCGCACGTCGTTGCGTATGCGGCGATGGCCGCGATGGCGGTCTTGGCCCTGTGTGGATTGGCGCGGCCGGCAGTGCGGAATCGGCTTGCGGCCGTGGCGCTTGCCAGTGGCTACGGTGCAGTGGATGAGTTGCACCAGCGGATGGTGCCCGGGCGATACGCGGCATGGTCGGACTTCGGCTCGGACTGTTTTGGCGCGTTGTTCGGCGTCGCCATCGTGATCCTCTTGCGCCAAGGCGAGCATGCGGTGCGGTGGCCCGCGTTCACGGCCCTGACCCTCGGCATCGGTTGTTCGGTGCTGGGGACATTCACCTCTTGGTGAGGACGTGCTGCATCATCCCTTGGACACCAACCGCCCGCGTCATCGCGTTCAGACTGTGCTCCTTGTGTCCTCGCAACGACGCTCTGTTGCATCTCGCTCCGTGCAGCATGGTTCACATCTCAAGGTTGGTGATGGTCCTGTTGGGACTCGCAGCAATGGCGCCGGCGCAGTTCCGAATCGAGGGGAGTCTCGGGCGCCGTGTCCAGGTCGGCTTGCAGATGGGCGTTCAGTGCGCGCCGCCGGTCCGCGCCTCCCGCGACCGAGATCGCTGCGACGATCGCCACTCGCAGCGGGGTTGCTGGGAAACGGTCTCTGAGCAGGTGTGGGTGAGGGGCTGCTGGAGCCAGCGCTACGTCAGCGATCGATATGGTCTTGTTTGCGATCCCTGCGGGCACCGCCGCTGGGGCATCGTGGAGCCGGCGCACTGGGAACAGCACTGGGTTCCTGGCCACTACGAGTCGAGGCAGCGAAGGGTTTGGGTCCGCTGCTGAGGCGTCGGGCCCAAGGGCAAGGCGGGTGCCGGACGTCGCACCTGCAGTGGTTCGTGGCGCGCCCCCCGAGCCGCCGGTATGGAAGAGTGCATGACCGATCGCGGCGACCGCTTCGACCACCCGCTCCTCGAGCGCTACGCCAGCAAGGAGATGGCTTCTCTGTTCTCGCCGCGCATGCGGCACGGCACCTGGCGCGATCTGTGGATTGCGCTGGCGCAGGCTGAGCACGATCTGGGGTTCCCAGTCCGCCGGGATCAGGTCGACGACCTGCGCCAGCATCGCGAGACATTCGATTGGCAGCGTGTTGCCGAGCTCGAGAAGGAACTGCGCCACGACGTCATGGCGCATGTCCATCACTATGGCGAGCTTGCCAAGCAGGCGAAGCCAATCATCCACCTCGGCGCCACGAGTTGTTTCGTCACCGACAACGCAGACTTGATCATCTATCGCAAGGCACTGTCGCTGGTCGAGCAACGACTGTGCGCAGTGCTCATGGCGTTGCGCGACTTTGCGGTCACTCACCGGGCGATGCCGTGCCTTGGCTACACGCATTTCCAGGTCGCGCAGCCCGTCACGGTCGGCAAGCGCGCATGCCTGTGGGCGTTGGATTTCTTGTTGGACCTCGATGAGGTGCGGCGAGTTATCGAGTGGCTGCCGTTCCGCGGCGTGAAGGGCACGACCGGCACTCAAGCGACGTTCCTCGCGCTCGCTGACGGCGACCACGAGAAGGTCCTGGAACTCGATCGCCGCGTGACCAAGGCCATGGGCTTCTCCCGCGGGATCGCTGTCAGCGGCCAGACCTATACGCGGAAGCTCGACTGGACGGTCCACCAGGCGCTGTCGGGCATCGCGCAATCGGCGAGCAAGTTCGCGACGGATCTGCGCCTTCTGTCGCACGAGGGCGAGATCGAAGAGCCGAGCGAGTCGAAGCAGATCGGCAGTTCGGCGATGGCCTACAAGAAGAACCCGATGCGCAGCGAGCGGGTGTGTTCGCTTTCGCGTTATGTGATCGAAGCGGCGAACACCAGCGCGCACACGGCGAGCACGCAGTGGCTCGAGCGGACCTTGGACGACTCGGCGATTCGTCGGATTGCGTTGCCGGAGAGTTTCCTCTGTGTCGACGCGGTGCTTTCGCTCGTGCACAACGTCAGCCAAGGACTCGTGGTCTATCCCAAGGTCATCGAGAAGCACCTTCGCGAGCAGTTGCCATTCCTCGCGACTGAAGAAATCCTGATGGCGGGCGTGCGCGCAGGCGGCGATCGCCAGGACCTTCACGAGCGCATCCGAGTCCACAGTCGCGCTGCGGCATACGCAGTGAAGGCCGAGGGCCGCGACAATCCGTTGCTGCAGCTCATCGAGGCAGATCCAGCGTTTGCCGGCATCCGGGCGCAGCTGCCGAACCTGTTGGACGCGTCGCGATTCATCGGTCGTGCGCCGCAGCAAGTCGATGCGTTCGTGCGCGACGAGCTCGAACCGCGGCTTCGCGGCGCTGTGGCGAAGGCGGGCGAAGAGATCCGCGTGTGATGCACGTTTCGCGCGCTCGGCGGGCCAGTAGGCCGACGGTGGTGGTTGTGGCTATGTCGATGGCGATCGCGGCGTGTGGAAGCCAATCGCATCGACGCGGCGCGCTGGCGGTGCTCGATGCAGCAAGTCAGAGCTTGCCCGCTGGAGTGCGGGCCTGCGTTGGCGAACCCCAGGGATCCGTCGAGGTTCTGGATCCGCGCCTGCTCCGCTACGTGGATCCCGGTGAGCGCTTCCAACGCATCGCGACGGGTTTCGAGTGGTCCGAAGGGCCCGTCTGGGACCGGGCCGCGGAAGCGCTGCTGTTCTCCGATGTGCCGAGCAACGTGGTCTATCGGTGGTCGCAGCGATTCGGGCTCGAAGTTGCGCTGCGGCCGAGCGGCTTTGCGGCGGCTACGGCGCGTGGACGCGAGCCAGGATCGAACGGCCTTGCGATCGACGCACAGGGACGGCTCTTGCTCTGCGAGCACGGCGACCGTCGTCTCGGCCGCATCGAACGGGACGGGCGGCATGTCACGCTCGTGGACCGGTTCGACGGCAATCGGCTCCACAGCCCAAACGATCTCGCGATCCACTCATCGGGCGCGGTGTTCTTCACGGATCCGCCTTATGGGCTGCCTCATGGCATGAAGGATGCGGGGCGTGAACTGCCCCACTGTGGCGTCTACGTGGCTTTGCCGCGCGACGGCTCGGCCTTCGAAGTCAGGCTGCTCGACGCAGGCCTCTCGCGGCCGAATGGCATCGCATTGTCGCCCGACGAACGAAGGCTCTACGTCGCGGTGTCCGAAGGCGCCTCGCCACGCATCGTCGCCTACGAGGTCGATCGCGACCTTGCGGTGAGCCCCGCACGGACTTTCTTCGACGCGCGGCACCTGCAGCGCGAAGGCAACCAGGGCTCGACCGACGGTTTGAAGGTCGCGCAGGATGGGACGCTGTTCGCGACAGGGCCTGGCGGAGTTCTGGTCATCGGCGCGGATGGCGTGCATCTCGGCACGCTGCGGACTGGCGAGGCCACTGCCAACTGCGCCTTTGCCGCCGATGGAATGCTCTACGTCACGGCCGACACGCACCTGTTGCGGATCCGCACCCACGAATTGGGCGCGGGCCTGTAAGGCAGCGATCCGCTCAGTTGCCGCGAGGTGCGCTGCGGCGTTGCGCACGGGCTGACGCGGCCGGCAGTGGGATCCAGCGCGCTACGATGGCCCACGCGACGATCGTTCCAACGACGTTGAGCGCGAAGTCGCGGCCGCTATCGAATGCGTCGCGGTGGCCCGAGGGCCAGAGCCACTGCCCGCCTTCGTGCAAGGAAGCGACGAGCAATGGCACCGCGACCGCGATGCGGCGTGCCCGAACCAGCGCGTCGCGGCTGTCGTCGGTAAGGCACTGCAAGGCAAGGAGCGTGGTCATCACCGCGCACACGAGCGCAACCCAGTGCAGGCCCCAATCCCGCACTGGCTGGTGCCAATCGCCATACGCGCAATCGAACCAGTAGCGGTCGATCGCCAAGCAGAAGAAGCCCGATGCTGCGGCTGCTGCCAGTGGAACTGCAGTTTGCTTCTGCATCGAGTCTGCGATGTTCAGCCAGCTCGGTTCCGCATGCAATGCGCACGCTCGCAAGGTCAGAACAGCGATCGGAGCAGCGCGAAGCCAGGCGATGCGGCGGGCCACTGCCATTTGTAGGTCGGCGGTCAACGCGGTGCATCGGGCAAGGCCGATGCGAGGCGACCTCAGCCGGCGAAGGCACCGAAGGGATCCGTTTGTCAGAGCGGCTGGCAACGAAGGATCCAACGAGCAGCGAGTCCCCTGCCAAAGTGTCGATGGGGCCGGACGAGGCGCGGACCGGCCAGAGTTGCTTGGCCACTCTGCATGCGAACCCCGACGCGCGGGACCTGCTTGCGGGCGACTTGGGCTTCTCCAGTGGAACGGCGAAGGGAAGCCGGACGACTCACGTTGGCACCGTCGCCGGAGCCACTTGCTGGCGCCTTCCACGAGCGCGACGTCGGGCGGCGACCCCGACTTCGATTCATGGCGCCTTGGGATCGGGGATGAGACGCGAAGGTTGTTGGCGGTCCAGGGATCTTCACGTGGGGGCCTACTGGGAAACCCCAGGTGGCCCGAGATGCTTGCCCTAGCGAGCAGGT
Organism: Planctomycetia bacterium; assembly: GCA_005776365.1. GTDB lineage: Bacteria > Planctomycetota > UBA1135 > UBA1135 > UBA2386 > SXPK01. The sequence continues at coordinate 23,404 of SXPK01000079.1, forward strand.
CCGTCGAAGTCTGTCGCCAAAATGGCTGGATTGTGAGGTTGGATGTCAGGATGGCAGGAATGGGGGCTGAGCTCAGGGCTGGCACCTTCGTCCTTATCCCCCTTGGCATAGGTGGTTGCGCGAACCACACAGCTTGGCACGCGGCCTGCTTTGTGACCGCCCGAACGGCGCGCTTGCGCCGCGGAAACCCTTCGGAGGCGACGACCCATGGACATGCAGAAACTCACGCAGAACTCGCAGGAAGCGTTGCAGCAGGCGCAGCAGAAGGCGGTGACCTTCGGCCATCAGCAAGTCGCTTGTGAGCACCTTGCCCTCGCGTTGATCGAAGCACAGGACGGGCTCGTCGCGCGACTCCTGCAACGCATGGGCGTCGCCGCGGACCAGGCTGCGCAAGCAATCGAGGCTTTGTTGCGCAAGCGGCCGCGCCTCTCGGGTCCAGGTTATCAGCCGGACAAGATCTACCTCGATCACGACTTGGCACAGGCGCTGACCGTGGCCGAGCAGCAGGCGTCGAAGATGCGAGACGAGTATGTCTCCGTCGAGCACCTGTTCCTCGCGCTGCTGCAGACCAGCAAGGGCGGCCTCAAGGATGTGTGGAAGAGCATGCAGATCGACGAATCGCGCTTTCTCAACGCACTGAAGGAAGTCCGCGGCAACCAGCGCGTGCAAAGCGCGACGCCGGAGGCGACCTACGAAGCGCTCGGCAAGTATGGCCGCGATCTCG
>SXPK01000080.1 GCA_005776365.1 Planctomycetia bacterium
GGCGCCGAGCTGCGCCAGCGCACCTTCGCCGGTCTTCTTGGGCTGGTCCTTCTTGGCGTCCCCTTTCGCGGGCTCCTTGGGCTTCTCGTTCGCGCCCTTCTCGGTCGGCTTTTGGTCCGACTTGGCGTCGGCTCCGGTCCAGGCGCCAAAGTCAGCGCCTTCTTCGATCCACTTCTTGATCAGGTCGAGTTGGTCCTGCGGCAAGGGGTCGCCCTTCTTGGCGGGCGGCATGCGGTCCTCGTCATCGGCCGGCAAGGTGATCGAGTGGTAGAGCAGGCTGTCGTCCGGCTTGCTCGCGACGATGAGCTTGCCCTTCTTGCTCTTCTCGATCGCCGCGCGCGAGTCCATCGTGACGCCGCCCTTGGGCTTCTTCTGTTTGCCGTCGGCCCCGGTGTGCGGCGCCTTGTGGCACTCGACGCAGCGTTTCTCGAGGATCGGCAGCACCTGGGCGACGAAGTCGACCTTGGCTGACTTGCCGGCGTCGTCCTTGGGCGCTTCGGACTTCGGCCCTTCGGCTGGTTTGTCCTGCGGCTTCTTGTCGTCCTGGGCGGGCAGCGCGAATGTCAACGCTGCGAACAGAGGGATCAGTTGGGTGCAATTCATGGGTCTGTGGGGTCTCTGCAAATCGCTGGCTTCTCGGTTCAGGCGAATAGATCCAAGATCGGCGAGCCCTTGTCCGCAACCTTGAAAGGCCGCCCGCTCGGAGCCATTACGACTTCGTCGCTATCGAGGCCAGCAGCGTGCGCGATCGTCGCATTGAAGTCCTGGATGGTGACCGCATCCTCGACGACCTCGCGCCCTTCGGCGTCGGTCTTGCCATAGCGGATGCCGCCGCGGATGCCGCCGCCGGCGAGCATGCAACTGAACGCCTTGGGATAGTGGTTGCGACCCTGGTCTTGGTCGATGTCTGGGGTGCGGCCGAACTCCGTGGCCAGGACCACGAGAGTCTCCTGCAGCAGACCGCGGGCGTCGAGGTCGGCCAACAGGGCGGCGAGGCCTTGGTCGACGGCAGGGGCGAGGTCGCCGAGGCGGTCGAAGTTGTCGGCATGCGTGTCCCAGCCGTCGCTGACGACTTCGACGCAGCGCACACCGTGCTCGATCAGTCGGCGTGCGAGCAGGCAGCCAGTGCCAAATGTCGTCTCGCCAAATGCAGCACGGATCGCATCGGGCTCGCGATCCACGTCAAAGGCTCCGAGATCCTCGCTGCGCATCAGCCGAACCGCAGCAGCGTAGGCTTCGTCATAGCCAGCGACTTCGCGTTGGTTGTGCGAACTCCGGAACTCCTCGTTCATCGCGGCGAGCAGGTCGAGTCGCCGTTGGAAGCGCGGTTCGACGATGCCACGCGCGCGCGTGGCGTTCTGCAAGCCAGCGGTCGGATCGCCGATCGGCAGCGCTTGCAGGCTAGGAGGAAAGAAGCCAGCGGTCGGCATTTCGCCGCCGCCGCCGAGCAGCACATGACCCGGCAACGCTTCGTTCTGCCGACCGACGCCGCGCTGGATCCACGCACAGAGGCTTGGGTGCTGGATCGTGCCGCGCTTTTCGTAGCTCGTGCGCATCAGATACTGCGCCTGTGGGTGCGCGCCTTGCTTGCTGGTCATCGAGCTGATGACGCAGATCTTGTCCGCCTGTTCGGCGAGCTTGGGAAAATACTGACCGAGCAACAACCCGTCGGCGCGGGTGCGCAGAGCCTCGACCGGACCTTGCGTCTTCGCGCCCGGTTTGGGATCCAAGGTGTCGAGGTGCGACATGCCGCCGCGCAAGAACAGGTAGATGATCTGCCGCGCCCGGTGGCGTCTTGGTTGGGCAATGGCGCCGAGGCCAGGCGTGCCGGCAAGCGCGAGTCCGCCGACGGAGAGTCCGAGCAAGGAACGCGCGGCTGAGAGCACGAAATCGCGACGCGTGGATGCGTCAGCAAGATCAGCAAGGCCGCGAAATCGGTGGCGGTTCACGGGCATCTCCGGAACTCGTGGGAATTGACGAGGACCCAGACCAGGTCCGCCGTGGCCTCCTTGCCGCGGGATGCAAACTCCTGCTGCCAGGTCGCGCGCTCGCAGTCCAGTGGCCTGCGCGTCAAGGTCGCGAGGAAGGCAACGTCGATGCGCGCGTCGATGTCGGCAGCTTCCGCCATCCGTCGCACGACGGTGCTCGCTGCGTTGCCGAGCGGCCCGTTCAGTAGCGTCAGCGCCTGCGGCACACTTGCCGCGCGCGTCGCCGCATCCACCGTCTCGCGATCGCTTTGACCGAATTGCCGCAGCAGATGGCTGCTCGCAGCCGGTTGCTCGAGGTCGCTTGCGCGAAACAAGCCGTCGCGCAGGACGGCGCTGGAGTCCATCGGCATCGGCAGCGACAGCGCGATGCGTTCCTTCGTGAGCGTCTCGACCGCGGCCCGGTCGCCCTTGCGGCGCGCGGCCAGGATCTTCTGCGATAGTTCGCGGACCTGCGCCTGCCGATCCTGATCCAATGCGCGACGGTCGGCGATCGCCTGCAGGCGTCGCTGCGCCTCGGCTTCTGCCTCGGGGCGTCGATTCAGCGCCTCGTCGATCTGCAGTGGGTCGCCGCTGACCAATCTCGACTGGCGCGAATAGGCGGCGACGGCGCGGGCGCCGGTTGGCTGCAGTCGGTCGTCGATCCGCTCGTCCTGCAATGTCAGCAGCGAATCCCAGAGTTGCTCCGCGGACATCCGTTGTTCGAACGGGCCTTGGAACAAGAACGGCTCGCCGCTCTCGCAACGCGTGGCCTCGCGTGAGAACAACTGCGTCGATAGCAGCACGCGCAGGACCTGCCGCAGGTCGAAGTCGAACTCGATGACGAGACTTTGGAGCTTGCGTTCTACATCCGGATGAACGGCCTTGCTGTCGTCCTTTAGATCGTCGAGCGGTTCGGTCAGCGCGCGGCCGAACGTGACTTGCCACATCCGATTGGCGATGACCCGCGTGAACCGGTCATTCCCTGGGCTGGTTAGCCATTGGGCGAACAATGCTCGCGAATCGACTTCGGCGGCTCGCTGCTGCGCCGATGAGGCTCGCGCGGGGCGACGCGATGCGGCGGCTGGCGCGGAGGTGCTCTTCTGCTCCGCCTTGATCTTGGGGCCGAAGATCGAGGCGGCGGGGATCGGCGAGCGCGGTGGAAGGTCGTCGTAGGCGTAGTCCTGCGGCAGGCGCTCGACGCCGGTGCCCGAGCCACGCAGCCCGATCGTCGCCGTCTGCAGCGCCCGGCGTGCGGCCGCTCGCTGGCGCTCCTCGCCGCTGGTTGCGAGTTCGCGCAGCGCGCGTTGGGCGTCCGCGGGCAACTCGGTTCGATACTGCAGTCCACCGTAGAACGCGGCCATCGCGAAGAACTCGCGCTGCTTCCAGGCCTGGGTCGGGTGGTTGTGGCATTGCGCGCATTCGAGCCGGGTGCCGGTGAAGGCGCGAAGCGTGTTGGCCATCGCGTCATGCGGCATGTTCATGTCGCGGAGCAGGAAGCCCGTTGCGCCGTTGCCTTCGGCGTGCGCATAGCCCGTGGCGGTGACCATCGCGGTCACGAACTCGTCGTAGGGCATCCCGTTGCGAAGCGCATCGCGGATCCAGTGCGCAAAGGGCTCGCCGCTCTGCTGGCGCAGCCGCGACTTCACGCGCAGCAAGTCGAACCAGAAGTTCGCCATGTGGCTCGTGAAGCCAGGCGAGTCGAGCAACGCGTCGATGAGTCGTGCGCGCTTGTCGTTGCTCAGGTCGGCAAGGAAGCGCTCGGCTTCGGGGACAGTCGGAATGCGGCCGACGACGGTCAGGTAGGCACGGCGGACGAAGCCAGCGTCGTCGATGGGCGGATTGAGCGCGAGATCGCGCGAGTCCAAGCCTTTGGCGAGCGCTGTGTCGAGTTGCTTGCTGGCGTGGTCGATCCGCTGCCGCGCGACGTCCTGCACCGATCGGACTGGCTCCTGCGGGGACTGCCGCGGCTCCTCTGCCTGCATCGATGCTGCGGCAAGCTGGGCTCCGAGCGTCAGGGCGGCGACGAACAGCATCCTGGTCGAGTGTCGGTTCATGGCAGATCCGGATGTTCCAAGATCGGATGGGCCGGATGGTAACGACGATTGTGCTATCGACACACTGAGCCGCAGAACAAAGTCCCCAGCAGCGGCAGGCGCTGGGCTCGCGGATGGCGCATCTGGCACTGGAACCCGATACGCGCGTCCGTAGTGTCCGCGCCCTTGCGCCCCGGCAGCGCGGGGTCGCTCCAATCTGATTTCCATTCTCCGACTGCGACTAAGCGAGAGGTTGTCCAACGTGAATGCAGAACGCGCCGCAGCGATCCGAGCGATCGCGAACAAGGAACCCGTTGCCTTCGAGCGAGGGACCGCACAGGTCCCTGAGTTGTTCGCCGCCAACGTGTTCGGCCCGCAACAGATGCGTTCCCGTCTGCCCGAGGCTGCCTACAAGGCGCTGCACCTGTGCATGACGCAGGGCCAGGAGCTCGGTCCGGGACTGGCCGACCAGGTCGCGAATGCGATGAAGGAATGGGCCATCGAGCGCGGCGCGACCCACTTCACGCACTGGTTCCAGCCGATGACCGGCTCGACCGCCGAGAAGCACGACTCATTCGCCACCCTCGAGGACGGCCGCATGCTGATGGAGTTCAGCGGCAAGGCGCTGATCAAGGGCGAGCCAGACGCGAGTTCGTTCCCGAGCGGTGGCTTGCGTGCGACATTTGAAGCGCGTGGTTACACCGCCTGGGATCCGACGTCGCCGGCGTTTTTGCGTGAGACGACGAACGGCCCCACGTTGTGCATTCCGACAGCGTTCTGCTCCTGGACCGGCGAGGCGCTCGACGAGAAGACGCCCTTGCTCCGCAGCCTCGAGGCGATCCATCGCGAAGCGATGAAGATGCTGCGTCTGCTCGGCGAGCAGAAGGCGACGCACGTCTATCCCACCCTTGGTTGCGAGCAGGAATACTTCCTCGTCGACCGAGACTTCTACTTGCGGCGCCCAGACCTCGTCGCGACGGGTCGCACGTTGTTCGGCGCCAAGCCGCCAAAGGGCCAGGAACTGGAGGACCACTACTTCGGGTCGATCCAGCCGCGCGTGCTGGCATACATGCAGGAAGTCGAGCACGAACTCTGGCGGCTCGGCGTGCCAGTCAAGACGCGTCACAACGAGGTCGCGCCGTCGCAGTACGAACTGGCGCCGATTTTCGAGCGCACGACCGTCGCCGCCGACCACAACATGCTCTGCATGGAAGTGCTGAAGCAGGTGGCGCAAAAGCACGGCTTCCACTGCCTCCTGCACGAGAAGCCATTTGCCGGCATCAATGGCTCGGGCAAGCACAACAACTGGTCGATCGCCACCGACACGGGCGAGAACCTGCTCGATCCTGGCCACACGCCGCAGGCCAACATGCGATTCGTGGTGTTCCTCACGGCGGTCATCCGCGCCGTGGACGTGCACGCCGATTTGCTGCGTTGCACCATCGCGCATGCTGGCAACGACCACCGACTGGGCGCCAACGAAGCGCCGCCGGCGATTCTCTCGATCTACCTCGGCGAGCAGCTCACCGATGTCGTCGACAACATCGTGTCTGGCACCGCGGCCAAGTCGGAGAAGCGCAAGGACACGATGCGACTGGGAGTCACTGCGCTCCCGCCGCTGCCGCGCGACGCTACGGACCGCAACCGCACGTCGCCGTTCGCGTTCACGGGCAACAAGTTCGAGTTCCGTGCTGTCGGCAGTTCGCAGGCGACCGCGAAGCCAAACGTCGTGCTGAACACGATCGTCGCGGACTCGCTTGCGTTCCTCGTCGATCAGATCGAAGCACAGAAGGGCCAGAAGGGCCTCGACGCAGCGATCAACGAGGTCGTGATCGAGACCTTGCGCAAGCACCGGCGCGTCCTGTTCAACGGCAATGGTTACTCGGCCGAATGGCACGCGGAGGCAGCACAGCGTGGCCTGCCGAACTTCCGGAGCTCGGTGGACGCGATCGGCAATCTCTGCGCACCGAAGAACATCGCGATGTTCGAGAAGTTCGGCGTGCTCACGGCGAAGGAGGCCGAGTCGCGAATGAACATCCAGTTCGAGGCTTACTGCAAGGCGATCTCGATCGAGGGCCTGAGCTGCCTGTCCATTGCGCGCACGATGGTGCTGCCTGCAGCGCAGGCCCACCAGGGCGCGGTTGCGCAGAGCATCGCGGCGGCGAAGGCGTGCGGCGTCGAAGTGTCGGGCCAGCAGAAGCGGCTCCTCGCGATGTCGTCACTGATCGAGCAACTGGTGGCGCGGATCGACGACCTCAGTGCGCAGTTCGAACAGGCGGAGTCGCATCCTGGCACGCCCGCGGAGCACGCTCGTGCCTATCGCGACAAGGTCGCCACCAGCATGGTGAAGGTCCGCGAGACCTCGGATCACCTGGAGACGATGGTCGACGACAGCCTGTGGCCGTTGCCGAAGTATCGCGAGATGCTCTTCCTGCAGTGATCAACGAGCGCGGCGGTTCCATGGGGTGCTGCCGCGCCGCGATCCTTGTGGGGGGATGGTTGGTGATTTACGTGCAGGGGCGAAGCTGTGGCGTCAGCAACGGTCCGCAATGACGCGCTGGCCCGCGGCGATTGCAGCCCGTTGAGACGAGCCTGCGGCCTGCGATCCAGGCATCTGGAAGGACTCGGTGTCGTGCGAACTGCATCGAATCCGCCGATTCGTCTCGCCTCGGTATGCGCCTCTCAGCGACGCAACCGCTCCTCGATGGGCTGTGAAGGCCAGTGCTGGCTGAGCCGGCCGAAACTCAGCCGAAGCGGCCTTCGATGTAGTCCGCCGTCTCGGACTTCCGCGGGGTCACGAACATCTCGTCGGTTCGCGAATGCTCGATGACGCGGCCGAGCAGCATGAACGCGCACTCGTCGCTCGCGCGGCGCGCCTGCGCCATATTGTGCGTGACGATCAGGATCGAGTAGTGACCTCGAAGGTCCCAGATCAGATCCTCGACGGCACGCGTCGCCTCTGGGTCGAGCGCAGAACACGGCTCATCCATCAGGAGCACTTCGGGCCGCATCGGCAATAGGCGCGCGATGCATAGCTTTTGCTGTTCCTCGAGCGACAGCGTGGTGGCCTTGCGGGCGAGGCGGTCTTTGACGCGGTCCCAGAGCAGCACCTCGCGCAGGGACTTCTCGACGATGCTGTCCGCCTCGGATCGATGCAGCGGCTTGTCGCGGTGGATCTTCAGGCCAAACAGGATGTTCTCTCGGATGGTCAGTGGCAGCGGATTGGGGCGCTGGAAGACCATGCCGACTTGGCGACGCACCTGCAGCGGTGAGACGTCGGGGCCGTAGATGTCCTGGCCCAGCACCTGAATCGTGCCGGTGGTGGAGACATAGCCGAGGCGCTCGTTGATTCGATTGCAGGAGCGAAGGAA
>SXPK01000081.1 GCA_005776365.1 Planctomycetia bacterium
CGTCTTGCCGACGCCGCCTTTCTGGTTGATGACCGCGATAACGCGCACGATGCCGCTCCCTGGTTGCCTGGTTGCGTCGCCAAGACCGATGGCGACGAAACCGCATTAGAGGATCGCGGAATCCGCCGGGCAAAGCCTCGCTGCGCAGAATCCTCGCGTTGGGCCAAACGAAGCTTGCGGCCGAGCGGAGCGACAGCAGCGCGCGTCAGCCGATCAACGAATCGAGGTCGCGCAGCAGCAGCGGGCCGTCGACGACGAAGGGCTCCGCCGCTGCGCAACCTGTGCGCGCGCCATAGAATCGATCGCGGACCTGTGCTCGCTCGAGGATGTCGAGCCCCTGCACGAGGTGTCCGCGCGCGCCGCCGTCGGCCAGTTGGGATCGATAGCAGCGGATCACCTGCGCCTTCAAGTCGGCGAAATCCGAGACGTCGAGCACGAACGTCGGCTCGATCGGCACGTTTCCGGGGTAGCGGATCAACGTGCGCGGCCGGTGCGGCGCGCCGAGACCCGGTTCGAACCGAGCGAGGCCCGACAAGAACCACGCCTTGCTCGCAAGGTGCGCGGTCGCCACGTGGTCTGGGTGCACGTCGCGATCGTGCGGCGCGAACAAGAGCGACGGGCGCGACTCGCGGATCGCGGCGACGAGCAGCCGGACGCTCGCGTCGTCAGCAGCAACCTTGGTGTCGGGCAAGCCGAGGTTCCTGCGATCGGCGACGCCGAGCGCGGCAGCGGCTTCGGCGGCTTCTTTCATCCGTTGGTCCGACGTGCCGCGTGATCCCATCTCGCCGCGCGTGCAGTCGACGATGGCCGAGCGCCTACCGGCGCGTGCAAGTCGGAGGATCGCGCCGCTGCACGCGATCTCCACGTCGTCGGGATGCGGACCGAGGAAAAGCGCGTCGCAAGCAACCATGGTCACAACTCCAGCACGCAGTGTTCGACGCAGAACGGATCCGCGGCGTCGATGATCGCGTCGGCGAGCGAGGGGCCGTGCGAAGCCAGCAGCGCCAGTGGCCCGAGCACGCGTTCTTGTGGGCGGCCGCGCGGGCGCAGGTTGGCGCACAAACGGCGGAACTGGCGCAGGCCCGTCCCTTCGCGGTTCTGGCGTGCGGCGCGCAATCGCTGCGCGAGTCGATCGAGCTCTTCGGTTGTCTTGCTGCGCACGCGATCGATCGACGACAGCATCGAACTGTCGATCTCCTGCGCCTGTTGCGCGACCTTGTCGAGGCCGCCACGCACAACAGCAAGCATCTCGTCGATCAGGTTGTCGATGTTGTCGCGATCGTCGCCGAGCGCCTTCTCGGCGAGCTTCTCCGGCGCTTGGTCGAGGTCTGTGAGATCGAGACCAAACTTGGTCAGGATGCGCTGCAGTGACGGCTCGACCAATGTCTGCGAAGAACGTGGCACGAACAGTGGCTGAGGCACGCCGAGCGTGCGATAGAGCGGCGCGACGACGGACAGATACGACAGTTCCCCCGGACCCACGACGAACGCGATCGTCGGCAAGCAGGCATCCTGCCAGAGCGGGCGCAACAGAGCACCAGGACTCAGGTCGCGGCCACGTTGATAGCCCTCCGCGTCAGCGAGAGGCACTCGACGATCGCCTGTCATCTCGAACATCAGCGTCGCCGACGGGTCCATCGTTACGTCGACCCCGAGGTCCGTCAGCTCATCGCAGGTCTGGCGCACGACATCGCGGATCGTGTTCGACTGGCTCCACCACCGCTCCAGCGGCGGGAAGGCCTCCTGCGGCAGATCACGAGGCTCGATGACGAGCAGCCCGTGCTTGCCGAACAGTTCGAACATCATCCGAGCTTGCGCGGCGCCGAGTGTTTCGTCGGGGTGGCGCGGGCGGAAGATCGACAGCGCCCAGGTGCGTGCGTCGCTCTGCGGCAGCAACTGTTCGATCTCGGCGAGCACGCGCTCGACTTCACGGCCGCAGTGAATCGACGACAGCGGCGCGCCGGTGCGGTCGACTTCGAGGCGAAAGCGCTGCACTTCCTGCGAGCTGTTCACGAGGAAGAGGCGATTGGCTTCTTCGAGATCGTGGTCGTCGCTGTGGTTCCAGTAGACGGGCACAGCGCGGATGCCCCTGCCGCTCGCCTCGATCTGGCGGCACAACTTCACCGCAGTCGCGACCTTGTGCAGGTTGAACAACGGCCCGCCGATGAGGCCGGGTTGTTGGCCGGTGATGACGAACTGGACCTTCGAATCGGTGATCCGTGCGCAGTTGTCGAGAGTTTGCTGCGGCGCGCCATGGCGCGTGGCGTAGTCGGCGAAGGCGCGCGCCAACTGTTCGCGCGGGACCAGGCGCTCGGCGCCAGTCGGGGCGCGCTTCAGCAGCTCCTCGACCGAGCGCGCGCGTTTGCCGAGCACCGCGCAGAGATCGCGGTCATCGTCGAGGAAGCGCTGATGAACGTCGCTGGTGCCGAGTCGGCGAAACGAGATGTGACGCGTGGTGCCCAAGAGGCGCGCTGTTCTAGCGACTCCAAGCCGCCACCGCACGGTCGGAGACGAAGGCAAGCGCGCTGTGAATCAGCGAGCGGCTGCGAGCTTCTGCACGCGGCGACAGTCGTCGGCAAACTGCATGGCCGCCGCCTCGATCTTGGTGAGCCAATCGGCGTCTGCTGGCTTGAAGGCCTGCATCACGCCGCGACTCTGCGTCGCGAGTGCGCCTAAGCCGCGGCGGTCGAAGGCGGACACCAGGTCCTCGACCTTGCCCCCCTGCGCGCCGACGCCGGGCAATAGGATCCAACTGTTGGGCATGCGCTTGCGCAGCCGTTCCAGCTCGTGCGGCCAAGTTGCGCCGACGACGGCGCCGACCGGCGAGTAGCCCTCTGCCATCGGCAGGTCATGGCCCCATCGGTGCACGGCATCGGCGACCGCGTCGCACAACGCCCGGTGCTGACCTTCGATCGGCAGGTCTTGCAGGTCCTTGGCGCCAGGGTTGCTGGTGCGCACGAGCACGAATAGCCCGAGGCCACCTTTGTCGGCGTGGGTGCGTTGCAAGAACGGCTGCAGCGAGTCGCCGCCAAGGTAGGGATGCAGCGTCACGGCATCTGCCCATTTCGAATGGCCCTCGGCGTAGGCCTCAGCAGTGCTGCCGATGTCGCCCCGCTTGATGTCCCCCAGGACGAGCAAGCCCGCGGCGCGCGCATCAGCACAGGTCGCCTCGTAGGCCGCGAAGCCGGCGGAGCCATAGCACTCGAAGAATGCGATGTTGGGCTTGACGATCGGGACATGCCGCACGATCGCCGGCAGCGCCTGCCGGTAGAAGGCCGCGATGCGCTCAGGAGCGGTTGCACCTGGCAGCAAGCCTGCGGGTAGCGCATCGAGGCGCGGGTCGAGGCCCACTACTGCGGGAGCCGCGCCGGACAAGATGCGGCGTGCCAGCTTGGCGACGAAGGTCATCGGGGCGGGGAGCCTAGCCCGCGGTTCCCCGCAATGCTCCTGCCGCGGCAACCGTTGCCATGGAACACCATCTCGGCCGGCTGAGGAGTTGGGTCTGAGCCGATGGCAGCCTTCGCCTTGACTCACCGACGAAGGTGCCGTCGTCCACCGAAAGGTTCGGCCCTTCTTCGAAGTGGCAACAGGACCCCCTTCCCTGTTTGCTCTTCCCTCCGATTTCCTGCTGCCGTCGGCTTGCCGCGGTGGCGCATCCGAGCAGACATTCAACGATGCCAGTCGTCTTTGTGCCCAAGGAGACGGAAGCCGGTGAGACCCGCGTCGCGGCGATCCCGGAAACCGTCAAGGGACTCATCAAGCTCGGCCTGCAGGTCGAGGTCGAGCGTGCCGCTGGATCCAGTGCAGGCTTCGCTGATTCCGAATACGCCACTGCCGGAGCCGCGATCGTCGATGCCGACGCGCGGTCGCGCGCCGACTTCGTGCTCGGCATCCAAGCGCCGGACGCATCACGCGCGCGGCAGCAACAGGCTGGGTCCATCCTCGTCTGCTCGCTGCAGCCGGGCATGAATCTGCCCATCGTCGCGGCCTTGCGCGACGGCAAGGTGACGGCGATGGGACTCGAGTTCATGCCGCGAGTGACGCGCGCGCAGAAGATGGACATCCTCAGTTCGCAGGCGACATGCAGTGGCTATCAGGCCGTGCTGCTCGCTGCAGTGCACTTGCCCAAGTTGTTTCCGCTGCTGATGACGGCCGCCGGAACGATCACTCCGGCGCGTGTTCTGGTGCTCGGCGCGGGCGTCGCGGGCCTGCAAGCGATCTCGACGGCGAAGAAGCTAGGCGCAGTCGTCGAGGCCAATGACATCCGGTCAGCGTGCAAGGAGCAGGTCGAGTCGCTCGGTGGCAAGTTCGTCGACACTGGCACGCCTCCCGACGCGGAGACAAAGGGCGGCTACGCGAACGAAGCGACGCAGGAGTTCTTGAACAAGCAGCGCGAGATCTTGACCAAGCACATCACGACCGCCGACGTGCTGATCACGACGGCCTTGGTGCCCGGCAAGAAGGCTCCGTTGCTGGTCACCGCTGCGATGCGCAAAGGCATGAAGCCCGGTTCGGTGATCGTCGACATGGCGGCCTCGATGGGCGGCAACGTCGAAGGCACCGTCAAGGGTGAGCGGGTCCTCGTCGACGGCGTCACGATCCTCGGCGATGCGAATCTGCCGGCTCAGGTCGCTGGCGACGCGAGCCGCATGTTTGCTCGCAACGTGGTCGCGTTCCTTGGCGAGTTCGTCAAGGCGGGAGCGGTCAACCTCGACATGAACAACGAGATCCTCGGCGCCGTCACGATCGTCCATGCAGGCGAAGTGCGGCACCAACCGACTGCGCAGGCGTTGGCCGCGCAGGGGAGCTGAACACCATGCTTGCACTTGTGCTCGCTGACGCCGCAGCGGACGCGACGGCGCAGAACGTCTTCTTGACGATCTTCGTCTTCGTGATCGCCTCGTTGCTCGGTTTTGAACTCATCAACAAGGTCCCGCCGACCCTGCACACGCCGTTGATGTCGGGGTCGAATGCGATCTCTGGCATCACGGTCGTCGGCGCGATCATCTGCGCGGAGTCTGGTGAAGGCTGGCTCGCGCAAACGCTGGCGTTCCTCGCGATCGTGTTCGCCATGATCAACGTGGTCGGTGGCTACATGGTGACGGACCGCATGCTGGCCTCGTTCAAGAAGAAGGAGAAGTAAGGTGGTCTACCTCTATCTCCTCGCGACGTTCTTGTTCGTCTTCGGCATCAAGAAGCTGACGAGCATCAAGACCTGTCAGAAGGGCAACAAGATCTCCGAGTTCGCGATGTTGCTCGCGATCGTCACGACGCTCGTGACGTTCTCCAACCTGAGCTGGGGTGTCATCGTCGCTGGCCTGATCGTCGGTGGCGCCATTGGCGTCGCGATCGCCAAGAAGACGCCGACGACCCAGATGCCGGAGATGGTCGCGGCACTCAACGGTTTTGGCGGCTGCGCGTCCGCGTTGGTCGCGATCGCATTCATGTTGATCGACGAGACGCTCAAGGACCCGGCCAAGAGGCTGTGGGACACGGGCCCGGTCAATGCGATCAGCACGCCGGCCACCATCCTGATCGGCATGGTCACGTTGACCGGCAGCTTCGTCGCTTACTTCAAGCTCGGTGGCAAGAAGTATGCGCATCCGCTCAAGGGAGCCAACCGCCACGCCCTGCATGCCGCAATCGGGCTAGCGGTCCTGCTGCTGGCCTGGTGGCAGATTGCTACGGGCAGCCACGTGCAGATGTCGATCGCGACGGTGTTGATCACGGTTCTGTCGGCGGCGCTCGGCGTGCTGTTGGTCATGCCAATCGGCGGCGCTGACATGCCCGTAGTGGTGTCGCTGCTCAACAGCTACTCGGGCGTCGCTGGCGCGACGGCTGGCCTTGTGATCGGCAGCCCGCTGTTGGTCGTCGTCGGCGCGCTGGTTGGCACTTCGGGCCTGATCCTGACCCAGATCATGTGCAAGGCGATGAACCGTTCGCTCGGCAACGTCCTGCTTGGCGGCATGGGCGAAGAGACGGTCGCGAAGGATGCGAAGGACTACAAGTCGATCAAGTCGACGACGCCCGAAGAGGTCGCGATGCTGCTCGACGGCGCTGCCTCTGTCGTCATCGTCCCCGGCTACGGACTCGCGGTTGCCCAGGCGCAGCATGTCGTTCGTGAACTCGGCGATCTGCTCGGCAAGCGCGGCTGCAATGTTCGCTACGCGATCCACCCGGTCGCAGGTCGCATGCCCGGTCACATGAATGTGCTGCTCGCAGAATCGGATGTGCCCTACGACCACCTCTGGGAGATGGACAGCATCAACAGCGACTTCAAGAACACCGACGTGGTCATCATCGTCGGCGCCAATGACGTCGTGAACCCTGCTGCACGCGAGGCAACTGGACCCATCGCAGGCATGCCGATTCTCGATGTCGACCACGCGCGAACGGTGGTGGTCATCAAGCGATCGTTGGCCCCGGGCTATGCGGGCATCAAGAACCCGTTGTTCGACATGGACAACTGTCTGATGGTCTTCCTTGACGCCAAGGAAGCGCTCGAGGGCATGGTCAAAGAAGTGAAGGAACTGGCCAAGTAGGGCGCGTCGGGCTGCTAGCACTACTTTGTCACTCGTCCGAGTTGTGAAAGAGCTTCTGCCATCACAACTTGGGCGGATCGCGGATAAAGGCGGCAGCTCGTGATGCGAAGCGTTCTCCCAGTGCGAACAGCATGAGAACGACAACTTCCGTCAC
>SXPK01000082.1 GCA_005776365.1 Planctomycetia bacterium
GACGTGATCCTGATCGGCGAGATGCGCGACCTCGAGACGATCTCGATGGCGATTACCGCGGCCGAGACGGGTCACCTCGTGTTCGGCACCTTGCACACCACGAGCGCGACTTCGACTGTCGACCGCATCGTCGACGTGTTCCCGACTGACGCGCAGCAACAGGTGCGCGTGCAACTGTCGTCGACGCTGCAGGGCGTCATCAGCCAGACCTTGGTGCCCAAGGTCGGCGGCGGCAGAGTGGCTGCGCGTGAGATTCTCGTCGCGACGGACGCAGTGCGTTCTCTCGTGCGAGAAGCCAAGACCGCGCAAATGCTCAACCTCATGCAGACCGGCCGCGCGGTCGGGATGTCGACGCTGGAAGACGAGTTGCAGCGCCTCGTCAGCGAGGGGCTCATCACGCCCGATGACGCGATCAGCAAGGCCAACCGCCCCGATGACGTGCGGCGACGGCTCGGCGAGTCGCCGCAGCGTGCTGCGCCGCAGCCGCAAGCGCAGCCCGCAGGAGCGCACGGTTACAACACGGGCGTGGGCGGCTCGATTGCGACTCGTCCGACAGTGGCGCCGGTCTCACGCCCGACCGGCAGTTTGTTCGGCAAGCGTTGAAGGATCGACAGTTCGCGGAAGGAGCGCATGATGCGCGCATGCAACGAGTCCTTCGTGCCGCCCTGCTGATCTCCGCCTGCTTCGCTGCGTGTCATGCGCCCGAGCACGCTGCGCCGCTCATGGAGGCGAGCGTGAAGCCCGGCATCAACAAGGACTTCTTGGACCCCAAGCTGGAAGTCGCGGCCTACGAAGAGCGGTTCGAAGGCGAAAGCCGCGAGATCTTCGCGCAGCGAGCGCGCGTCGCGGCGCTCGTCGGCGTGCGCGAAGGGATGGCCGTCGCCGACGTCGGCGCGGGCACCGGGTTGTTCACGAGAATGTTCGCGCCAAAGGTGGGGGCCGGCGGTCGCGTTTATGCAGTGGACATCGCGAGACAGTTCGTCGAGCACGTCGAGAGAGACTGCAACGAACGCCACATGGACAACGTGACCGGCGTCGTGTGCACAGAGCGCTCGGTCGAGTTGCCGAAGGCCAGCGTCGACCTGGTCTTCGTCTGCGACACCTACCACCACTTCGAATACCCCAGGCAGACGATGGCCTCGATCCGCGAGGCGTTGAAGCCCGGCGGTGAACTCATCGTTGTCGACTTCATTCGCATCGAGGGCCAGAGCCGCGAGTGGATCCTCGACCACGTGCGCGCGGGCCAGGACGTCGTCACTCAGGAGATCGAGTCGGCTGGGTTCGCGAAGGTGCGCGATGAAGACGCTGCGTTCTTGCGCGAGAACTACGTGATGCGATTCAAGCGCGACTGAGGCGCGGTCCGCTCAACGCTCGAGCAGCGACGGCTTGGCGGCGAGCTTCGCGCACAGCGAGAGTAGCGCCGCGCCGCGATGGCTGAGTGCGTCCTTTTGCGCCGCATCGAGTTCTGCAAACGTCGGCGATGCGTCTGGCCCACAGTCGCCGAGAAGAGCAACGGGAACGAAGGCAGGGTCATAGCCAAACCCGCCATGGCCACGTGGCGCGCGGAGCAGGACGCCTTCGCACGCGCCGTCGGCGGTGGCTCGCACCGTTCCGTCGGGACCGCACAGGCACAGGCTGCAGACGAAGCGCGCGGTGCGCTTCTCGTCTTGCACGTCGCGGATCTCGTCGAGCAAGCGCAGCAATCGGCCGCGATCGTCGAGACCGTCGCCGCCGTAGCGCGCACTGTGCACGCCCGGCCTGCCGCCGAGCGCGTCGACCGCGAGGCCCGAGTCATCCGCGAGCGCGATGCCACCGGCGGCGATCGCGAGGCTCTGCGCCTTCTTGCGCGCATTGCCGGCGAAATCGGGTTGGTCCTCGACTGGATCCCACGCGACTGCGAGGTCCTTGGGCGTGAGCAGCCGCAAACCCAGCGGGCGCAGCAGCCGTTCCAGTTCGGCGAGCTTCTTCTTGTTGCCGGTGGCGATCCAGAGCTCGCGCATGGCGCCTTTGCGTCAGATCCCGAGGATCTTCTTCTGCAAACCGATGATGTCGGCGCAACCCTTCTGGCCGAGCGTCAGCATCTGCTGCAACTGTTCCACCGAGAACGGCCGGCGCTCCGCCGCGCCCTGCACTTCGACGATGCGGCCATCGCTCGTGCAGACGATGTTGAGGTCAACGTCCGCTTCGCTGTCCTCGCCGAAGTCGAGGTCGGCGACGATTTGCTCCTCGACGAGGCCGACCGAAGTCGCGCCCACGAGCCCGCGCAGCGGCCACTTGCGCAGCTGCCGCTGTTCTTCCATCCAGAGCAACGCATCGTAGAGGGCGACCATCGAGCCGTTGATCGCCGTCGTGCGGGTGCCGCCATCGGCGGAGAGCACATCGCAGTCGACCCACAACGTGACTTCGGGAAGGATCGCGAGATCGAGTGCGCAGCGCAGTGCGCGTCCGACCATGCGTTGGATCTCCTGCGTGCGGCCGTCGAGCGGACGACCCGTGCGGCCTTCGCGCGGTTTCCGCGGTGAACCGGCGGAGGGCAGCATCGAGTATTCGGCCGTGAGCCACCCGCCGGGTTGCTTGTTGTACATCCATGGCGGCACCTGCTCCTGCACGCACACCGTGCACAGCACGCGGGTGCGGCCGCATTCTGCCAGGACCGAGCCGGGCGTCTGGTCCGTGAATGCGCGGGTGAAGGTGATCGGTCGAAGCTGGTCTTGCAGGCGTCCGTTCTTGCGAGTCAGGATTGGATCCTCCGAGAGGGGAGAGGAGTCGAGAGTGGCTTGGGCGAGATCAGCCTAGCGACGAGGCTGCGCTGATCCATGCCGCGCGTCGCGCTCAACCGGACAGCGCGGCAGCAAGCCCGCGCCGCAGTTCTTGCACGCCGAACGGCTTGCGGATCTCGGTTACGCGGCTCGACAGCGGCACCGGCACCCGAGTGGAGTTGGAATCGGACAACACGACGATCCGCAGTTCTGGGCAGAATCGCGCGGCGGTTGCAACCAGCAGGTCGCCGGCGTCGAGGCGGGAAGCATGGTCGACGACGAGGAACTCGAATCGATCCGGCGTCGCCTGCATCAGCGAACGCGCCGCGGCGCCGTCCGGGCACGCGAAGACTGCGCGGCCTTGCGCCTTCAGTTCCGCGGTGACCATGGTGCGCACGCCAGCGTCATCCTCGATCACCAGCACTCCGCCGTATTGGTGCCTGCGTGGGATCTCGACGATGTGTTCCGCTTCTGATTCGGCATCGAGCAACGAGGCCGATGTGAGCGTTGATGCGGCGACGTCGCGATCCTCCGCGTCCTCTTCATGCATCACCAGCGACGCTTGCACCAGAGCGCTCGCCGAGTGGCCGGGCTCATGCGAAAACGACCCGCGGGCGCCGTAGGCCCGCAGCAGATGCATCGCTGCCCTGCGCGCGACCAAGAACTGCGCGCCAGGCGGTCGCGGGTGTGCAATCGTCTCGAGTCCTTCGTCGCGCTCGAGCGCGAGTTCGATGTGAACCTCCGGCGTCTCGCGATCGAAGTTTGGCTCGACGTGCGCAAAGAGCCGCAAGGCGCCGTGCTCGAGGTGGTGCAGCGCGGTGGTTGCCAGAGTCAGCGCAAGCAGGAGGTCGTCTGGGTCACCGAACAACCGCAGCGACGGCTTCGGCAGCTCCCAAGACATTTGCAGACCGAGCGCGGTCGCGTTGAGCTCTTCTCGCAGGTCTGCGAGCAGTCTGTCGATCGACACAGACCCGACGGTCGTGACCGGCGGATGCGCGAATCCTGCGACCTTGCCGTGGAACCGGCGCAGGCGGCGCACCGCGAGCCACAGCGCTTCGACCGCATCATTCTGCTCGCGCAACGCGGGCGCGGACTCGACGAGCCAAAAAGTCCCGCCTTCGATCGCGGAGACGATCGTCGCGAGTTCGCGCGATAGTTCGCGCGCGAGTTCGGCAGGACGCGGTTCGATCTTCGACTGTTCGGCGTCAGCGTCCCGCACCTGCACCTGCGCGCGTTCTTCGAACGCTCGAAGCCTCTCTCGCAGGGTGGACATCTCCGCGCCCGCAGCCGCGGACTGCGACGCCAGCGCACGCGCGTGCCGTTGCTCCGTCTCGCCCCGAGCTTGCTGCAATGCCGCGTCCGCGCGTTGCGTCGCCTCGCACCAAGCGACACGGCGACGCCAGGCGATGGCGATGGCGATAGCGGTCGCGATGAACGCGCCGCCGAGTGCGTGGAGGAGCACGGAAACCGGGGGGCAGGGATGGAGACGAGGGACCGGGCAACCTATCGAGCCGGCCCACGCCTGTCGACCACCGCAAGCGTGTGCACAGTCGGATCAGCGCAACAGCCGGGCGTGCAGCGCGTCCAACTCGTGCTCCGCGCCAGCGAACATCCCGTCAGGAATGGCGAAGTTCGCCCGAATCGCGCCGTAGATCTCGTGGTCGCGGTAGTGATCGAGCGCAAGGCCGGCGAGGTATTGCAGCCTCAGGCTCACGTCGACGTTGCGTTGCGCATCGGCCAGCCAGCCTGCCAACGACTTCGCATCGCCGGCGTAGGTCGAATAGAGCGCGAAGGCGGAGCCGAGTTCGCACTCGGCGAGCGAACCGCGGACGCGCGGGCGGTCTTCGATGAGCGTTTGCGTGCGCGTGAGATCGAAGTTCGTCGGCAGCAGCCGCGCCATGGCCACGAGGTCGTAGCCGCGGTCGCTTGGATCGCTGTTCCAGATCGTCGCGAACGGAAATGCGTCGAGCAGAGTCGCAAGCTGGCTCTTTACTGCGGGCGGGTCGGTTTCGTAGAGCGGCACCCATTGCGTCATGACGCCGCCTGGCCTCAGCCGCGACTTGACGAGGCCGTAGTATTCTTCGGTGTAGAGCGCGGCGGCGCCGCGGACCCATGGGTGGATCGGGTCCGAGGTGATGATGTCGAAAGTCTCCGCGGTCGTTGCGAGATAGTGCCGAGCGTCGTCGAGCACGATCACGGTGCGCGGGTCATCGAGCACGCCGCGATTCACGTCTGCCATGTGCACGCGGGCGGCGTTCACGACGGCTGGTTCGATTTCACAGACGACGATGCGCTCGACGCTCGGCCAGTCGACAAAGCATCCCGCGGTGACGCCGGCGCCGCAGCCGACGACCAGCACGGTGCGCGGCGCTCCGTGGGTGATGCTCGGCAGGTGACCCAGCATCCGTTGCAGCCGCATGTCGAGGCCCTGCGTCGAGGCGACGATCTTGCCGCTGACGTGGAAGCTGCGATGGCCTTCGTATTCCGTCACCGCGACCGATGCGCTGATGCCTTCTTGCACCGTGAGGAACTCGACGGGCGCGTCCCACTTGTCGACCATTCGACCGAACGCGATCAGACTCGCAGGCAGTCGCGGCATCGCGCCGGCACACAGCGCCGCGGCGGTCATCACGCTGGTTGCCAGCGCGACGCGCCGCAGCGATGCGCGAGGTGTGTTGCTGATCGGGCTCGACTTCGAACCGCCAGCAAACAACGCGAGGGCTGCGATGGCGGACAGCAAGGTCAGCCCGCGTTCGGAGCCTTGCGATCCCAGGGCCATGACCGCAAACAAGCCCGTTCCCAGTGCGCCGAGGATCGCGCCCACCGTGTTCGCCGCGTAGAGGCCGCCGACGAGACGGTCCTGCGCGCCGGTGCCGCTTGCGGCGGCAGCGATCGCCAACGGGAAGGACGCGCCCCAGAGCACGCATGCCGGCAGCATCGCAACTGCGCAGCGACCGAAGTCCCATGCGTAGTGCAGCGGCATGTTGGCGTAGACGCGCGGCTGGAAGATCCACGTCGGCTCGCCGTAGGGCAATCCGTGCGCGATCGCGAAGGCGGCCCAGAGGATCGCTGGCGCGACAACGAGCTGGCAAACGCCGAGCGCGCGCCGCGGCGCGCTGCTGGACTTCGCGATGCGAACGCCGACCGCGGTGCCAATGCCGAGCCCCGACAAGAACACGGCGAGGATGAGCGAGAAGGTGTAGGTCGTAGCGCCCAGCAGCAGGGACAGATGCCGGGTCCAGACGATCTCGCAGCCGAGCGCGGTGAAGCCCGAAAGCGCGATCGCAAACGTGACCGCGCGCTTCCTTGACCTCGCGCTCGCGTCGTCGACGAGCGTTGCTGGCTTCGATGCCGGCGCGACCGACGAAGCACGCGCTGTGCGCGCAGCGAGCGCGAACGCGACGCCGGCGATCGCCACGTTGGTCGCTGCAGCAGCGTGGCTGGCGATGCGCACGTCGTAGACGCGCAGCAACCAGAAGCCCGCGACGACCGTGCCGAAGACCGCGCCGAGGATGTTGGCGCCATAGAATCGCCCGAGTCGTGCTGATGCGTCCGCTTCGTCGTCGAACCAACGCGCGACTGCTGGCAGCGTTGCTCCCATCAGCATCGTCGGCGGCAGCAGCGCGGCGGCCGCGATCGCGCCGCGCCAGGTCAACGACCCGCCGCCCGTGGCGCCGAGCTCCGTGTAGAAGGCGCCGAGGCGGGGCAGCAGATCCGGCATGGCCGCGCCGAACACGCCGATGCCGAGCTCGAGCACGGCATAGACGATCAGCGGGCTCCAGCGCTCACGCACGCAGCGAGGCAGTGCGTAGCTGCCAAGGCACATGCCGCCCATGAAGCTGCCGAGCAGCAACGCGATCGAGATCGCCGAGGAGCCGATCGCCAGGCGCAACAGATGGAACCACGCGACTTCGTAGACGAGCGCAGCAGCGCCGCTGCAGAAGAACAGCACGGACAACGTGATCGTGGCGAGTGATCCGCGTTGCGTCGTCATCGTGGCTGCCGTGAGCCCATTCACGTCGCTGGGCTTCCTTGCTGGGCCAGCCGCGAGACCTGCTGCAGTCTTCCGGCGCGAATGCAGACCACCGAGGAGGAAGCGAGCCTGCTGCTGCGCGCCAACACGGCACTCGCACTGGCGACCCGCGCGATGAGCCTGAGCCAGATGCTGCGGATGTTCACGGCGCGGGATGCTACGGCGATCCTTGCGTGCGATCCCGCGAAACCAGTTCGAGCTCAGCCCTTGCGCGGGCCGAAGTCGCTGCCCAGCCGAAACTCGTGCTCGATGGTGCCGCGGCACTGCGCGGCGGGCGCTGCGACTGGCTCGCTGTTGACGAGCAGCGTGCCACACGCGCGCACGAGCGTGAACGCGACGAAGCCGCCGGCGTCATTCTTCGCCTCTTCGTGAACGTCCGCGCAGCGGTGGTGGAGCAGTGTCGATGGCACGCCGAGGAAGCGCGCGCGCAGCCGATGGTTGTCGTGCCGGTTGTCGAGCCGAAGCCGCATGCGCACGAAGGGTTCACTCTCGCTTGCGACGAACAGGATTTCGCAGTCGAAGCCAGCGGCGGTGCGGCCCAAGCGTCCGCGCAGCAACAGCTCGTAGTGGCCCGCGCCCGCGACGTAGCGCACCGGGTCGAGGAACTGCGCCGAGAACAGTCGCGGCCTCTCGCTCTCTTCGCCGACGAATCCGTCCAGCGTGCCGCGGTCCGTTCTAGCTTCGAAGCGCAAGCAGTTCGGCGAGTTGACCCCGGCGCGGCGGTCGACGAACAACACGCCTTCTTTGCGCGAGAAGCGAATCTTGGCACCGCCGCTTTCGACCAGCAGGTCCTTCTTCTTGCGCAGGTCCTTGCCCTCGAACGATTGCACGCGCAGCGGGTCGTCGGGCGGCGTCGGCCAGAGCTCGTCGGGGTCAGCAGGCGCGAGCGAGATGGCTTCTTCGAGCGCGGCCATGAATCCGCGCGCGACACCGTCATGAACCGTTCCGGCCCATAGGTCGGGGCGCAACATCGGATCGAAAGCATCGAGCCGCAGCCGCGCCGCAGCACTGCGGCCCGCGGCGCGAAGGGCACGCCACTGCAGCAGCTTCAAGTCGATGCGGCAGTCGGCAGACCCGCGGCCAGGCGGCTGCATTGCGAGGTGTTGCCGAACATCGTCGGCAGGCACGGTGGCGAGCGTGGTGGCTCGCCGATCAGGGTGGGACCTCAACGGGCGATCTCGATCGAGTAGTGACGGTCGCTGTTCATCGCGACCTTTGCATGACCGATGCCCGCCGCTTTGGCGACCTGCACCGCTTCCGTCAGCGTGAGGGCGGCGCACAACGACTGCAAGAGCAGTTGTTGTTGGTCCTTGGGCGCTTCGCCGGCGTGGAGCGCGACGAGTCGCTTGGCTTCGTCTAGTGAGACAGGTCGATAGAGGTCGCGAATCAGCAGCACGCCGCCTTTTTCCAACACTCGCGCCGCCTCGCGCACGAACAGAACCGGCTCCGGGATGTGGTGGAGGATCGTGTTGCTGAAAACGCCGTCGAATGCTGCTTCGGCGAATGGCAGCGCCTTCACGTCGGCGCGCGCAAACGTGACGCGGCCCTCGAGCCCGGCTCGCACGGCGGCTGGTCGAGCGATCTGCAGCATCGTCTCCGCTGCGTCGACCCCGAGGATGCTGGGGATCGCGCTTTGCCGTGCGAGCAAGAAGGGGATGTCGCCTGGGCCGGTGCCGAGGTCGATCACCTTGCGGCACGAGCCGCCGCCCAGCGCCAAGAAACGGTCGACGAAGTGACCGTTGACAGTCGAGTGGTTCATCGAGGCGTAGCTCTGGGCCTCCTCGACGGTGTCCATGTATTCGGGCTCGAGCACGCGCTGCATCGCGGCGATCTTTCGGAACCGAGAACCGGGTTCCAGTTTTCGGGCGGAAATGCCGATGGCACCGACCTCATGAAGCCCGTCCGCCTGTACGGAGACCCGTTCGCCGCTTGCGGCGCCTCGTCCTCGCTCCGATCGGTTTTGGAGCGCTGCAGCGAACGTGGTTTCAAGCCAAGTCTCTGTCTGTTGCCGGTCAAGCCGAGCAAGGGCCGCGGCGACGGGACGATCGTGCTCGGTGGTGAGGCGGCGGGGACGGTCGCGGACATCTCCCCGGAGCTTCGCGCCCGCATCGAAGAAGCCGCGCGTACTCCTGCTCCTTCGACTGCGCCGCTCGTGGTGTTCGCGCCGCACCGCTGGCGCCAGGACATGATTGCGCTGGCCGGCCTCGAGTGGCCCATGGCGTGCGCCGTCATGCAGGGCGGCGTCGATTCGACCGAAGCGACGCTGACTCGCGTCGAAGCAGAACTGCGCTGGGCCGGCACTGAGGATCCGGCGATCTGCGGCGACCTCGAAGAACTCGAAGCTTGGGCCGAACTGCCCTCGCCTCCGGCACACGGACCAGTGCTGCACGTCGGTTCGGACGATCCATCGGCGGGCACCGACGTCGCGATCCGAGCCTTCCTCGCCGCGACTCGCGGGCATGACCGCATGCTGCGCATCGTGCTGCCCGAGTCGGCCAACCTCGGCGCGATCCGCCTCGCTGCGCTTGCCGAAGAAGTCGGCGGCGTCGACGCACTGGCGCGGATCGAGTTCGTGCTCGGTGCACTGTCGCCTTCGCACGCGGCCGATTGCGCTGCGGTGCTGCATCCGATTCGCCGACTCTGCGCCGGCGACGCGTTGGCCCAGTTGCTGGCATCGGGCCGCCCCGTGGTGGCAACGCGATGGAACGCGACGGCTGCCGCGCTCGCGGCACCAGGCGTTTGCGTTCCGGTCGGCGGCGCGATCACGCGCGGCCCCGATGGGCTGCCATGGTGCGAGCCCGATCTCGCCAATGTCGTCGCTGCGTTGAAGCACGCGCTGGTCGATGCCGAGAAGGCCAAGGTCATCGGCATGCGCGCGCGCTCGCACGCGCTGTCGGAGCTTTCTGCCGATCGACCGTCAGCGCCGCCAAGGCCGATGGCCAGGCCGCGCACTCGGCCCGTCGTCGTGCTCGAGGCGCCGTTCTTCGAACTCTCGTCCTCGTCGGAGCTGAGCATCGACACCGCACGCGCGCTCGCACGTCGCGCCAACGTCGAACTCAAGCTCGTCCCGAGCGGCCCGTTCCGTCATGACTTGGCCGCGTTCCGTGAACGCGCGCCGGGCCTCGATCCGTTCTTCGCGCGCGACCCTGGCGAGGTTGACCTGTGGCTATCGACCGGATGGCCGCCGCGTGTGCAGCGTCCGTCGTGTCGCTCCTTCGCTGCCCGCATCGACTGGGAGTATGGCGCGCTGCCAACCGACCTTGTTCCGCTCGTCGCAAGCGAAGCGGACCGCGTCGTGGTGCACAGCCAGCATGTCGAGCGCACGATCGCGGCCGCCGGCTGCGACAGCGCTCGCATCGTCCGCATTCCGCATGGCGTCGATGGCGCGGTGTTTCACGAAGGCGCAGAGCCTGACGCAGAGCTCGTTGCGTGGAAGGGCGAGTTGCCGATGGTGCTGTTCGTGGGCGGCATGGTGTTCCGCAAGGGATTCGACGTGCTGCTGCGCATGGCCCTCGAAGCCTCGCGTCGTGGCGTCAAGTTCGCGCTGTGCCTCAAGGCCATCGGCCACGACCACCACTACGCGGGCTTTCACATGGAAGAACTCGCGCGCAGACTCGCCGCCACTCCTGGCGCGCCGCCGGTGCGCATCCTCGACGGCGACTATTCGCGCGCACAGCTCGCGTCGATCTATCGCGCCGCGGACTTGCTCGTGCATCCGTATCGCGGCGAAGGCTTCGGCTTGCCGGTGCTCGAAGCGCGCGCTGCCGGAGTGCCAGTCCTCGTGACCCGCGGCGGCTCGACGGATGACTTCGCGGTTGGTCCGGGCTGCGTCGGCATCCCAGCGATCCGTCGGAGCATCGAACTTCCTGGCGCGCACCAGGGCCAGCCTTGGCTCCTGGAGCCGGACGCCGAGGCGGCGAGCGGCCTGCTCGTGCAGTGCCTGCAACAATTGCCAGCGCTGCGTCAGGCGGCGATGGCAGAAGCGTCGTCCGTGCGTGCGACCTTCTCTTGGGATGCCGCGGCCGAGGCGATCGAAGCGATGGCCACGGGGACGGCGTCCGCCGCAGTGCAGAAGCCAGAGGCGGTCAGCATCTTGGTGTCGAAGAAGCCAACGCTGGTCGTCGGCTGACCGACGCGGCGCTTGCCGTCTGGCAAAAGGCGCGTGGCAATCCTTTGTGCGCCGGGCTCCGACAGATCGCGCCGCGGCTTGAGCGCGTTTTGCCACGGAATCCGGAACTCCCGTCCTCAAGGCGGGATCCGCGCACTGCCGATGTCGTGTTTGCAGGCAGAGGAACCATGATCGACTTCGATCGCGACACCGCGTTTACGAGAAAGCTGATCGACGCGCTCGATGCGCGCGCGAAGGCTTCGCTTCACAACATCGCGAACCAGAACGTGCCTGGCTTCAAGCGCCAGGAGGTCCGGTTCGAGGAACAGCTCAAGAAGCACATGGAGACGGGGGCTCCCGTCGTCGATGCGAAAGTCACGGTGACGCGGGACACTTCTGGCGCGCCAGGCATGAACAACGTGTCGCTCGTGGAAGAGGCTGCGCTGCTCGACAAGACCAAGCTGCTCCATGAATTCGCCACGCGGCGGATGGGCGGTTACTTCGGCACGCTCAACAAGGCCATCTTCGGCAGGTGAGGCGAGTCATGGCGGATCCAGTAAAGGGCGCGTTTCAAGGCTTCGACATCGCGGCGGCGGGACTTCGCGCCGAGATGATGCGATCGGAGATCGTCGCTGCCAACCTCGGCAACATGCACCGCACGGGCAACTCGCAAAACGAGCCCTACCGTCGCAAGTCGGTCGTGTTCCAGGAAGTGCTCGATCGCGTGCAGTCGGCAAAGTCGACGCCGGGCGGCCAACAGGTCGCGGCTGGCGTGACGGTGAAGGCCGTCGTCGAAGACAACAAGACGCCGTTCCCGACCTTTCGCGACCCAGGCCATCCTGACGCGGACAAGGATGGGTGGGTGATGCGTAGCAATGTCGACGTCTTCCAAGAACTCGTCGACCTGTCTGTCATCGAGCGCAGCTTCGAGGCCAATCTGGCGTCGATGCGCAGCTACCGCTCGATGTTGCAGAACACGTTGAACAACATGCGGCCGTCGTAAGGCGCCGCGAACGCTGAGGAACACCGATGAGCAGCATGGGAATCGAAGGCGGAACGGGACCTGCGATGCGCGGGACCTACGCGAGCCTGCTTGGCTCGCGCGGGATCGGCGTGCAGGAACCGAAGCCGCAGAGCGGCGAAACCGCTCCGGCCGCTGGCGCGCAGAAGAACGCGTTCGGCGGCGTGCTCGCCGACGCGCTCGAGCGCGTCGACTCGCTGCAATCGGACGTCGGGCAGAAGACGGAAGCGCTTGCCATGGGCGAGCCCGTCGCGCTGCACGACGTGATGTCGTCGATGGCGAAGAGCGAAGTTGCGTTCAACTTCGTGCTCGAGGTGCGCAATCGCCTCGTCGACGCCTGGGAAAAGCTGTCGCGATCGGTGGTCTGAGCCATGCGTCAATTCCTGACCGAACTCCAGAAGAACTTGTCGGGCATCTGGTCCCGTCTCGACGGCGGCCAACGTCTGATCGTCGCTTCCGTGATGCTCGCTGCCGTCGTCGGCCTGTCCGCGATCCTCTGGTTCGCAGGTCAGCCGAGCTACGTCACCGTGCTCGAGCCTGCGACCAGCGAAGACATGCGCAATGCCAAGCGCGTGTTGAGCCAGGCCGGCGTCCCGACGATTCCCGACGAAACGGGCCGCGGCCTTCTCGTCGATCGCACTCACTACGGTATGGCGCGCAACGCGCTGATCGAAGGCGGCTTGCTCGACAAGAGCCAGCGCAGCCTGCTCGACTCCAGCCTCGTCGAAGATTCCGACACCAAGCGCTTCAAGCTCGAAGCCGCGACCCGTGCCCAAGCCGAGTCGGCGATCGCCGCGCTCGCCGGCGTGCAAGGCGCGACCGTCACGGCGAGCAAGCCCAAGCGCTCGGTCTTCCGCGACCGCGACAACGAGACCGCGCCGCAGGCCACCGTCGCGCTGCGTCTGCGCCCCGAGGCATCGTTCGAAGCTGTGGCCCGCAGCGCGTCGTCGCTCGCTTCTTCGCAGTTGGGAATCCCGATGACGAACGTCGAGGTCTTCGACGCCGCCAATCCCGCGCAGCGCTGGCGTTACGACCCCGATCGCGAGGCAGGCGGCGGCTCGGCCGAGTTTCTCGCGATGGAACGTCGTCTGGCGGCCGAACGGACCGCCAAGGCCCAGGATGCCCTGGACGCTATTCATCCCGGCAAGATCAAGGTCACCGTCGGTGTCGAACTCGACCCGCAATGGGAGATCACCAGCCAGCGGGTTCTGTCGCCCGAGCCGATCGTGATGAGCGACAGCATGACGAAGGACACCAGCGACAACAGCGAGAGCAGTTCGACCGCGGCTGGCGACCCGAGCGTCGCGACGCCGAGCAACGTGGGCACGCAGCCGCGCACGGCGAACTCGACCAAGAAGGAGACGCGCGATCGGACCTACATGTCCGACATCGGCGAGCGCCGCAGCGGCAAGCTCGCGCCTGAGGTCAAGCGCCTGTCCGTCGCGCTGATCTACGATCGCGCACTCGAACAACTGCCCGGCTTCGACAAGCAGAACCTCGTCAACGTCGTGAAGTCGATCGTTGGCTGGGATCCTGCGCGTGACCAGGACGTCGCGTTCAGCTCGATGGCCGGCGACTTCGCGCCAGAAGAACCGATCGTCGTCGAGAGCGGACCGACCTTTGCCGACACCGCCAAGCAGTGGGGGCCGACCATCGGCCAGCTCGTCGGCGTCGTGCTCGTCATCATGTTCTTGAAGAGCATGCTGAAGCCGCAGGGTGCGCGGGCAGCCGTTGCGTCCGCGGAGCAGAGCTTGGCCGTGTCGACGGTCGACGAGTCGAAGTTGCCGCCTGAGGAACAGCAGAAGCGGATGCGCCGCGAGATCGAACGCACGATCGTCAATGACCCCGCCGCGCTCGCGAAGATGCTCGAGAGCTGGCTTGCGGAGCAAAAGGCCTGATCTGTCATGCCCGCAACCCCGAACAAGAAGGACGCCAGATCGCAGACCCCGGACCGGGCGATCGCGACGTTGTTGCTGTCTATCGATCAGGAACTCTCGGCAAAGGTGCTGCGGCATCTCTCCGACGACGCGGTCGACCGGATCACGCGCGCGATGCAGGAGTTGCAGGAACTCAGCATCGACCGTGACAGCATTCGCAAGTCCTACGACAACGCCGTGCAGCGCATGCGCCAGGACGACATCGCGATCGGCGACGTTGGCGGCGCGATGCAAAGCGTGCTGGTGAAGGCGTTCGGCGAAGGCCGCGGCGCCGACGTGACCAAGCGGGCGAACAACGACATTCTCGCCAAGAAGCCGTTTGCGATGTTCGAGGCGCTGACCGCCGAGGACCTCGCCAACCTGCTGACCGAGGAGCACCCGCAGATCGCGGCGGTGTTCATGGCGCACTTGGACCGGAAGAAGGGCGGCGAAGTCCTGCGCTTTCTCGAAGAGGACATGCGCGCGGACCTGATCCAGCGCGTCGCCAATCTCGACCGCACCCCGCCAGAGGTCGTGCAGCGCGTGCTCGAGGTGATGCGCAAGAAGGTCAAGGACCTCGGCCTCACCACGCTGCGCGCCGAGCCCAAGGCATGGGTCAAGGCGGCGGCGCAGATCCTCAACAACATGGGCGGCGGCGAGAAGGCGATCCTCGAGAAGATCGAGGGCGCCGACGCGCCGATGGCCGCTGCGATCCGAGACGAGATGTTCACCTTCGACGACATCCAGAAGCTGGACAAGAAGGCGATGCAGAAGATCCTGGCCGCAGTCGATTCTCGAAACCTCGCCGTCGCATTGAAGGCCGCAATCCCGAGCGTGGAGCAGTGCATCCTCGGCAACCTCAGCAAGCGCGCCGCCGACATGGTTCGCGAGGAGCGTGACTCGCTTGGTCCGACGCCGCTCTCCGAGGTCACTGCCGCGCAGAACGAGATCCTGAAGCTGATTCGCGACATGGTCGACAAGGGCGACATCCAAGTTGGCGCGGGTGCGGAACAACTCGTCTAAGAACGTCATGGCAACCGGACGCAACGCGATCGCGCTCGAAGCCCCGCTCCTCGGAGTGCGCACGCTGTCGCGTTCGCTGCTTGCGGACGAAGCGACGGCTGGCAAGGTCAAGTGGCTCGTGTCGCTGGGCGAGCAGAAGAATCGCCGCGATGCTGAATTGAAGGCGATGCAGGGCATTGCCCAGGCCGTCTTGCGCGCGACGCAGCAGTCGCACGCGATGGTGGCACAACGGGCTGAAGAGCTTTCGGCCCTCGTCGTCGAATTGGGCCTTGCCGTCGCCCGCGAGATCGTCGGCGACGCGCTCGATCGCGGCGCGACGGATCCGACCGAGGCCGTTGTTCATTGCCTGCGCGACTGCGTTCATGGCGCCAACGACAGCGATCTCGTCGTGAAGCTACATCCAGAAGATCACGCGCTCGTCAGCAGGCAGCTCGCCGCGATGCCTGATCTTGCCGATGCCGTCGCAAAATCGAAGTTCGTCGCCGACGCATCGCTCGGCCGCGGCGAAGTCCGTGCGTCGACCGAAGCTGGCAAGCTGCGCTACGACCCGCGCGAGACCTTCGAACGCGTGGCCGCAGCAGTTCGCAATGCCGCGCATGGCGGGATGCCGTGAGCCCGCGCGCCCCATTGCCGCCGCATCTGTTGGCTGCCCTTGACGCGGGTCGTGCGCAAAATCGCATGGTCGCCGAGGGTCGGGTGAAGGCGATCTCCGGCATCGCGATCCGGGTCACCGGCCTGCGCGCCGCGATCGGTGACGTGTGCACGATCCATCCGCAAGGCGGTCGCGAGGAGATCCCCGCCGAGGTCGTTGGTTTTGACGCCGGGGAGGCCGTCGTGCTCGCTCTTGGCGCCAATCAAGGCGTCGCGCCGTGGGATCTCGTTCGCAACGACCATCGCACGCTGCAGGTGCCGGTCGGAGCGTCATTGCTCGGCCGCGTGCTCGATGCGCTCGGTCGCCCGATCGACGGCGGACCGCCGCTCGACGCGCCGACGCGTTCGATCTCAGGCGCTGCGCCTGCGCCACTCGAACGCTCCCCGATCCACGAGCCGCTGATCACCGGCGTGGCGGCAATCGATGGCTTCACGACATGCGGCAAGGGGCAGCGCGTCGGGATCTTCGCCGGATCAGGCGTGGGCAAGTCGACCTTGATGGGAACGATCGCGAAGAGCGACGCCGCGCAGGTCAACGTGATTGCGATGATCGGCGAGCGTGGGCGCGAAGTGGGCGAGTTCCTCACCGAAGCGCTCGGCCGCGAGGGCATGGCAAAGTCGGTCGTCATTGCTTGCACTTCGGATCAAGCGCCGATGCTGCGACTGAAGGCGCCGCTGGTGGCGGTCACGATCGCCGAGGCATTCCGCGAACAAGGGCTGGACGTCTTGTTCTTGATGGACAGCGTGACGCGATTTGCGATGGCAGCGCGCGAAGTCGGCCTCGCGGCCGGCGAGCCGCCGACGCTGCGCGGATACCCGCCGTCGTTGTTCGCCAAGATGCCCCAGCTCGTGGAGCGTCTGGGCAACGACGGTCGCGGTTCGATCACGGGTTTGCTGACGGTGCTCGTCGATGGTGACGACATGAACGAGCCGGTGTCCGACGCATTGCGCGGCTACCTGGACGGTCACATCGTGCTGTCGCGCAAGCTTGCGGAGCGCGGCCGATTCCCGGCTGTCGACGTGCTGGCTTCGATCAGCCGTCTGATGCCCAAGGTCACGACCAAGGAGCATCAAGCGCGCGCCAAGAAGGTGCGCGAGTGGCTCGCGCACTACGAAGAGAACAAGGACCTGGTCACGGTCGGCGCCTACAAGAAGGGCGGCGATCCACTGCTCGACCAAGCGATTGCGCGTCTGCCGCAGATCGAGGACCTGTTGTTCCACGGCGCCTCGTCGCGGCCCGCCGCCGACACGCAAAAGCGCATGCAGCAGATCGCCGGCATCTGAGGCGAAACGGCAGAGGCCACCCGGACCGTCGGGTTTGGCGACGGCAAAATGCCCAAGCCCGGGCCTATTGCGGCAGGGCCAGTGGCGATGGGCAAAGGCCGCCTGCCGTTCCCGCGAGTTCGGCTCCACAAGATCCCATGGCATGGCCGATAGACGGGATCATGCGTCGTTTCCGTTTCCGGTTGGCGGGCTTGCTCAGACTGCGCGAGCAGTTGGAGCGCGCCGCGCGTCGCGATCTCGCGACGGCGATGGGCGTCGTCTCGGGCGCCGAGCAGCGCCTGCAGGCCGCGACCGCCGGACTCTCGGAATGCGAGCGCCTTGGCGTTGGCGGCGATGCCGCTGCGCCGCTTGCTCGCGCCCTAGCCAAAGGACTGGCGCGCCATCGACTGCGGGTGCAGAACGAGTTGCGTGCGGCGCATGCACAACTCGATCGCGCGCGTGGCGACTGGGTCGAACGGCGTCGCGACGAACGCACTCTCGACATGCTGCGCGACAAGCAGCGTGAAGGATGGGTGCGTGAGAGCGAGAAGAAAGAACAGCACGAACTCGAAGAGCTCGCGCGCGGCCGGACTCCGGCGCCCGCGCGGGTGGAGGA
The DNA here is from genome assembly GCA_005776365.1 of Planctomycetia bacterium. Classification (GTDB taxonomy): domain Bacteria; phylum Planctomycetota; class UBA1135; order UBA1135; family UBA2386; genus SXPK01. The sequence continues at coordinate 17,391 of SXPK01000082.1, forward strand.
GCCGAGATGAAGAGTCTGATTGTCAACGGGATCGCAGGCGTCGGGTTGTTCGTAGGCGCGTTGGCCGGTGGACTCGTGGCCACGGGTCGATGGAACCACGAAGGTGTCGCGAACATTCCACTGCTGAACTCGATGTTCCCGGCTCCGGCCGAAACGCCCGCGGGTGGTGACGGCGAGGCAAAGGACGCGAACGTCGCGGCCGATGGCGCCAAGGACGCAACGCATGGCGCTTCGCACGATGCTGCGACCGAGGCGAGCGCGGACGCCGCCGCATCGGCGCTCGACGGCACCCACACAGCCAATCCGCAGGATCCGAAGAAGCTGCCACTGCCGAAGCCCGGCAAGTCGCTGTTCTCGAAAGAGGAGAAGAAGAGCGGCGGCCATGGCGAGGAGGCTCCAGCCGAAGGCCATGGCGCGGATCCGGCGAAGGCCGACCACGGCCAGCAAGCTGCGCAAGACCCCGCAGGTCACGCCCCGGCGCCCGCCGCGGAGACCAAGCCGACTTCGATGCCCGAGCGCGATTTCGCGCACGTCGGCAAGGAGCTGCAGCACGAGCCAGGCGTTCGCTACCAGCCCGGCGCGTTGTTTCGATTTGAAGGCCTGCCTGCCGGCGTGACGCCGGAGCAGCTCAATGCCGCGTGGAAGCGCGTGCAGGATGGGCTTGCAGAGATCGAGCGCCGCACGAAGGCGGTCGAGATCAAAGAGCAGGAGCTGCGTGAGTTCAGCGAGGATCTCGCACGTCGCCAGACCGAAGTCGGCAAGGAGCGCGCCGAGGTCGAGGGCATGCATCGCAGGCTCGATGAGCGGATCGAGCAGTTCCAGGACCAGATCAAGCTGGTTCGCAACGATGAAGTCGCCGGCCTGAAACGCAACGCGCAGCATCTCGCGAACTTCGAGCCCACGAAGGCGGTGGAGATCATCACCGACCAATGGAAGACCGACGCTGGACAGGTCGAGGTCCTCAAGCTGCTCGAGTTCATGAGCAAGGACGATGTCGACGAGATCCTGGGCGTGATGCCGACGGCGCTCGTCCGCGACGTCATGCAGAAGCGCCTCAAAGTGACCAAGGAGCCGACGCCAGCGGCGACTCCGAAGAAGTGAACTTTTTCTCGACACCCGCGCCTTCCTGCGTCGATAGACGCCGGAAAGACCGTTGGTAGGGAGCGATCACAGTGACTGACGACAAGAAGAAGGAAGCAGACGGCAAGGCCGAGGACGGCAAGAAGAAGAAGCGGCTGCCGCCCGTGCTGCTCGTCGCGATCGGCGCTGCGCTTGGTGGCGCGGGCGTCGTCTTTGCCGTTCCGCCAAAGACCGTTGAGCTCAAGGCCCCCGTTGTCGTGCTGGCGACAGAGCAGATCGAGCACCCGGACAAGCTCGAGTTCCGCTTCAACCCACGCGCTGAGACCGGCAAGACCTACGCCAGCATCTCGTTCACCTTCGAGTATTCGGTGCGCGAGGACCGGAAGGACGCTGCGTTCGAGGCGATCAAGCATGGCTGGGGCCGCGCGCGTTCGCAGGTGACGGAGCTGATGTGCGGCATGACTGCGCAAGAGTTGCAGTCACCGAGCGGCAAGCGGATCCTCGCCAAGTCGTTGATCGAGACGCTCGACGCGATCCTCTTTGTCTCCGAGGGCCACGAGAAGGTGGCGACTGTCAACCTCGTGAACTGGTGCGACTACATGTTCCAGTGATGGCGCGGTGACCAAAGTGAACGACATCCTCAGCAACGAAGAGATCGACGCGCTGCTCGACATGTTCCGCAGCGGAGCAGTCGACGAAGTGCGATCTTCGGCGAGCGCGCCCGAAGCGCCCGCGGACGAACGATGTCGAGAGGTCGACCTGCTGAAGCCCAACCGTCTGGCTCGGGAACAGCTGCGCGGGATGCAGCGTTACTTCGAGAGCGCCGCGAAGCTGCTCTCGGCGACGATCTCTGACAAGTTGCGAATCGACGCGCGTTGTGACTGCGTCGCGGTCGAGCAACAGCGCTTCGGCACATGGCTCGAGCAGTTGCCGGGTCCAGTTGCCATGTATGTCGTCGGGATGGAGCCGCTCAAGACTCCGGTCCTGTTGACCGGAAGCACCAGCCTGCTCTACGGCGCCGTCGATCGCATCCTCGGCGGTTCTGGCCGCGTTGCGCGCGTGCCGAAGGACTTCACGCAGGCGGAGTACACCGTCGCCGATGCGTTGATGGGCCCCTGCCTCGACCGCATCGTCGAGAGTCTCGAAGACGTCGTGAAGTTGCAGTGGTCGATCGAGAGTCGATTCTGCAATCCATCCATGGCGCAGACCCTTCCGTCGCAGGACGTGGTGCTCTCGGTGCACTTCCAGGTGTCCGGTGAGTTCTTGATCGGCGACCTGCGCCTGATGATTCCATTCCAGGCGATCGAACCCTTCTTGGAGAAGTTCGCGAAGGACAGCGTCACGCGGATGGAGCCTGGCGCAATGAAGGACAGAGTCGCTCGGACCGTCCGGAGCGTGCCTCTCGACCTCGCCGTGGAACTGGGCGGGGCGCGGATCACGCTGCGGCAGTTGCTCGACCTGCAGAGCGGCGACGTGATTCCGCTCGAGACGCGGTTCGGCAGCCCAGCAGTGGTGCCGGTCATGGGCAAACCCAAGTTCCTCGGCCAGATCGGTCGGATCGGCAACAGGTTGGCCGTGCAAGTGGCCGATGTCATGGATGAGTAGCGCATGACCGATTCGACGAACAATCCGATGGATGCATGGGAAGCCGCCAGCGAGCGCGCTCGCGCATCGGTCGAAGCCGTCGCCGCGGCGGTCCAACCCGTTGCGTTCGGCCAACTCGGCCCGGGCGTGAAGGGCGACTCGCGCAACCTCGATCTGCTGCTCGACGTCGAGATCCCAATCTCCGTCGAAGTGGGCCGCGCTCAGATGAGCCTCGAGGAGGTCCTCAAGCTCGTGCCAGGCAGCGTCGTCGCGCTCGACAAGAAGGCCGAGGAGCCGGTCGACCTGCGCGTCAACGGCAAGCTCGTCGCGCGCGGCGAGGTCGTGTTGGTGGACGACACCTACGGGTTGCGCATCACGCAGATCGTCGACGCCGCGGGCCGCATCGAAAGCCTGCGCTGAGCAGCAGTCGGCCCGCGAGCGGACAATATTGCCGATGGCCGCACCGCTGGATCGGCGGCTCTGAGTTCTCGCGCTGCGTGCAGTGAATGTGCTCGCCCTTGTCGGCATGCTGCGCTGGATGCGCGCTTGCCTTCTTGTGCTTGCCTTGTTCGTCATCGCCGCCCCGACCTCGTGCGGCTTGCTCCGGACCAAAGCGCAGCAACGTGAGTACACGCTGGTCTACCTGAAGACCGGACCGGCGAAGGACCTGTCGAAGGACGCGCAGGCAGCGGCGTTCGCGGGTCACTTCGCGAACATGAACCGGCTTGCGCGTGAAGGTCGGCTGCTGATGGCCGGACCATTTGGCAAGCAGAGGAGCGATGCATCACTGCGCGGGTTGTTCGTGCTGGCGACAGATGATGTCACGACGGCGCAGCAGTGGGCCTCGACCGATCCGGCGGTGCAGGCGGGTGTGTTCACGATCGAGTGTCACGCGCTGCGCACGGACGCCGCGTTGCCGCAGTTCCTTGCTGCTGAGCTTGCGCGCGAGGATGCCGACAAGGCGGCAGGCCGCACGCAGGAGCTCGGCGAAACCATCCGCGGCTACGCGCTGCTCGTTGCCGATGACTTCGCGCAGATGCTCGCCGCGATCGACGGCCGCCGTGAAGCGCTGTTGATCGGCCGGCTCGACGGGTCCAGGGGATTCGCCGTCGTGAATTGTGTCGATCGGGTCGCGGCGGAGGAGGCGTTTGCGAGCCTTCGCACAGACTTGGGCGCGCACCGGTTCGAGGAGTGGTTCGCGAGCAAGGGCTTCGAGCAACTGCCGTCGATGCGGTGATCGTGCTTGCGGCAGAGCGAACGGACGAGGTTGGACCCGGGCGCGTGCGAGAGGAGTCGCTATCCTGCGCAGCCCAAGTTCCCCATGCGCACTCTCCAACTCGCAGCATCCATCCTGTTGTTCGCCGCCTCTGCAACGGCGCAACTGATCCTCCGCGACGACTTCAACTACACCAACGCGCTGACCTTCAATGGTTGGTTTGCCCATAGCTCTGGCGGCCAGAAGCAGATCTGGTCACAAGGCGAGTTCGCAGTCCTCAACTAGGGCATCGGCGCCGGCGAGGACATCAACCGTCCGTGGACTCCCTATCCACTGACTCAGACTTTGTGGTGCGGCTTCCGCATGCGCGTGCCGGCAACGACCGCCATCACAACGACCAACGGTCTCTACTTCATTCACTTCAAGGACGCGACCACCGGCTTCCGCGCGCGCACCGGCATCCGCGCGCCGGGCGCAGCAGGCAACTTCCGCCTCGCGATCCACGCCGATGGCACCAACCTGTCGCTTGGCGCGAACTGGCCGCAGGACCTGTTGTTCGACACCGAGTACTTCGTCGTGTTCAACTGGAACGCGACCACGGGATTGTCGGAGCTGTGGGTCGACCCGACGTCGCAAGCATCGCCGTCCGTGGCGCATACGGGAACGCTGCTGAACAGCTTCATGGTCGGATTGGCGCTGCGCCAGTCGACCGAGTTCACCGGCTTCATCAACATCGACAATCTGCTCGTCGGCTTGTCGTTTGCCGACGTCGCCGGAGTCGGCCCGAGCTACCAGACTTTTGGCGCGGGCTGCGCCAACTCGGTGGGCATCGCCACGAACACCGTGGACTCATTGCCGAGGCTGGGGCGCACGACGACGGTGACTCTGGGCAACGTGCCCAACCCTGCGCTCGCGCTGCTGCTGATCGGTTCGAGCAACGTGACCTCGGCGACATTCGGCACGCTGCCGCTCGAGTTGACGCCATTTGGCGCGCCCGGCTGTTCGGCGCGCGTCAGCGATGACGCCTTGCAGCTGTTCGCGTTTGGGATCGGCGGCGTTCCGTATCCGCTCTCGATCCCGAACGACTTCGTGTTCTTCGGGCTGCAGCTCTACACCCAAGGCTTCGTGTTCGACCCGGTGAACGCGCTGGGCGTTGCAGCTTCGGATGCTGCGGCGATGTCGATCGGCCTCTGAGCGGGCAGCTGAGCGGGCCGCTGATCGGGCCCTCGAGCGGGCAGCGGCGGCGGGCGCATGTCGCGCCGCCGCCGGTCAAAGCTCCTACTTGCCCTTGAGGTCGTCGCGCATCGCGGCCGCCTTCTGCGCGGCCTGCGAGCCGGACCACTTCTTGGTGTTCGCAAACTTGTCGAGCTCCTCAGCAAGCTTGCGGCGTTGCGCGAGCCTTGTGGGGTCGAACTTGGCGATCACCTTGTCGAGCGCCTTCTGCGCGGCGAGTTCGTCTTGGATGCGTTCGTCCTTGGCGAAGCGATCGAGCTCGGCCTTGGCGGAATCGGCGGGCGCAAGACCAGCCCATTCCTTCTGCATCCGGAGGAGCGCCTTCTCGGCCGAGCCATAGTCCGGCCCCTTGCCGAGCTCGGCAACGCGCGCGACCTGACGGTCGAGACGCTTTTGCAGATCGGCCTGTTGGGTTTCGTAGACCGCCTTCGTCTCGGCGTCGAGATCAGGAGCCTGCATCGCCTTGCCGAGGTGATCCTGGAGCTTCTTGTGCTCTTTCTTCGCCCACAACGAGCGCAGCACATCGTACTTGGCGTCGGCTGGCAGTTTGGGGCCGAGCACCACGTTCTTGAGCTGCTCCTCGATGAAGCTCTCTGCGGGCTCGCGATCCTTGGGCACGGTCAGAACGGTGCCGTCCGGTGCGATGCAGTAGATGCTCGGGAAGAAGCCGATGGCGTAGAGCTCGTTCACCCCCTTGGCGGTGATGAACGGATACTTCGCGCCGAGCTTCGTGATGAAGGTCTCCTCGATCAGCTTTTCGTTCTCATCGGACACGCCGATGAGCAGCAGCCCCCGATCCTTGAACTTCTCGTAGAGAGAGTTCAGGTGCGGGACGGCTGCCTTGCAGGGGCCTCACCAGGTCTGCGCGAAATCGAGCATGACGAGCTTGCCGTCGAGCTCGTCGAACTTGGTCGGGCCGTCGTTCCACGCCTTCTGGATCTCGAAGGACGGGGCAATCGAGCCCTTTGCCAGTTGCGCGGGCAGAGCGCTCGCGAACAGCACGGCCGCGGCGGCGGCGAGGATTTTGGGTTGGTTCATGGGAATGGATGCGTCCAAGACGCGCATCGGAGCGTAGCGAGGCCCGGACCCAGACCAAGACCTGCGTCGCGCTGATGGCAAGGATGGGACGAGGCTCTCTCTGTCATCTATTCCGAATGGCCCGCCCCTGATCGGCTGTGAAGCTATGCTTCCGCGCCATTTCATGAGCTCCGTATTCGACCCTCTGGAACGCCAGGAGCGCTTCCCCATCCTCCGGACCCTCAAGAGCAGGGCCCTCGTCTTCGACGGTGGCATGGGCACGATGATTCAGCGCGCCTCGCTGAAGCTGGAGGACTTCGACGGCAAAGAAGGCTGCAACGAGATTCTCGTCCGCACGCGGCCCGATGTGATCGAGAGCATCCACGCCGCCTACTTCGCAGCGGGCGCGGACGTCGTCGAGACCAACACCTTTGGCGGCCAGCCTTATGTGCTCGCGGAGTTCGACCTCGGCCAGGAGTCGTTTGAGCTCAACAAAATGGGTGCAGCGCTCGCGCGTCGAGTCGCGGACCGATTCAGCACGAAGGACCATCCCCGCTTCGTCTCCGGCTCGATCGGACCGGGGACGCGGCTGGCCACCCTTGGGCATATCTCCGGCGAGGAGCTGTATCAGGCCTACCGCACGTTCGCGAAGGGCCTGATCGTCGGCGGCGCCGATTGCCTCAACATCGAGACCTGCCAGGACCTATTGCAGGTGAAACTCTCGATCCTGGCAGCGCGCGACGCGATGGCCGAGGTCGGACGCGAAGTGCCGATCTTCTGCACGGTGACGATCGAAACGACGGGCACGATGCTCGTCGGCAGCGATGTCGGCGCGGCGCTCACGACCCTGGAGCACTTGCCGGTCGATGTGGTTGGCATCAACTGCGCGACTGGGCCGGATCTCATGCAGGAGTCGGTGCGTCACCTCGGCAAGCACTCGACGCGCCCGGTCATGGTGATGCCCAATGCGGGATTGCCACGCAACGTCGGCGGCGTCGCGGTTTACGACCTGACCCCGGAAGAACTGGGCCAATACCACGCGCGCTTCGTGCGCGAGTTTGGCGTCGGCATCGTCGGTGGTTGTTGCGGCACGACGCCGGAGCACGTCGCGGCGGTCGCCAAGGCGGTCTTGGGCCTGGTCCCCGTCGAGCGGCCGCGGGATTACCTGCCGCAGGTGGCGAGCCTGTTCCATTCGGTGCCGCTGTCCCAAGACTCTGGCCCGTTGCTGATCGGCGAGCGGACCAATGCGAACGGCAGCAAAAAGTTTCGCGAGCTGATGCTGGCGCAGGACATCGAAGGCATGTTGCAGGTCGCCAAGGAGCAGACGCACGAGGGCGCGCACGTGCTCGACGTCTGCACCGCCTATGTCGGCCGCGACGAGATCGCAGACATGACGGGCCTGCTGCGACCGCTGGTTCAGAAGGTCACCGCGCCGGTCATGATCGACAGCACCCAGCTCGATGTCGTCGAGGCCGCGCTGAAGGTCACGCCCGGCCGCGCGATCATCAATTCGATCAACCTCGAAGACGGCGAAGGCCGTGCTGACGCGCTGTGCAGGCTGGCTGTCCGCTACGGCGCGATGTTCGTCGCTCTGACGATCGACGAAGAAGGCATGGCCAAGACCGCGCAGCGGAAGCTCGAAGTCGCCAAGCGCATTCACGACATCGTCGTTCACCGTCACGGCATGAAGCCGCAGGACCTGATCTTCGACCCGCTGACGTTCACGATCGGCTCGGGCGACGAGGCGTCGCGCGACGCGGGTAGCCAGACGCTCGAGGGCATCAAGCTCATCAAGCAGAACATCCCGGGCGTTCGCACGATCCTCGGCTTGTCCAACATCAGCTTCGGCCTCGACCCCTATGCCCGGCAGATCCTCAATTCGGTCTACCTAGCCGAAGCGATCCGGCATGGCCTCGATTCGGCCATCGTGCACGCGAGCAAGATCGTCCCGCTCGCCAAGCTCGAGCCTGGGGACCGCGAGGTCACGCTCGATCTGATCTACGATCGGCGCCGCGAGGGCTACGACCCGCTGTTCCAGTTCATCGCTCGCTTCTCGGGCAGCAAGAAGATCGACTTCGGCAAGGGCAAGGACGAGATGTCGATGCCAGTCGAGGAGCGGCTCAAGCAGCGCATCATCGACGGCAACAAGCTCGGGATCGAAAAGCACCTCGACGAGGCAATGCAGAAGCACAAGCCGCTCGAGATCATCAACGAGATCCTGCTCGACGGCATGAAGGTGGTCGGTGACCTCTTCGGCAGCGGCGAGATGCAGCTGCCCTTCGTGCTCCAGAGCGCCGAGGCGATGAAGGCCGCGGTTGCCTACTTGCAGAAGTTCATGGAGAAGCTCGAGGGCGATGGCAAGGGCACGATGGTGCTCGCGACGGTGCGCGGCGACGTGCACGACATCGGCAAGAACTTGGTCGACATCGTCGTCAGCAACAACGGCTATCGCGTCGTCAATCTCGGCATCAAGGTGCCTGTCGATCAGATCATCGAGGCGGCCAAGGCGGAGAATGCCACGGCCATCGGCATGAGCGGCCTGCTCGTGAAATCGACGGTCGTGATGAAGGAGAGCCTGGAGATCATGAGTCAGCGAGGCATCGCAACGCCGGTGATCTGCGGTGGCGCTGCGCTCAATCGCGCCTACGTCGAACAAGACCTCAGCGCCGCGTATACGACGGGCCCGGTCTACTACGGCCAGGACGCCTTCTCCGGACTGCGCATCATGGACGAGTTGACCGGCCGCACGAAGGTCGCGACGGTCACCCAGTCTGTCGAGCCGCGGCAACGCGCGACGAATCGCCGTTACTTGACGCGCGCCGACAAGGAGAAGCTGCTCGAGCACGCGTTCCACGAGTATGCCGACAGTGGCGTCGAACGGGCCGAGCGCGTGCCGCCGGCGCCCTTCTGGGGCCCACAAATCGTCGGCCCCGAAGAACTCGACCTCGGCACGGTCCTACAGTACGTCAACAAGAAGGCGTTGTTCCGCCTGCAGTGGCAATACAAGCAAGGCAAGCGCACGGACGAGGAGTACGCCAAGTTCGCAGCCGCTCATGTCGAGCCGCGCTTCCGAGATTGGCTCAAGCGCGTGCGTGAGGAGAAGACGCTCGAACCGCGCGTCGTCTACGGCTGGTGGCCGTGCTACTCGGAGCGCAATTCCCTCGTCGTGCTGGCCCCCAACGACCACGGCAAGGAACTGTGCAGGTTCGACTTCCCGCGCCAACCGGGCGGGCGCCGCTTGTGTCTCGCGGACTTCTTTCGTCGAAAGAACGACGGGCCGGACATCGTCGGCTTTTCGCTCGTCACGATGGGCGCGGTGGCGACGCGCGAGAGCGATCGTCTGTTCAAGGCCGATCGTTACGACGACTACCTGCACTTCCACGGCATCGCGGTCGAAGGCGCGGAAGCGTTGGCGGAATACTGGCACAAGCGCATGCGTCAGCAACTCGGCATTGCGGCCCAGGACTCGACGGTCATCGACGAGTTGTTCAAGCAGCGCTACCAGGGCAGTCGCTACTCGTTTGGCTACCCGGCCTGCCCAAACATCGAGGACCAGGAGAAGTTGTTGCGCCTGCTCGATGCGTCGCGCATCGGCGTGACACTCAGCGAGGAGTTCCAGCTCGTCCCCGAGCAGAGCACTTCTGCTGTGATCTGCCACCACCCGGCCGCGAAGTACTTCAACGTCAGCGTCACCAATCCGACGATCTGAGCGTGCGCCCCGAAGTGGCGAGGGACGGCACGAGACTCGTGACAATCGCGCCGTTCACAAAACAAAACCGCCGAGGCGCTCGCGGGGAGCGCCTCGGCGGTTCGTGCGACGAAAGGGTCGCCGTCAATCTTGCATCAGAGACCGATCGTCCAACGGATGCCGTTCGACACGCGGAAACCGAATGCGTTTGCATTGAGGTCGTCGCTGACCGACTGCGACATCAGCGTCACGCCGGCGAAGGCCGCGGCGTTCGGGATGTTGATCAAGTAGCTCGTCGTCGGGGCCCCGAGCGTGAGGTTGAAGAACGAGAGCATTTCCGGCAGGACCACATAGGCCGTGCAGCCCGTGAGGCCCAGCGCGTCGAGCGGAATGCCACCCGGGATCTCGTTGCTGATCAGAAGAATAGAGAACACGCCATTTGGCAGCGGCGCGATGTTGTTGGTGTCGAGAGTGAAGGCGCCGCCGAGGGTTGGGGCCGAGCCGACGGGAACCGTCAGTGTCAGAGGCAGGCGGATGGTGCCCGAAACCACGGCGCCGTTGACCGTCGACAGATCCGTGGCGCCCGGGTCAGGTGAACCGCCGCCCTTCGAATAGCCGCTCAAGAAGAAGCTCGCCCCTTGCACCAGCGTCTGCCAGCGGAAGGTGAACTGGCCAGTCCCCGACAGTGCGATCTGGAAGGTGTTGAAGTTGGCGGTGCCGTATTCGGGCACAGCATTCCAGGTCACGACGAAATCGCCGGTGACGGCGTCGACGCCGTAGGCGACCGAGCCGCCGGCCGTGGGGTTCAGGTCATTCCAGAAACCCGAGAGCATGGGCGGGCCAGCGACGAGGTCGACCGGATCGCCGGTGCAGCAGAGCGCGCCTGGATCCGTGCCTCCGATGGTGAGGAAGCCGTTCGACGAGACGTAGATCGAGGTTTCGGGCAAGCCGTTGTACGGGAAGGGGAACGGCAGCGTGATGAGGTGGGACGTATCGTCACCTGCGGCGATCGTCGTCGTCGCTGCGGTCGACCAGGTCGGCGAGACGCTCGTCAGCGCGATGTAGTCCGTGCCCGAGGGCAAGAACGTCAAATCGCGGCCGTTGAGATCCACCGGGTTGGCGGCGGTAAACACCTCGTAGATCGTCGGGGAGAGCGCGCTGGGGCAACCCTGACCGACCGTGAACGTCGAAGCGACGTTCGGCGTGCACGCTACGTCTTGGATGATCCAACCCGGGCTCGTCGGCGTGAACTGCAGCTTGGTGTTGCTGTATGGCAGCAACTGGCCTGGCGTGCGCAGGATGACGTCAGCGAAGGTGTTCGACGCAACGACTTGCGGGCGCGTGGCCAGCGAGATCACGTTCGACACCGCACCGGCGCCTGGGCTGGCGCCGATGATCGACGTGTTGTTTTGGAACGTGGACGGCGTGCCGAGTTGGCCGTAGGTGACGGTGATGTTACTTCCCGCGTCCAGCTTGATCTGCATCGTGGTCGGGATCGTCGTGCCGTAGGTGTAGACGCGGAACCACGTCAGCGTGAACTGTCCCGGCGTTGCTGTGTCCATGAACACCTGGCCGCTGCCTGGCAACATCGGGTTGTAGTCCATCCACAGCGGGCAGATGCGCGGCTGCGCGCTGGCGAGCAACTCGGCGTTGGTCGGCGAATAGTCGCCGCCGGCTGCGGTCGCGACGTTGGTCGCGCCGAGCAGCAGATAGCCGTTCGCGCAGACCGAGACGTCCGTGAAGGCCGTGCCGGCGAAGGTGAACGTGAAGCCGAGCGGAATCGGCGCAGTGATTTCGTCGTCACCGAGAGTCAGCACCGGGCCAAAGTTCGTGTCGAAACACGGGCCCTGGGCTGCAATCGTCACAGCCAACGTGGCGGCAACGGCAGTTGAGAGGAGCTTGCGAATCATGGGGGTTCCTTGAGGGATGGAGCAGGCGTGAATGCCGGATCCAAGGGAACATGCGACGTTTCGACGGGCACGGAGGTTCCCTGTGGGACTGGCAGGATGCAGCATGCCAACTCCTGGTCCGAGCGGGAGTGCCCGTGCGTCCTCGGTACCTCGATGCGTCCGACCGTCAACGACGCGGGTGCGGTCGCATCTCGCGCATCCACCCTCTTGGGCCCCGCAAAACGACGCCGCCCGAGTTGCCGTGTTGTGGCAACCCGGGCGGCGTCTTCGGCTGTCTTGGACTCAGCTCAGATGCCGAAGTTCCAGCGCAGGCCGTTCGACACGCGGTAGCCGAAGACGTTTGCGTTGAGGTCGTCGCTGACCAACTGCGACATCAGGCTGACACCGAGGATCGAGTTGTCGGCCGGGATGGGCGTGGCGAAGCTCGCGGTCGGTGCCCCAAGCGTCAGGTTGAAGAACGACGCGATCTCAGGCAACTGGACGTAGGCCGTGCAGCCGGTGAGGCCCAGCAAGTCGAGCGGAATGCCGCCCGGGATCTCCGTGCTGATCAGCAGGATCGCGAACACGCCGTTCGGCGCTGGCGCAATCTCGCTGGCGTCAACGGTGAAGGTCGTGCCGACGCCGGGCCGCGAGCCCGCCGCCGCGGCGATCCGCAGTGGACGCTGCACCACGCTGCTGACAATCGCACCATTGACGGCCGACAGGTCGGCCTGGCCCGGGTCTGCTGTGTTGGTGCCGCGCGAGTAGCCCGCGAGGTAGGGGCCAGAGGCGCCGCCGACCGTCTGCCAGCGCCAGGTGATGGAGCCGCTCGGGCTCAATGCGATCTGGAAGGTGTTGGCGCTGGTCGTGCCGAATTCAAACACGCCGTTCCAGGTGACGACGAAGTCACCGCTGACTGGATCGGTGTCCGCGAAAACCGCACCACCTGCCGCTGGATTCAGGTCTTCCCACCAACCGCTGACGCGGGGCGCGCCGGCAAGCATCGCCGCGACGTTGCCCGTGCAGCAGCCGCTGCCGGGGTTGGTCGTGCCGATCGTCAAGAAGCCGTTCGACGAGACGTAGACGCTCGTCTCGAGGCCGCCGTTGTAGGGGAACGAGAAGGGCAGCGTCTGCAGGACCGCGATGTCATCGCCGAGAAGCAGGTTGTTGGTGAAGCCTGGGAACCAAACCGGATTGATGTTCGGGACCGCGATGTAGTCGGCGCCACCGGAGGGGAGCATGGTCAGGTTGAGGCCACTGAGGTCCGGAGCGGATTGCCCGGTTCCGAACATCTGATACATCGACGGACCTGCGGGCGCCGGACAGCCGATGCCGACCAAGGTGGACGTCGCTGGCACAGGCAAGGAGTTCGGGGTGCAAGTGACATCGCTGGCGATGTAGCCTGGCGCCGTCGGGGTCCACTGCATCTTGAAGTTGCCATACGCGATCGGCACGCCATTCGTCGCCGGGATGACCTCGGCGAAGTTATCGGACGTGATCACCAGCGGGCGCGTTGCGAACGACACCGGATTGGAGACGGAAGCCACGCCAGGGCTGGCGCCGATGATGATCGAAGGGTTCAGCGTGCCGGGAACGGCCGCGGCACCGTAGGTGATCGAGACCGAGCTGGTCGCATCCAGCGTGACCTGGAAGGACACCGGAGTGGTCGTGCCGTATGCAAAAACTCCCGCGTAGCTCACCGTCGCGATGCCAGGCGCCGGCGTGTTGAAGTAAACGTGCCCGCTGCCGACAACACCTGGGTTGAAGTCGCTCCACAAAGGGCAGATGCGTGGAGCCTGCGTCAGAAGTTCTGCTTCTGTCGGCGAGTAGTCAGCAACTCCGGCAACCCCGCCGAGCCAGATGTAACCGTTCGAGCAGACGCAGATCTGCGTGTAAGCGACACCGTTGTAGGTGAAGGGGAAGCCGAGGTTCTGCGGCGGCGAGTTCGAGTCGTCGGTTAGCGCCAGATCGGTTCCTAGCGCCAGATCGAAGCAAGGGCCTTGGGCCGAGAGGAACGCGCTCACGCCAAGCGAGAGCATCGATGCAGTGATTCTTGCAAGCATGGGAGAAGGGAGATGCATGTGGTGTGGAGCGCTCGAGATTCCAAACTCGGGCGCGTGGGACCCCCTGACCTTAGGTGGAGACTCGTCGCGTGGGTAGCCCCTGCCAACCAGCGGCCGTCAATGACGGACAGTCTTCTGCGCGTGCGGGCTAGCGGAACCGGTGACGGAGGGCCGATGGTCCAGGGAGCTTGCGGCGGTGTCTGCGGCCGCAACCGTGGCCAGCAGGACGATGACAGGGACCCTGTGGCGGTGCAGGGTGGTTTCCGCCCGGGCGTAGAGGGGAGCGAGGGCGGCTGCCCAGAGAGCCGCGAGGGCCGGCAAGCACGTTGCTCCGAGCCGTGCGTAGCCAAAAAAGCAAACTGCCAAGAACAGCCGCGCGAGCCACCAGATGTGCAGCCCGGCCGCTGCTGGCTCACGACGCAGGCGGGTTGCTCCATACATGGCGAGCATCAGCAGGAGCGCGCGCCACGTCGAAGCGACGATCGACTCAGGTGTCACGATGTCGACTGGCTCTCGGGTGCCGTCTCGGCCGAGAGGCGCGTTCGTGGCCAAGAATCCCGAAGCCGCTCCACGCCAGGAGATCGTGAGCTTCCGCAGGCATGACGCCAGCGCGTCGTGTGGATGATCTGCGATCCAGTGCAGCCCATTGCGATAGCCGTGGTTCACTGCGTCGAGGTGCGGTGGGTAACCGAGCGATAGGTCCTTCGGCAACACGAGGAGCAGTCCAGCAGGATACTTCGACTCGCCGCCGAGCAGTCGCGGCCTGCGGTCGAGCGCCGCGCGCGTGAAACCACCGTCGCTCTCGGCGCAGTTGGCGAGAAAGAAGTTGAGCGGCCCATAGAGCGCGAGCAGCGGCGTGTGCAGTGGCTCGGGTCGACAGCCATAGGCTTCGTCGAGGATCTTTAGGCTGTCGCGCGTGACCCGTTCTTCGCCACGTGCGCGCACGGTGTCGCCGACGAACGCGGCCGTTGGCGCTTGCGCAAATGCAGGCATGGCGCGGACTGCTGCGAGTGCGTCTTGGTCCCAAGGCGGGGAACCATGTGGAGGCAGCTGCGGCAATCGCAGCGCGCCGTCGATGCGGCCCTCATTGAAGTCTGCGATCGAGGATGCGACGTGCAGTTGCCATGGCAGCAACGTGGCGGCGAACACGGCAGTGGCCACGCCGAGATCGCGCGCGCGTCGTTCGCGCTTCTTCCACGCCAGCAAGCCGAGCGACATCGCGACGAAGAGCAGATGCTCGGCGCGGAACAGGCATGCAATGGCGTTGATCACGCCCCAACGTGCGGCGGCGAAGGGCGCCGCACTCGTGCGGATGCGCTCGAAGTCGCCGATGGTGAGCGTGCACAGCAGCAGGTAGGGGATCTCAACGTGCAATCCGCTGCCGAGCACGATCAGCGCGTTGCTGCATGCGCAGATCCAGGCGGCCATCAGCGCGAGGCGCGGCTCGAACGAGCGCACGAGTCCGAGGTAGAGCGCAGGTGGAACGAGCGCGCCGAGCACTGTCATGACGGCGCGTGGCAAGTAGGCGGGGCCGCGACCGTCCCAGAGCGCTTCTGCGAGCCAGCGCATTCCTGGCGGTCGGAATGGCAGCGCTGCTTCCAGGCCGGCGGTTCCATTGCAGAACATCTGCCAATAGGTGGCATCGCCTTGGTAGCTCGCAACGAAGGCGTCCGCGCGCTCGGGCGACAGCAGCCAATGCGCCGTGCGCAGAGAGAGGCTCGCGACGAACAGCAGGGCGGCGTGGCGGTATGGCTGCAAGGCGGTCTGGAAACGAAACGAGGCGCGGTTTTACCGCGCCTCGTCGATTGATTCTCAGGCTGTCGCGCGTGGATCGATCCACGCGCGCGTGAGACTCACGGGACGAAGAGGTTCTTGAACTGATTGGACAGCGAGAAGCTGCCGTCCGGCTCAAAGACCAAGACCTGCGAGTAGACCAGGATGCCCTGTGGCGGCATGCCGGCGAATGACGGGTAGTTCAGGCTGAAGTTGCCCGTCGCGTTCGAGAGGTCGACGTAGAAGTCGAGGTTGCCGCCGACCGCCGCGGTCGGGAAGCCCGGTGCGCTCGTCGGGCCGGCAGTGTCGCCAAGCACCAACACGAACAGCTTGGGCAGGCCGCCGGTGCTGATCGACATGGTGATCGGTTGGCCGGCGCTGCTTTGCTCGGGCGTCATCTGCATGACGCACGGTAGCGGCGGCACCGTGCGGGTGCCGATCTCGAAGTCGTCGATGTTCCAACCGCCGAGCGTCAGGCCCGCGTCAGTCGTCAATCGGAACTCCACTTGCACCGCCGCATTGTTGTCCGCCATCGGCAGCGCATATTCGAAGGTCTGCCAAGAGGTGTCGATCAGGTTGCCGAGCGCGTCGTTCTCCCACACCAGCGTGCCGTTGCAGAAGATCTGCGACTTGTCGAACTGGCCTTCCTCGACGGACAGCCAGCGCTTGAAGCGGAGGACGACGCCACTGCGACCACTCAGGTTGTAGGTCGGCGTACGGCAGTACTCGACGATGTTGTTCGGGTAGGCGCCGTTTGCTGTGCCAGTGCCGAGATCGGTCGAGACCCCACGCGAGCCAGTGGGCGCGCCGAGTGGATCCGCCCAGGGCACGCCGAGTGAAGTGCCCGACTTGCCGTTCGGCGTTCCGAACTGCCAGTCGACCGTGCCCGTGGTCGACGTGCGACCCGTCGTCCAGCCCGCGGGCGTGCCCGCGGCTTCGAAGCCCTCGGAGAACACCTGAGCATAGGTGCCACCGAGGCCAGCGTTGACCGTGTAGGCCAGTTCGCCCGACAGCGGATAGCGCGTGGTGCCAGTCGTGCTCGACGCTGAGAAGTGGTAGGTCACCTGACCGGATGCGATGCCCGGGAGCATGGCGCGGTAGGTGTTCGTGCCGCCGCTCGGGACCATCCTTCGCGTCAGGGTCGGGCCGCCAGCGGCCGAATAGACGATGCTGATGTCGGTCAGCGTGCCGCCATCGGTCGGCGACACGGTCGCGAACGCGACGCGAGAGTTGTAGCGGTCGCCGGTGTTCTGCAGCGTGTTGTGCGCGATCGAGATCAGCTGGATCGCGGGGTAAGGCAGCGCCTTCGTGATCGCGGCGGCGCTGAGTTGCGCGTAGTGCGGGACGCCGTTCAGCAGATTGCCGTCGTCATCGTCGGCGATGAACACCTGCGTGACGCAGTCAGGGCGGGTCGCGGCGTTGCCCACGATCGAGCTGATGACGATGTCATTGCTGATCGCGATCGCCTGCGCGGTGCCAAACGAAGCGCGGAGGTTTTCGCGCAGTCGCCACGCAAAACCCATCCAGACTTGGCCAGCGCCGTGCGGCGACGTGGTCGAGTAGGGGTAGGTGAACGTGTTGTCGCCGCGGCGCAGCGCGACGCCCGCGATCTGGAATCCGCTGCCGAGCAGCGGCGTGTCCATCAGGTAGAGGCCGAGGATGTCGCCCCAGCCTTCGCTGCAGCCTTCGGCGGTTGAGTTGCTGATGCCGCCGTAGCGCTCATCCAAGCCGTGGCCCCACTCGTGCGAGATGACCGTGCTGAAGGCCGTGTTGCTGCAGCCGCCGCCAGCCGCGTAGAAGTTGATCGTGTTGCCGGTGTAGTAGGCATTGCACGTCGATGCGATGTTGACCGTCGGCGTGATGTTGCTCGCCGTCGCAAGTTGGCTCGAGTTGCCGAGGATCGAGCGCGACCACTCATTGGTGCGGTCGATCCAGTGGCTCGCCGTGATGTGGGCAGCCTGTTCTGGAGTGTCGGCCGCCGCGCCGATCTGGATCGTGTTGGCGACACCGGGGGTGAGCGTGAACGTGCCTGCGGGGGCCGAACCGCCGATCATCGCGGCGTGATGGCGGCCGTCGAGGGCGCCGAGCGTCACCGAGACCGGTGCGGCGATGTCGACCGTGAACTGGCCGTTCAAGTCCGTGGTGACGTTGCCAATGCCCGGAACGTTGAGCAGCAGGCCCGCGGCCGGAACATTGACCAGGGCAGCCGTCGCGTCGATGCCGACGCGCGTCCAAGCCAGCACCGTGACCGTCGTCAGGACGAAGGGGCTGTTGTCGGCGCTCTTCGCGGTCTTGGCGAGTTCAGCAGCAGTCGACAGGCCACAGTTGGCGAGGCCGCACTCGTGCTTGTCGTTTGCAAAGCTGAGGACTGCACCGTCCTTGGCGCTGATGTAGTAGCGGCCGATCGGGCCGCTGCCGTCAGTGTCGACGTTGCTGATCGGCACCTCATAAGCGAGGTGGAAGTCCGA
>SXPK01000083.1 GCA_005776365.1 Planctomycetia bacterium
GTCGAAAACTATCCCGGCTTCCCGAAGGGCATCATGGGCCCGGAGATGATGGACCAGTTTCGCGAACAGGCGGAACGCTTTGGCACCAAGATCCACCACGCGATCGGCATCGAGGTCGATCTGAAGAAGCGGCCATTCACGGTCAAGACCGACGACGACTTGGTCTTCAAGACCCAGACCCTGATCATTTCGACGGGCGCGAGCGCGCTGTATCTCGGACTGCCCAACGAGAAGAAGCTGCAAGGGCGCGGCGTGTCTGCATGCGCGACCTGCGATGGCTTCTTCTTCAAGAACAAGGTCGTCTACGTGGTCGGCGGCGGCGACTCGGCCTGCGAGGAGGCCAACTTCCTCACGAAGTTCGCGAGCAAGGTCTATCTCGTCGTGCGCAAGAACCAGCTCCGCGCGAGCAAGATCATGCAGCAACGCGCGCTGCAGAATCCCAAGATCGAGATGCTCTGGGGTCAACACGTGACCGACGTCTTCGACGTCAGCGCGGGCAAGGTCACCGGCCTCGAACTGACAGCGACGGAGACCGGCGAGAAGCGGCGCGTGCCCGCTGACGGCCTGTTTCTCGCGATCGGACACCGACCCAACACCGAACTGTTCCGCGGCGCGCTGAACATGGACGACAAGGGCTACATCCTGACGACGCCGGGCAAGGCCGCGACCAACATCGATGGCGTGTTTGCGGCAGGCGATTGCCAGGACAGCTACTACCGCCAGGCGGTCACTGCCGCTGGCTCAGGTTGCATGGCCGCCATCGAGGTCGAGCGCCACCTCGAGACCTTGCACGCGGCACACTGAGCCGCCGCATTTCCCGAGCGAACGTCAGTCGCGCGCTTCGGAAGAATGCCACCAGCGGCGGCAGTGCTCGACGTCGGCGGCAACGTCCGCTGACGCAGGCGCGGCAGCGCGCGCATAACCAAGCGAGTCGAGCAGATCACCGGCCAGCGCCTCGAAGACCTGCAGGTCGCGCGCGCTCATTTGCGCCTGCCAGTCGCGAAGACCCTTGGTCACAGGGAGCCATGCGCTCTTGGCCGACGCGCTCGGTTCGTAGGATTCCTTGCCCTCGTGGTAACGCGCCATCTTGGAGTCATACGGGACCCCGAGGAAGTCCGTGATGCCGCGCAGGGTCACCTCGGGTTCGTCGCACAGACTCTCGTAGCGGACTTCGTGGTAGAGGTCCTTCGGTAGTTGCGCGCCGTCCTTCCGACCCGACGCGACCTGCCAACACCACCACATCGCGGTCGTTGCGACCGGGTACTTCGCAAAGAGCTCGAACTTGCTCGGGCCGATGCCCTTGCCGGCCCACTCGACCGAGGACAACGCGACGTCGCGGCCATCGCGAATGATGTGGACGAACTTCGACTGCGGATACAGCTGATGCAGCAACGGGATGCGGCGCACGAAGTCCGGGGTCTTCTCGCCGGCGATCGGCTTGCCGTGCATCTTCGCGAACTCGTCGTAGAGGCCAGTCACGAACCCGCGGTAGGTCGAAGCCTTGGCAGCACGGTCGATCTGCTCGTCCTTGAGGCCGAGCCGCTGAAAGCGCTTGTAGTTGCGCGTGAACGCCACGATCTCAGGCGTCAAAGGCACATCGCCGGTGCGACGCATGGCCTGCTTGAAGTCTGGCACGCAGCACTTCAATGGTTTGTGGATGAAGCTCGTGTCGTTCGCCACCGCCATCATCGGATGGGCGTCCAACATGCGCTGCATCAGCGTGGTTCCGGACCTCGGGCAACCGACTACGAAGAGTTGGGGATTGGGGTGCTGGCCTGACATAACGTCGGTACATTCTCGCTCATTCCCAGGGATGAGCAACCTCGCGAGGGGCCGGTGGTGAAGAAGTCGCGTTGCCAAGGCGCGGACGATTTCGGATCCATTTGCGTCGTGGTCAGCGCGAGCAGCTGGCGGACCGGCCTATCGCGACCTCAACCAGCGCATGGCCCCAACGATCCTGCTCAGCCTCGTCGGTCGCGGGCACGCTCCATCCTGCGGGCTGCCGCGACAGCGTGCGAGATGGGCCGGAGGCCGGCCTAGGTCGCCGCAGCAGACCATGCTCCGCCACAGTCTGCTGCGCCATCGTCGCACCAGGAGCATTGCCGCCAGACGCTGGCTAGTCTGTTCCCCCATGCCCTACACCGCAGCGCAGCGAGCCCTGCTCCAACGGCACTTCTCCGTGGTCGACGGCGCCGAGCACGCGGACATCTACCTCGTCCGCAACGTGCCTCAGGAAGTGGCCGCCACCCTGAACGGCGTCTACTCGCGCAGCAGCAAGTCGATGCGGGACCAGTTCCTGGAACGGCTCGAGCAAGGCCTCGCGGCGACGGGTCGCAGTCTCGATGGGTATATCGAGAAGGCTGCGGGCGGCGACACGTTGACGGAACTCATGGCCGACAAGGCCGGGCAGTTCTTGAAGACCTACGCGATCGACCACGGGCACAACTCGCTGCGCGAAGGCTCGATCGTCCATCTCGCGATCGAACGCGTCTCGCAGCTCGTAACCCGGTTCATCCAACGTGAGCGACGCTGCACCTTCGAGGAGTCGTCGACGCGCTACATCTCCTTCTCGGCAGAGACGCACTGGCGCGACCCAGAAGTCGTCGCGGGTGGCGGCGATCCGCTCGCGGCCTATGACGCGATTCTCGCCGAGACGTTCGCGCTCTACCGCGAACTCAACGACTCGCTGCTCGTCTACCTGCAGCAGATCCGACCACGACAGAAAGACGAGAAGGAGGCTCCGTGGTTGCGCACGCTGAAGGCGGAGGCCTTTGACGCATCGCGCTACCTGCTGACCCCGGCGATCTACACCAAGTGGGGCATGGTCGCAGACGCACGCACATTGAGCGATGTCATCACCGAACTGATGAGCCATCCGCTCCCCGAGTTCCGAACCGTCGGCCAACGCATCCGCGAAGAAGCCGAGAAGGCGCTGCCGACCCTGCTGGCGCACGCCCGCGAGAGTCAGTTCTTGCAGCACCAACACGTGACGCTGCGTCGCCTCGCCGACGATTTGCGCCTGCGCCCGGCTCCTGCGGCGTTGACGCGCGCCAACGAAGGGCATGTCACTTTGCTGCGGCACGATCAGGACCTGGATGTGCGCTTGCTTGCGTCAATGCTGTTCGAGCACGCGACGACGCCGTTCTCGGCGATCTGCGACCGTGTGCGCGCACTGACGACGCCACAGCGCGAAAAGCTGCTCGACGAGGTCATGGCCGCGCGCGGCAAGCACGACGCGTGGCCCGCCGGCCTCGAAGGCGGCGATCCCTTCGAGTTCGAGGTTCTGCTCGACTTCGGCGCCTACCGCGACATCGCAAGACACCGGAAAGGCTTCCAACAGCAGCAATCGCTGACGGTCGAACACGGCTTCGCGGTGCCGCCACTCGTCGACGCCGCGGGCCAGGGCGCGCGCTACAGGGAAGTCCTCGAACGCGCTGCGACCCTGCAGCAGAAAGTCGCAGCGAACTTTCCCCAAGCCGCCGCCTACGTGACTCCGTTCGCTTTCTTGCAGCGAGTGCGCATCGTGTTCGAGCCGCGTCAGCTCGACTACTTCGTCGAACTTCGCAGCGGGCCAGAGGGGCACTTCTCGTATCGGAAGGTCGCGATCGACATGTTCACGCACATGCAGCAGGCCACGCCGCTGTTTGCGCGCTACGTCCGCGCGAAGCTCGGTGACGCATTCTTGGGCCGCATGCAAAACGAGCAGACCGCCGACGAGCGCCGCGAAAAGCGGATGCAGGCAGCGGGCGACGCCTGAGTCGGACGCGGTGCGCTGTTGCCGCAGCGGCGCACACGCTACCTTGCTCCGCCATGCACGGCGGGGCCAAGACGAATCCGATCCGCGCCCTCGTTGGCGCGTGGCTCGTGCTCGACTTCTTCGGCGATGCACGGAAAACCGGCGGCAACTCGAGCACGTTGACGACGACGGTCTTCTCTCAATCGTTCTTGTCGCTCGGCGTCGCGGCGCTGCTGTATCCCGAAATCCCGCCGGTGCCGTTCACGGCGGCAACGCTGAGCGTCGTGACGCTGCTGGTCGCGACCGGTTGCTTCGACACCGAACAACCCGCCAACCGCCGCGCCGCCGACCGCGTGCTGCAGGCGACCTCGCCTCTCGGAAGACTGCCATTCGCGCTCGCGCGCACGATGCATGCGGCATTCTCGCTGCTGCTCGTCACGGTCGGCATGGCGCTGTCGCCTGCGATCCTGCTTGCATGCCATGAAGGCGATCCTTGGAAGGTCCCCGCCTACATCGCGCTGGCATGCGCCTGCACCGCGCTCGCCGCCTCATCGTTGTCCGTCGTGCTGCGCATCGCGCGCAGGATCATGGGGACGCATGGAGCAGCGCTGGTAGCGGGCACCGGCAAAGCCGCCGTGCTCGCATTTGGCGTCGCACTATTTGCGCTGTCGCTGTCGGCGCTGTCGAAGGACGCCTCCGCGCTGCCGATGGGACGGATCGGCGCGGAAATGCTGCCGCCCTATCATGCGGCCAAGATCCTTCACGACCCGGTCGGCGAGTCGTGGCGCGCCATGCCCTGGTTATGCGTCGGCGCGTTGTTGCTCTTGTTGTCAGTGCTCGTGTCCGAGCCCGAGAACGATCGATCGCGCCGAGTTCCGCCGCGCGGCGCAATGGCGCGACTCGACCGCCGCCTCGCAGGCGCGCCCGAGGATGCGGCGATCACGGCCTTCTGCGCGACGATGCTCTGGCGCAGTCCCAGTGTCCGTGCGCGCGTGCTGCCGCTGCTCGGCGTGCCCGCGGCGATCGCGTTTCTCGCGTTGCGCAGCGGCGACGCGCAGAGCGCCAGCCTCTTCATTGCGATGGCCCTGCAGTTCCCTGCGATCTACATGCCCTTCGTCATCGCCATGGCGCGGCAGTCCGACGTGCCGGATGGGCGCTGGATCTTCGACTCGGCGCCTCGCATCAGCCTGTTGCGAACGCAGCGCGCCGCCGCCATTGCGCTCATCACACGCGTTCTGCTGCCAGTCCATGCGGTCTTGTTCGCGCTCCTGCTCGCAACGACGGACCGGCCCATGTGGATCGCGTTGCTCTGCTGCTACTCATTCTGCGTCGGCGGCGCAGTGACACGACTGATGACGCGCGAACTCGACGACGTGCCGTTCTCGCGCGACGATCCGCAGACTGCCCTCGATCTCGGCAATCTGACCGTCTGGGCCCTCGCGCTCGCCGGGGCTGCCGCGCTGGTCGCTTCGGCAGAACTGCCGCTGCTCGCGACCGCCACCGTCGCCGCCGTGGCCGCCATCGTCTATGCGTTGCGCCCCTCACGTGACGCGGTCCTGGCACGGTCCGCACAAGAGCCCAGGCCGGCCGCCATGCCCAACCTTCGACCCGCAGCACCGCAAGCGATGGCAATCGCGCAGAGCCTCCGCCGCGAATTGGCTGCTCTCGCTGCGCTCTATCTCGTGCTCTGTGTCCTGCCGTTGTTGATCGGTCTGTTCCTAGGAACCTGACCATGCTGCCGACGCGCCGGGGATTGTCGGCTGTGCCAAAGCCGAATAGCCTCTGCGCCTTCGCCCGATGGAGGTTCCCATGACCGTCCGAACCGAGGCAGACCAAGGCACGATGTTGCTCGACAAAGCGATTGGCGCCGATGCCAAGCCAGCGGAAATCGCGCGCGCGGCGGCGCAAACCGCCCCAAAGATCGCGTCCAGCAAGCGCGCGAGCCCCGACCCGACCGCCGATACCGATCGCTACCGGCTCGCGACTCCCTACTTGTTCAAGCTCTGACTCGGACCGTCGAGTCGAGCGTCAGTCGCCGATGAGCGCCCGCATGTCGTCTGGCAGCGGCGCTTCGATCTCCATCGTCTCGTTGCGCATCGGATGGAAGAAGCGCAGATGGCGGGCATGCAGCGCGTGGCGATCCAGCACGAGCTTCGCCAGACTCGCCTCGCTCAGGTTGCCGGCGAGTTGTTCCAAGAAGATCGACGCGTCGCCGCCATAGATCTTGTCGCCGACCAAGGGGCATCCGATCGCAGCCATGTGCACGCGCAGTTGGTGGGTGCGACCCGTCTGCGGACGCAGCTCAATGAGCGAGTAGCGCGCGTTGCTGCGCAGAGTCTTGTAGTGCGTCAGTGCCGATAGGCCGGTGCCGTCCGTGCGCGCCTCCAGCTTCAGACGCACTTCGGAACGACGATCCGGGCCAATCGAGAACTCGATCGTGCCTTCTTGCTCCTTGGGGATTCCGTGCACGACCGCGAGATAGACCTTCTGCACATCACGATCCTCGAACTGTCGCGCAACGAGGTGATGGAACTGCTCGTCCAGACTGACGGCGACGACGCCCGAGGTCTCGACGTCGATGCGATGCAAGAGCCGCGGCACCACGTCGCGCTCCGGCTCATCGGGGCGCCGGTAGCGGCGGTGCAACTCGGTGATCAGGGTTCCATCGAGGCGGCGCCCCGAGGGGTGCACTGCAAGTCCGGGCGGCTTGTCGACCGCCACCATCCACTGGTCCTCGTAGAGGATCGGGAAGTGCAGCGTCACCTCGAGATTGGGAGTCGCCTGCTTCTGCGGCGGGATGTCGATCAAGACGGTTTCGCCAGTCTTGAGTCGTCGAGAGGCCACGGCCTTGCGGCCAGCCAGCTTGATGAACCCACCGTCGATCAAGCGGTGGACGCTCTCGCGTGAGCGCCAGGTGAGCACCGCTGCGAGCGCGACGTCGAGTCGCGCTCCGTCATAGCGGGCATCGACCAAGAACCGGATCTGCTCCAGCGGTCGACTGAGGTCGCGCGGCGGTTCGCCGGGAAACTTGGGCAGCACGACTCTGCCTGCGCGACCGAACAGCCGCCGGTTACTCGACCGACGCGCCTGCGCCGACCGGCTTCTGCATGGTCGTGTCCGCAGTCAACGGGTCGAAATCCTGCTCACCCGGACGTTGGCCACGAGCGCCGCGGCCCGTCGCGTTCTTGCCCTTGCGCTTCTTGTTGCCGACGCGCGGGTTCTTCGGGCCGCCGTTGCCACGGCGACGCTCCGCCATCTGGATGTTGCGGATGCGCTCACGCTCTTCGCGCCGACGCCGGTCGCTGCGCTTCTCGTGATGCGCATACTTCTTGGCGAGACGGAAGATGCCGGAGTAGTTGCACTGGCGCTTGAAGCGACGCAGAGCAGCTTCGAGGGGCTCGTTCGGGCGGACCTGGACGCGGATCATGTGGCTGGGAAATCGAGCGGGCTTACTGGAAACTAGGCGGGACCGGCGGCGCCGAGCGCCGACGGACGAATCCAACCGGTGCACCCGCAGGCAAGAGGGCGCGAAACCATAGCGAGCGCCAGCCAGAGAGCAACGCCGGAAACCTGCACCCTGAGAGTCCGCCCCAACTTCGCCCACCACGATGGCCTCTGAAGCAGAGCCGCTGCGCACCGTGACCGGGACCCTGGAACGGTTCACCTTCCGCAACCCCGACACTGGGTTCGGCGTCGCCCGCATCGTCGAAGAAGCGACCGGTCGGACGCTCACGGTCGTGGGGCAGATCGCACAACTTGCCGAAGGACAAACGGTTAGGGTCCAAGGCCCCGAAGGCGAGCACCCCAAGTTCGGTCGCCAGGTGCAGGTCGAGACCTGCGAACTGGTGGCGCCGAAGACGGTCGACGGCATCGAGGCATACCTTGGCTCGGGCCTCGTGAAGGGCCTGGGTCCGGCGACGGCGCGGAAGATCACCGAGGTCTTCGGGGAGGCGACCCTCGACGTCATCGAAAACCACCCGGAGCGCCTACGCGAGGTCCGGGGGCTGACCTCGCGCAAGATCCAGGATCTGACCGCCGCGGTGCACGCGCAGCAGGACGTGCAGAACGTGCTCGTGTTCTTGCGGCAGCACGGACTCGGGCCCGGGCTCGCGGCGCGCATCGTGCGCCGCTACGGCAAGAACGCATCGGCCCTGATCGCCGCGAACCCCTACCGACTCGCGGACGAGGTGATCGGCATCGGCTTTCGCACCGCCGACCGGCTCGCCGGCAGTTTGGGCATCGCACCCGAAGCGCCCGAACGGCTCGCCGCGGCGCTCGTTCACACGCTGCAGAACGGGGCGAAAGACGGTCACTGCTACCTGCCCGAGCACGAACTCGTCGCTCGCACCGCCGAACTGCTCGCCTGCGCGAAGGAAGCGGTCGCGCCACACGTCGAGGCGCTCGCGAACGATGGCGCGATCGTGCGTCAACTGCCGCCGGGTCCCGTGCTGCTGCACGACGATCCGCGGCCGATCACCTATCTGACCCAACTGCACGCCGCCGAGGACGCGGCGGCGCGCTCCATTCACGCCTTGTTGGCGCGCAAGAAGGGACTGCTCGGCATCAGGCCGGAGCCTGCGATCGGCTGGTTCGAGCGATCGGCTGGCTTCGCACTGCCCGAAGGCCAGCGGCGCGCGCTCGAACTCGCACTGACCGAGCCAGTGACGGTGATCACCGGCGGTCCCGGCGTCGGCAAGACCACGATCATCCGTGCCGTCTGCGAAGCGGTCGCGCAGAAGGGCCTTCGAGTGTTGCTCGCAGCACCGACGGGTCGCGCTGCCAAACGTCTCGAGGAGTCCACGGGACGTCCGGCTCGCACCATCCATCGCCTGCTGGAGTTCACGCCCGGAATCGGTCGCTTCGCTCGGGACGCCGACAACAAGCTCGACGCCGAACTGCTGGTCATCGACGAATCGTCGATGCTCGACATCCAGCTCGCCGCGTCGTTGTTCGCCGCAATCCCGCCATCGATGCCGCTGGTGCTCGTCGGCGACCAAAACCAACTGCCATCCGTCGGCCCGGGCAACGTGCTGGCAGACGTGATCGGCTCGGGTCGGCCCGCCGTCGCGCAGTTGACGGAGATTTTCCGCCAGCAAAAGGGCTCTGACATCGTGCAGGTCGCGCACGGGATCCTGCGCGGCGATGTGCCTCGGGGCGGAGCCGAGGACAGCGACTTCTACTTCGTGAAGGCGCAGGACGCTTCGCACGCTCGCATGCTCGTGCGCGAGATCGTCGCGCAGCGCATCCCCAAGCGATTTGCACTGGACCCGCGCCACGACGTGCAGGTCCTGTGCCCGATGTATCGCGGTGACGTGGGCGCGGATCAGCTCAACCGCGACCTGCAGGACGTGCTGAATCCAGGCACGCTCGAAGTCGAACGCGCGGGCAAGGTCTATCGCAGCGGCGACAAGGTCATGCAGATCCGCAACGACTACGACCGCGACATCTTCAACGGAGACGTCGGCAGGGTGCTGCACATCGACGCGGCCGCGGCAAAGCTGTGGGTCCGGTTCGTCGAACGAGAGATCGAATACCGTTTCGAAGAACTCGCCGACCTCGTGCCCGCCTACGCAATCTCGGTGCACCGCTCCCAAGGCAGCGAATACCCGGCGGTCGTGATCCCGCTCGTCACGGATCACTTCCCGATGCTGAAGCGTTCGTTGCTCTACACCGCGATCACGCGCGGGAAAAAGCTCGTCGTGCTGGTCGGCTCGCAGAAGGCCCTCGATCTCGCGGTCAAGAACCACGACGACGGCGCGCGCTACTCTGGCCTGCTCGAGCGACTGCGCGATTTCCTTCGCTGAGTCTCGGGCGACCCTGGCTGGCGCATTGGACGCTGCCAGCGCATCCTGCCCTCATGCTCCTTGGGCTGTGCCAACTGCGCCCCATCGCCGGCGACGTCGCGGCGAACCTGGCCACGCACCTTCGCTTCTTGCGCGCAGCGGCACGCTACGGCGCCGATCTCGCCGCGTTCCCTGAGCTCTCGATGACTGGCTACGAGCCGAGGCTCGCGCGCCCACTCGCATTTGCCAAGGACGATGCGCGACTCGCTCCGCTGCGCGCATTCGTGACAGCGTCGCGGATCCAAGCGTTGGTCGGCGCGCCGCTGTGCGGAGTCGACAAGCCTCGGATCGGCGCGGCATGGTTGGCGATCAACGGCACGACGCGCTGGCTGGGCAAACAGTGGCTGCACGACGACGAGCAGCCGCACTTCGAAGCGCACCCCGCGGCATCGACGACCATCGACGTCGAAGCGAACGGGGCCATGCGCATCGGAGTCGCAATCTGCTACGAGCTGTCGCGCGACGAACATGCAGCATGCGCGTTCGCAGACGGCGCAACGGGCTACTTGGCAAGCGTGGCGAAACACGCGCAAAGCGTAGAGGCAGCGCACTCGCGACTGCCGGAGATCTCGCAGCAGCACAACGCGATGACGTGGATGGTCAACTGCGTCGGTCCATGCGAAGGGTTCGTGGCGGCGGGCGGCTCAGCTGCATGGGATCGGGACGGGCGGACCCTTGCGTCGCTACCGTCCGACACGGAAGCCATCCTTCTCGTCGACACCGCGACGGGCGCTGTTCGGACCGCGCCTGCGTGAACCCGCCTGGACTATGCTGTCCTGCGTGAGCGATTCAGCGACCCAATCGCATCCTCTCATCCTGTTCGACGGCGCATGCAAACTCTGCAATGCATCCGTGCAGTGGATCCTGCGTCGCGACCACGCCTGCAAGTTCCGCTTCGCTTCGCTGCAGTCGACCGTGGCGAAGGCCGAGTTGGCGCGCATCGGGCTCAACTGTCCTGACGCCGACAGCCTCGTGCTGGTCCACGATGGACGCCACTACCTGCGCACGAACGCCGTGCTGCGCATCGCCATGCTGCTCGGCATTCCCTGGTCCGTGTTCGTTGTCTTCTTCCTGATTCCAGCCTGCTTGCGCGACCCGGTGTATCGCTTGGTCGCGCGCAATCGCTACCGCTGGTTCGGCAAGCGCGAGTCCTGCATGGTTCCTGCCAAGGAAGCGAGGGCTCGCTTCCTCGATGCTGAAGACCAGACTTCGTGATCCGCCGCGGGCGAGCAACTCCGCATCACCAGAACGGCACCGCGACATAGACGTCCGGTTCACACCAGCAGAGGTCGACTTCGACGTAGACCGGCGCGAACCCCTCCGCCCACACTTCCAACAGAACCGTCGCCTCGTCCTCGAACCACCGCGACCCGAGCACCGCGCGTCCCGATGCATCCTCGCGGAATCCAACCTCGGCCCAAGCGAGGTCGTATTCGGTCAACAACGTCTGCCCGTTGCCGTCTGTCAGATACCAGTCCTCCCAGTAGTTGATGCAGGTGTGGCTCGACCATTCGTGGTCGGCCTCGACGATGCGCACACCCACGTTCTCCCAGACCCAGTTGGTCACCGGGTCGTAGACCTCGACAAGGATCGAGACGGGCGCTGACGCAGGAATAACGGCGGGCGGCGGGGCACTGGTCGAGCCGCCACAGGCGGCGAGGGTCAGCAGAGCGGCGAACGAAGCGGACGAAAGCAGCGAGGCTGGCGGGTTGATTTGCATGGCTCGGCGAAGTCGGCGCCGTTGGCAACGGCCGTGCCGCGGCATTCGCGACTCCGGCCCGGCTCTGCGGGCGACGGCCGCCCCCAGCGCGGCCTTCTGATGTCCTGTGGCGGCGACAGGCGTGGAGCGGCGCAACGACGCTGCCATCGGACTCGCAGCGCCGGGCCGGTGGACCAATCCGGCGCGTCGACGGCAGAGCGGACTTGCGTGCCACCGTGCCTTCCGCCGATCAATGGCAGACGTGACAGCAAGCCTTCGCACCCCGACCTGGCGCTTCGTGCCGACGAGCCTCGACGCCGGCGATCTCGCGCAACTGCGGCCACTGTTCGAGGATCTCGCCCGCCGCGAAATCCCCGACGCCATCGCAGCCGAGCGCTGGCTCGCAGACGAGAGCGAGTTGCTCGCGCGCATCGGCGCCGAACAGGCGCGTCGCTACGTCGCGATGACCTGCGACACCGAAGACGCGACCAAGAAGCAGCGCTACCTCGACCTCGAGCAACAAGTCATGCCCGAAGTCAAAGCGCTTGCCGATCGCCTCGACAAGCGCCTCCTCACTTCGAAGGGTTGCTCGCAACTCGAACAGCACACGTTCCACGTGCTGTTGCGCAAGCGCCGCACGCAGAGCGAACTGTTCCGCAAGGAGAACACGGACCTGCAGCACCTGGAGTCCGAGCTGCAGACTCGACAACAGGCGATCCTCGGTGGCATCACAGTCGAGTTCGACGGCAAGGCGCACACGCTGCAGCAAATGGCGCCCTACTACGAGAGCCAGGAGCGGAGCCTGCGCGAACGCGCTTGGCGCGCTTCGCTCGCGGCCCGGAAGCAAACGTGGGACGAGCTGGAAGACATCTACGACCAACTCATCGCGCTGCGGCAGCGCATGGCGAAGAACGCGGGCCACACCTCCTACACGGACTTTCGTTTTCTGGAACTCGGGCGCTACGACTACGACGCGAGAGCCTGCCTGTCATTGCATGACGCCATCGCAACGTGCGTCGTGCCCGCCGTCGTTGCACTCGACCGCGACCGCTCTCGTCGCCTCTCGCAACAGACGCTGCGGCCTTGGGACCTCGAGGTCGACCTCGGCGGCAGGCCGCCGCTGCGCCCATTCGCGACGCAGGATCAACTCATTGCGATCTGTCGCAAGCTGTTCGCAAAAGTGGACCCACGGTTTTGCGCTGAGTTCGATGTGCTCGTCGAACACGGGCTGCTCGACCTGATGAGTCGCAAGGGCAAGGCGCCGGGCGGCTACCAGTACCAGATCGAGGACGTGCGGCTGCCGTTCTTGTTCGTGAATGGCGTCGGACTCCATGGCGACGTCCAGACGCTGCTGCACGAAGGCGGCCACGCCTTCCATTCGATCCTGTGCCGCGATCACGACCTGATCGGGTTCCGCGACTATCCGATCGAGTTCGCCGAGACCGCGAGCATGTCGATGGAGTTGCTAGGGCTCGAGCACCTCGACGCTGCGTATTCGGCCGACGACAGCAAGGTCGCGCGCAAGAAACACCTCGAAGGCATCCTTCGCACCCTGACGTGGATCGCCTCGATCGACGCGTTCCAACACTGGGTCTATGGCAACGAGGGCCACACGCGCGAACAACGCCGGGCAGCCTGGCTCAGGATCCGAGCGCGCTTTGCGCCGCATCTCGACTGGAGCGGGATCGAAGACGCCCTCGCGATGCAGTGGATCGCGCAGTCGCATCTCTTCAACCACGCGTTCTATTACGTCGAGTACGCCATCGCGCAGCTCGCGGCTTTGCAGGTCTGGAGCAACTACCGCAAGGACCGCAAGGGCGCCGTCGAGGCCTACCGCAAAGCGCTCGCGCTCGGCGGCAGCAAGACGCTGCCCGAGCTATTCGCCACCGCCAACGTCGCGTTCGACCTGTCGGCCGAGACGTTGCGCGCACTGGTAGAAGACGTGATGAACGAAGCGAAGGGCTGAGAGGTCGGCGCGCGTTGCCGCCATCGTCCCCTTCGCCTAACCTCGGCCATGGATGACTCGGCCGGAGGACCCGATGGCGATCGTGGAGCGCGTGCTGCAGATCCTGCGCGAAGGGTCCGCCGCCTCCACCTACAAGCACGCGGTCCTGATCGCCTTGATGGACCTCTGCGTCGAGCGCACGGCGGCGGATGGCTCCGCGCCGCAGTCGGTGACGACGCGGCAACTGGCGACCAAGGTCATCGAACTCTACTGGGACCAGACGCGGCCCTTTGGCGGCGGCGGCGGCGCGATACTTCAACAGACGACTCAGCGCGGCAGCAGCATCCCATCGTGGATCCAGAAGCTGCGCCAGAAGGTCGAGGACGATGTCGGTTGCACCTTGTCTCCGGCGCGCGCGCGGCTGGCTGACGCAACAAGCTGGACGACCTTGGTCGACAATGTCGAGGTGCGTTTGATCGAGATGCCGCTCGCCAAGTTGCAGCGTGTCGCCGGCGAAGATCACCCTTGGCTGTATGCGTTGTCCTGGGACGACGGCGCCCACAAGCCGACGCACGACTCCGTCCAAACCTACCAACGCGGCGAGGACTCGGACTTCGACAACGTGGTCCGGTTGCAGCCCGGGGTCGGCGAATGCCTGTCGCGCCTGCACTCGCTGATGCGGCCCTTCGTCCAGCAAGAATGGACGCGCATGGTTGCCAAGTGCAGCAAGATGGAAGAGTCCAAGCTGCACGGCTTCCTCTTCGGCGCCAACCGAAAGGCCCTCGAGGCGGTGCGCCAACCGTTGGCCGACTTGCAGCAAGGCCGGTGCTTCTACTGCGGCGGTAGGCTCGGCATGAATGCCCACGTCGACCACTTCCTGCCGTGGGCCCGCTTTGCCGAGGATGGCCTCGCCAACCTCGTGGTTGCTGACGCGCGCTGCAACGGCAACAAGCGCGACCACCTGCCGGCGCATTCCTTCGTGGAGAAGTGGCGCCAGCGCACACGTGGCCAGCGATCCGAGTTGGTCCGGCTTTCTGGGCAACTCCAATGGCAGCTCGCAGAAGACGAAGCGCTCGGCACCGCGCGCGCCGCCTACTACCGACTTCCTGCGGACACTCGGCTTTGGGCTGGCCGTGATGAGTGGCTGGCAATCGACCTCGAAGCCTTGCGCAAGGCACTGGCCTGAACCGCACAGATCCGAAGGACCAAGCCTCGCGACTCAGCCGCCGGGTGATGGTCCTCGAGTCGCCGCCTCGCCGCTCTGCGTCAGCCCCCGATACCACGCGACAAGCTGCTCCACCACCTTCATCGCTTTGCCGTGGAAGTGGTTGTTTGCGACGACGAGCGTGCGCGTCGAGTCCTTGGCGATGCGTAGGAGCCGCTGCTCCAGCTCCATCACTTCCATCGGCGAATACTCCCAGTCGTAGACCTCATCGCGCCCCGCACCCTTTTGAAACCAGGCCGGGTTCCGGCCGTGCAGGCGAAAGTAGGCGATCCCGCCCGCGCCGTGCACCATGGTGGAGTCGAGCGAGAAACCAGAAGCCGCGCCGGGATAGTCGAGTTCCGCGACCGTGACGCCGAGCCTCTTCATCTCCTCCATCGCGCGCGGCACGTTCCACGTCTTGTGCCGCACCTCGACGACGAGCGGCGCCAGATCGGCAAACGCATCGCGCAGCCGTGCGAAGTGCGCCACGTTGTTGGGCGTCGCCTCGACGCGGTAGTTCGTCTGCGCGAGCAGCGCGCACAGTCGACCCGAGCTCGCGAGCGCTGCGAAGCCTTCCTTGGTCACGCGCAGGAGTTCCGGGTCGAGCGACCATGCGTGCGTGAATTCCTGCGGCAGCTTCGCGGTGAACAGGGTGCCCAGGTCCTCGGTTCGCGCAGCCCAACTCGCACAGGTCTTTGCCGATGGCGGTCGGTAGAAAGTCGAGTTGACCTCGATCAGGCGAACACGCTCACCGACGAAGCGCAGCGTGTCCTTGCAACCACGCGGGTAGACCACGTCCTTCCAGTCCTCGTAGGACCAGCCAGCGACTCCGAAGAGGATCTCAGCAGCTTCGCTCACGCGGGGCTGATCGTAGCGACACCGAACCCCGTGCGGAGTTGCGAGCGACTTCGCGCTGCCGCGGCGCCTGCGTGTGCGCCTTCACGCTTCGCCGCGCCGGAGCCTCTCGTTCTCTGCGATGCGCTCACCGAGCTTCTTCTCGAAGCCGCGTTCGCCGGGGACGAAGAACTCGACGCCGCGCAGCGCGTCTGGAAGGCAAGAGAACGCGCCAACGCCCGACGCGACATCGTGTGCATAGACGTAGCCCTTGCCGTGGCCCAGTTCCTTGCCGAGCGCGGTCGGAGCATTGCGCAGGTGCAGCGGCACCGGGTGCTGTTCGTCCTGCTGCGCAGCCAAGACCGCAGCATCGATCGCGCGGACCACTGCATTGCTCTTGGGCGCCGCCGCCAGATAGACGATCGCCTGAGTGAGTGGCAACCGACCTTCTGGCATGCCGAGAAACTGCGTTGCTTGCAGCGCCGACACCGCGATCTGCAACGCCATCGGATCCGCGAGGCCGACATCCTCTGCCGCCATCGCGACGAGTCGCCGCGCGACGGAAACGGCGTCGCCACCCGCTTCGGCAAAGCGGGCAAACCAATAGACCGCCGCCTGCACGTCGGAGTTGCGCAAGCTCTTGTGCAAGGCTGAGAGCAGGTCGTAGTGAAGGTCGCCATCCTTGTCATGACGCAACGCGCGATGCTGGAACGACTCCGTCACCATGACCGCGGTGATCACGTCGCGATCAACACAAGTCGCCGCGCACGCTTCGAGCGCCGTCAACGCACGCCGTGCATCCCCGCCGCAGAGAACGGCGATTCGAGCCTTCGCGTCGGCATCGATGCGCAACTCGCGCACGCCGAGGCCGCGCTCCCGGTCCGTCAACGCTCGATCGACCAGCGCGCCAATCGCGTCTTTCGGCAACGACTGCAATGCGATCACCCGGCATCGCGACAACAAGGCTGCATTGACCGAGAACGACGGGTTCTCTGTCGTCGCGCCGACCAGGAGCACGAGTCCGTTCTCGACGTGCGGCAAGAACGCGTCCTGCTGCGAATTGTTGAAGCGGTGGATCTCGTCGACGAACACGTGAGTGCTCTGCCCGGTGCGCGACTTGCGCTTCTCGGCTGCGGCGATCGCATCACGCACCTGCGCAACGCCAGACAGCACCGCGGAGAACGGCTCGAACGCGAGTCCCGCGTGCTGGGCGATGAGTTGCGCGAGCGTCGTCTTGCCGGTGCCGGGCGGCCCCCACAACAGCAGCGATCCGGCCTTGCCGCTCTCGATGGCGCTGCGCAACGCGCGGCCTTCGCCAACGACCTGGTCCTGACCCAGATACTCCTGCAGCGTCCGCGGGCGCATGCGTTCGGCGAGCGGTGCGTTGGTCACAGCCATCTTCGGCTGCGGCTCCTCGTCGGGCAACCCGCCGAACAGGCTCACTTCCGCTGTCTCCGCGCCTCGTAGAGCAGGACGCCAGCAGCAACGGCCACGTTGAGGCTCTCGACTGGAGCAGTGAGTGGAATGCTCGCACGCACGTTCGCGGCCTGCGCGAGCGCCGGCGACACACCCGACGCCTCGGCGCCCAGCACGAGCAGCGTCGGACGCTTGAGGTCGACGGCGGTGTACTCGACGTCGCTGTTCAGCTCAGCGGTCACGATCTGCAGCCCGTGCTGCTTGGCGAATGCGATCACGCCCTGCGCATCGAGACCGTGGCGGATCGGCAACCGGAACACCGAGCCCATCGAGCCGCGCACCGCCTTGTCGCGAAATGGATCGGCGCCTCCCTTCAACGTGATGACGCCAGACGCGCCGGCGGCCTCGCTACTGCGCAACAACGCGCCGAGATTGCCAGGATCGCGAACGCCGGCGGCGCAGAGCACGAGCGGCGCCTTCTCGCTCCGCAACAGGTCTTCGTCTTCCCACTTGCGCTTGGCGAACAACACCGCGACGCCTTGGTGCGTCTCCAACGCTGACGCGCGCTCGAGCACCTCGTCGGTGACGTCGAAGAACTCTTCCGCGCGCTTCGCCAACAACTCACCGAGCGCCTTCTCGCGCAGCCGCGGCGACACCAGTGCAGCAATCGCCGGCGCGCCTGCGTCGAGCGCTTCCTGCACGAGTTTGCTCCCTTCGGCGAAGACGACGAACTCCTCCTCGCCGGCGGCTGCCGCGCGAAAGCGTTGGACGAGTGGATTCTTGGTCGAAGTGATCGAACGCGGACGAGGGTCGTGCACCGAGTCATCTTGGCGGCGCGAGAGCCAGCTTCCAAGGACGTCGCCTGCACGGGCTGCCTGAGCCAATGTGGCGAGGCGCGGATGCCGACACCTCGACGCCGACGAAAGCCGAAGTCACGCCTGCGTCAGCATCTCACCGTCCAACAGCGGAAACCGAGCCTTCAACGCCTTTGCCTCCGCCGATCCCATATAGCGCTCCAGCAAGTGCAGCGGCGATTTCGCCAGATCGACGACGACCAGCGCGTCAATGGTGTGGAAGGCTGCGTCCACGTTGATGCCAACCACGTCCGCCGCGAGCTTCAGATACTGCTCCAGAAGCACCGGCACGCCTTGCCGAACGACTTCGATCTCCTTCACCATCGCCGACACGTCCTTGAGATCAGAGATCGCGTCCGCGTCCCAACTCGGCCCGTGCTTCTCGCTGCGTGGCCGCCGCCATGGACGAACCGGCGTCACGCTTGCCGCGAGTCGATCGTCGAAGCAGTGCGCGCGCAGATGATCCACCATCAAGCGAACCGAAGTTGCGTGGTGGTCGGCGCTGATGCTCACGGTCCCAAAGAGGTGGCGACGACGCGGATCCCGGACGACGAAGGCGGCGATGCCCTTCCAGAGCAGCAGCAAAGGCAGGAAGCCCTTCTGGTAGGCGGGCTGCACGAACGAGCGTCCAAGTTCGATGCCATGCCAAACGTGCTGCAAGAAGGGCGCGCGGAAGCGGTAGAGCGACGTCGTGTAGAGCGATTCCAGACCGCCATGCTCGATCAGCTCGGCGACAACGCCGAGGCGATAGGCGCCGACGATGGCGCGCGCCGACTCGTCCCACAGGAAGAGATGCCAGTAAGTCGCGTCGTAGGCATCGAGGTCACACGAATGACCAGAGCCCTCGCCGACGCCGCGGAAGGTCAGCTCGCGCAGCCTGCCGATCTCGCGCAGCGCGGAAGGAATCTGTTCGGCGCGGGCGCAGAGCACGCGAATGGCGCCTTGGCGCAGGAGCTGGGCGCTCGCAGGCAACGCCGCGAGATCGCGCTCGATGGCCTCTGTGGCGATGGCCTCCATGATCGGCTGCTGGGAGCGCAGTGGCTTGTGAGCGACTTCGTTCGAGTCGCATCCATGCTCCGACTTGCGACGCTCGAGGATCTCGCAGCGCAGACGCAAGTAACGAGCGCGGTCGTCATCCGCGACAAAGCGAGTGAGTTGAGAAGCCGGGATCGGATGACCTACCCGCGCCACCACGCGCTGCGATCGCTGCGCCAACAACGCAAGCGGCAGCAACCGAGTCCGAATCGACTCGCCGGCAAGCTTGGCCATCCTGAACCACTTGGGCTGACGCGCACCCACCCAGATCGGCAACGTGACGCAACCGATCGACCGCTGCATCGCCGCGATCGCCGAACTCCAGCGACTGTCTCGCGGCGGACCAAACCAGCGGCGCGGCGATGCGACGCGTCCGGACGGGAACGCCAACAAGCTCCCGCCACTGCGCAGCCATTGCTCTGCATCCGCGATGCCGCGACAGAGCAGATGTTCATCGACCGTCGACCATCCGACGGAGACTTCAGGCGATACCAGGACCCTGACGTCCTGACGCACGGACCGCAGCAGCGCCAACAGCAGGATGCCTTCCATCGGGCCAGTGGGATGGTTGGCTACCACCAGGAGCGATCCGCTCGCAGGCACTCGTTCGAGATCCGTCGACATCAAACCAATGTCGAGCCCGAGCCAGCGCAGACTCGCATGCAGGAAGTCGTCGGGACTCGGATGCGCTCCGATCTCAGCAAGGGCAAGGACTCGTGCAGGGCCCAACGTGCGAGCGCCAAAGCATCGACGCGTGGGCGCAGGCAGATTCAACGACTGCGAAGACCGTGGCGGCGTGACCATGCGTGCGTTCGTTCTCCTCGGTTTCAGTTGCCGAGATTCTCCGATCCGGAGTGAAGAACGCGCAAAGCCGTGGCCAAGCGTCGCGGTCCTCTTGCGTGGATGCGCAACGGGCGAGAGTTGGCCAACGCAGCTGGCTAGCGGACGCGCAGCGCGACTTCGGCCACGGCACCCGCAGCGACTTCGATCGCCTGCCACACGAGCACGTCGTCGCCGCGCATCGCCTGCACGCGCCACTGACCCGCGATCAGGCCTTCGATCTCAAACGAGCCGTCTGCTCGCGGCGACGCGCGCAACAACCCTTCGTATGCCTGCGGCAACGCCCGCGACTCGCAGAACGCGCGCACGGTGCACGGCTCGTCTTCGCGCAGACCGAGCACGCGGCCACGGATGGCAACGAGCGACGGCACGACGTCGACGGGCCTGACCTCGGCCGTCGCTCCGGCGACGAGTTCGACCGCGACTGGGTCGAGCGCGCTCGCCAGCGCGCGTGCGACACGGTTTGTCCAAGTCGGCTCGGTCCGTTCGACGCGCACAAGACACCGACCTGGAGTCAGTTCGCGCAGCAAGAACGCGCCGGACGCAGGATCGACGCCGATGCGCCGCACTGGCCCGCCTTCGTGTTGCACGACGACCTCGGCGGCCGCGCCTTCCGTCCACGAAGTGACGGAGCCCGACAACGCAGCAGGCTCGGGCAGCGTCAGTTCCCAGAACGGCTCTGGCTCCTGTGCGAGCACGCTCGCATCGGACTGAAGCAAGAAGGGCTCGGCCTGCGGCAACACGAGCAGCTCGTAGCTGCCAGCAGGCAAGGTCGGCAGCGCGAAACTGCCGTCTGTGCCTGTCACTGCCGCGACCTGCGGGCCTGCCTTCGAAGCAAGCCGCACGCTCGCTTCGACAACCAGGTCGCCGCGTGCGTTGCGGACGCGCCCGCGCACTCGCACGCCAGCCGCGATGCGCACTTCGCGCTCCGCGACGGAGTCTGCTTGCAGTGTGATGCGCGCGCCAAAGGGCGAGCCTCGCTCCGTGAACACGAGCAGGGCATGCGATCCATGCGCCGAGGCGGTCAACTCGAACTCGCCATCCGCCACGGAAAACGTCGTGCTGCCCGGCGGCGCGGTGGCGGCAAAGGGCAACTGCTCACCATCCTCGAGCGGCAGCAACGCGACGATGAACTCGCGGGTGGGCGCGCCCGTCGCATCATCCACGACGCGGCCACGCAGCAGGGGATGACGACGCAACACGATCTTGCGATCGCCGCGCGCGCCAGCGTCCACCGCTTCGTTGTGGACAAGGAATCCGGGCGCCTCGATGACGAGTCGCAAGTTGCCTTCCGGCAAACGCGCAAACGAGAACCTGCCGATGCGATCCGTCGACACTTCGAGGTGTTCGCCGCGCGCCAGCGACACCGCGCTGCACTTCGCATCAGGAACCGGCTGTCCAGCATGATCGACGACGGCGCCCGCCAGTGATGGCGCGTCGACGCCGCGGGGCATCGCAAGATCGGACGCCGCGCGCGGCTCCAGCAAGTCCGGTCCGGCAGCGACCGCGGCACCATCAATCGATCGTGGCGCGTCGTCGCGACCTGGAGCTGCGATCCAGACAACCACCGCCGCAGCGATCGCCAATGCGACGAGCAACGTCACGCGTGCCGATCCATCGCGCAAACGCGCGCGGACGAGCGCAGCTGGCAAGGCCCTCACTCGGTCACTGCAAGGTCTGACCCGTGTTCACGGCGCCCTGCGTCATCGCTTGCGGCGAAGACCAGGTGAACGCGGCGGCCGTGCGTCCGGTGCCTTGGCGCTGCAGCGACTGGCCGATGGGCGTCGTGTCGTCCTGGCCAGTCGGGATCTGCGTCGCGGTCATCCCGCTCGCCGGTCCACTGGTCGCAGTCAGCGGGCCTTCGTAGGACAAGAACTCCACCACCGCGCCACTTGCATTGACGAGCGCAATGCCGTCCGGCGCGCCATTCTGCAGGCCGACCATGGCGAACGAGCGGGTGCCCATTCCGTTCTGCAAGTTTGGGATCGTGCCCGACATCGGAACGGTCAAGTAGACGACGCCGCCGTTGCCGTTGTAGCCGACCAACTGCCAACCGTTGAGGGTCGCGCCCGCAGGGCCGGCGACCTCGACGAACTCGTTCGTGTCGGTGCCGTTGTTGTCGTAGTGGATCTCGTTGATCCACATTGCGGTCGCCTGCGTCGGTGGAACGAGCGCGTCGGCGCCCGGCGGCACAGCCAGCGGCCAACGAGTGACGTCCGGCGCGCTATTGGCGGACACGAGGCCAGATGAATTGACTGCGCGGACCACATACCACCAGGTCGTCCCCTCGAGCACGCCGTTGTCGACATAGGCGCTCGCCGTCACCGGCGCCGCATTGATCTGCGTGAAGGGGCCGCTGCGCGCTGAGCCACGAAGCACTCGGTAGCTCGCGAGGTCAGGCTCGGCATTGTCTGCCCAATCGAGGTTCACCTTGCGCTTGCCGGTCGTCGCGACAAGCGAGACCGGAGCAGCGGGAGCCTGCGTGCTGCCGCAACTGTTCGAGTAGAGACATGCAGCCCATTCTGGGTGATCGATGAATGGATTGCGGTTGCCCTGGTGGCTGTAGACGAGGTCGTTGAATGCTCGCTCGCGCGCGTCGACGGGATCCGCCGCGTGCCACGCAAGCAAGGTTGCGAGCATGCCCATGTAGGCGCTGCTGGCGTTGGAACCGGTGTTCGACGCAGTGATCAGGGCCAGCGTGTCCGTCAGCGACAGCTGCGGCTCCGCTGCGTTGGTCACCCCGTGCGTGCCGCCTTCGTAGCGGACATCCATGTAGAAGATCGCGCGCGCGCAATCGCCGCGACGATCGCCCCAGACCTGCCAACGACCGTTCGTCGTGACGCTGTCGATCCAGTTCGAGTTGCCAGGGTAGGTGCCGCTGCCGCCGCCGCTGCCGTTCGTGAGATCGGTCGGATACTCGGATCCAGCCGCAGTGGTCGGCGCGTAGGGGCGATTGCTACGAACGGTGTTGTATGCGGAATCGCAAAGCTTCAGGTGGAAGCAATCCGTGTAGGGGTAGTTCGTCGTGCCATCGACCGGGAACCCATAGGACTTGGGCCAGCGATGCTCACGGTTGTATGGCCCGACGCCACCGCCGATCTTCGCGAAGCTCGCGTTCTTGTAGAGGTCGACGATGCTGTTCGCGTTGGCAGGATCCTGCTGGCCCGACTCCAGGATGTTCCAGGTGTCAGTGGTTGACGCCGTGTAGGGAAACCGCGTGTGGTCATCGATGACCGCGTGCAGGGTCGCCCGCAGTTGCGCGGCGCTCGTTGCGTTCACAGTCGAGTAGTAAGTCGGCGGCGCCTGCCCGCTCAAGGCAGCGGCCAGGACCAGCGATGACACGATTGCAGCTTCGAGACGCATGGGAGACGAGTTCGCAGGTTCGAGAGTCCGGGCAGTATGCGATGGCGATGGCCAAGCTGCCACGCCCGCCACTGTGGTTATCCTGCGCCGATGCTCGCCTTGCTCGTGACCCTCCTGTCTGCCGCACCGCAACAACCCATCGACCTGACGGCAGACCGAACGCGCGTGGTAGAGGTCGATCGCGAGGAAGGCCAATACCTCGGGCATGTCTCCACGATCCTGCTCGCGGACGGATCGACGATCCTCGCGGCCTACCCCAAGGGCCACGGCAAGGGTGCGATCGTCATGAAGCGCAGCGGCGACGGCGGCAAGACCTGGAGCGAACGGCTGCCGCTGCCCACGAGCTTCGCCTCAAGCCAGGAGGTGCCGACGATGTGGCGGCTCACGGACGGAGGCGGCAAAGAGCGCATCGTGCTTTGGTCTGGCCTTCATCCAGCACGGCTCGCCCATAGCGAAGACGATGGGCGCAGTTGGAGCGAACTCGCTCCGGCCGGTGACTGGGGCGGCATCGTCGTCATGGGCGATCTCGCGGCCACCGCGACCGCGGGCCGTCACCTCGCGTGGTTTCATGACGACGGTCGGTTCTTTCGCGCCGGCGGCAAGGCAAGGGGCACGTTCACGCTCCTGCAGACGGCGTCCGATGATGGCGGACTGACCTGGAGCGAGCCGCGCGCGCTCTGGTCCGGCAGCGAAGTTCACCTGTGCGAGCCAGGCTTCGTGCGCTCCCCCGATGGCCAGGAACTCGCGTTGTTACTGCGCGAGAACCGGCGCAAGAAGGAGAGCCATGCGATGTTCTCGCGCGACGAGGGCGCGACTTGGAGCGAACCACAGCCGCTGCATCCGGCGCTCACTGGCGATCGCCACACGATTCGCCACTCCAAGGATGGCCGCGTCGTCGCGGTGTTTCGCGACATGGGGCTCGCGGCGGACAACACCTGGAAGGGCGACTTCGTCGCGTGGGTCGGCACCTACGACGACATCAGGCACGGGAAGAGCGGCCAATGGCGCGTGCGCCTGCTCGACAACCAGGACTCCTGGGACTGCGGTTATCCAGGCCTCGAGGCATTGGCAGACGGCACATTCGTGGCGACCACCTATGGCCACTGGGAGAAGGGCAAGCAGCCGTGGATCCGCAGCATTCGCTTCCGCCTCGAAGACCTCGCTGCGCTGACGCAGAAAGGCGACGCAACTCCAAAGGCCGTCGGTGCCCGTTCGAAGTCGGCGCCGCCGACTCTTGCCGACCTCGACACGCTGGTCCTCCACGCAAAAGACAAGAAGGCTCCGGCAGACGAAGGTGTCGTCGAAGCAGAGAAGCGTCTGCTCGCTGCGATGCCGAGTCTCTGCGCGGATGCTTCGCCGCTGCGCGATCGACTGGTTGCGTTGTGGGCCACGAGCGCCCAATCGCTGGTGCCGAGCAAGGAGCAGCCGATCCGCGCCAGCGATCCGTTGGCGCGGGTGCTGGTCCGCTTCGACGACGAACGCACCCACACGACGCCGGCAGAGCACGTCGTCGCGCATCCAGCAGCCGCGAGTTTCCCGGGCGCGATCCCTGCGGACGCGCTGCGTTCGCACTTCGCTGCGACGATCTCGATCGCCACGCCAGGAAGGCGTTCGCTCGGCGCCTACGCCGCGCCCGGCGACGCGTTGCGCGTGACGATCGGCGACGGCAAGGCGCCGCCGCCAAGCGGACTGCGCCTCCGGATCGGCGCGCACAGCGACGACATCGCGCGGCGGCCGTCTTGGCCGCGGATGCCACGGATCAGCCGCGTGTTCGCGCTCGACCGCGCCGACTCGACCGTCGCCAACGCTTACGGCGGGCTCATCTACCTCGAATGCGAGGACGGCCTGCACGGCACGATCGATTTGCAGATCGTTGGCATCGTCGAAGCGCCCTTGTTCGAACTCGGCAAGACCGACCCGGCTGCCTGGCGCAGCGCGATCCGTTCTCGTCCGGCGCCGTGGGCCGAACTGATCACCGACAAGATCGCGCTGACCGTTCCGAGCGAGAGACTTCGCTCGCTCGATGACCCGTCCGACGTGATGCGCTTCTGGGACTCGGTCGCCGATTCAGCGGCAGACCTCAGTGCG
The DNA here is from genome assembly GCA_005776365.1 of Planctomycetia bacterium. Lineage (GTDB taxonomy): Bacteria > Planctomycetota > UBA1135 > UBA1135 > UBA2386 > SXPK01. The sequence continues at coordinate 24,858 of SXPK01000083.1, forward strand.
CGCCCGCGCGAACGCAAACGAGCCGAACGCTACGTCGCTGACGTCGAGATCTCCGCTGGGTTCATGCATGCGGGCTATCCGATCATGACGCACCTCGAAGCCGCGGCGGACATGGTCGACCTGCAACGGATGCAACGAGGGCCATGGGGCTTGTTCCACGAACTCGGCCACAACCATCAGAGCAAGGACTGGACCTTTGCAGGCACTGGTGAAGTGACCGTCAACCTGTTCTCGCTCTACCTCTGCGAGACGCTTTGCGGAGTGACCTGGGACAAGGCATGGGGCGGCAACCTCCTCGCCGCGGAGAAGAAGCTCGCGAAGACGCTGGCCGAGGGCCGCAAGCCTTGGGCCCCGGGCAAGGGCGGCGAACCCGATCTCGCGCTTCGACTGTTGATGTATTCTCAACTGCAACGCGCGTTCGGCTGGGAACTGTTCGTGCACGCATTCGCCGAGTACCGCGATCTGCCAGACATCGCCCGCCCGAAGACCGATGACGAGAAGCGCGACCAATGGCTGGTCCGTGCATCGCGCAGCGTGGATCGCGATCTCGGCCCCTTCTTCGAAGCATGGGGCCTGCCGGTCGGCGCCGCGGCGCGCGAGCAAGTCGCTGCGCTGGAGGACTGGATGCCGGACAACTGGCCCGCAGCGGCGGCGAAATGACGCTGGGTGCCGATCAACTCTCGCGCGAGTCAATCGTGCGCAGCATGCAGATCACGGTGACGCCGATCACGGCGAGACCCAACAACAGGACCTGCTGGTAGAAACTCAGGTCGTAGAACTCGAAGCCAAGCACGATCGCGATCGCAACGGAGCAAAGCGCGCCGACTTTGACCGACAATCGCACGCCGCGTTCGCGTTCCCAGTCTGCGAGCAGCGGGCCGAACAGCCGCGAGTGACGCAGCCATGCGAACATCCGCGGGCTCGAACGTGCAAAGCACCAGCTTGCGAGCAACAAGAACGGCGTCGTCGGCAGGATCGGCAAGGCGACTCCGACCGCCGCAACCGCAGTGAAGCAGCAGCCGATCGCGACGTAGAGCCTTCGCCGCATCGTCCAGCCCTCGTCAGGTGATGGGTCCATCACGGGAGAATGAGCATGGGGTCAGCCTCCGCGACGCACATCGGACGATAGAGGATGTCTACCGCGATGAACGTCCAGTAGAGCGGCAAGCCCGCGAACGGCGACAACACTAGAGGGGGCACGTTGAGCGTCGCAGTGGCGCGACCGAGCGAATCGAACTGTGCGGAACCGTTCACCAGAATCGGGCTGTTGGGCGTCGTCACGATGGCCTCAGTGAAGAAGTCGTAGTTGATCGGCACCGTGAATCCCGGTTGCCATGCGATGCCAGGCGAAGTGCCCGAGATCGACGGCAGCAACAGATACGTGCAGCCGACCGCGGCTGGCCCCGTGCGCAGATCCAACTGCAGCGAGCCACCAGCGCCCGCAAGCAGGAACGGCGGCGTCAACGTCAGCCCAGGCCCAGCGGTGAAGCGGCGTCGCGTCGTCGAGACGTGATTCTGTGCATCGCGCACCTGCACTGCCGCGATGCAGGCGCCTGGGCTGCGCGCGATCGCGTTGCCGACGCCGAGCGCCTGCCACCCGGTCTCGAACGAGCCGTTGTTGTCGTAGTCGAAGCGCACTTGCAAGCTCGCAGCGACCTGGTCGCTGTCGCGGCTCGTCGATGGATCGACCTGCACGCCGAGGTTTGGCGATGAAGTAATGAAAATCGGCAGGGGGAAGTTCACGCCCGGCACAGCCCAGTTCTGCATCGGGCCCCACCACGTCGGATTGGTGACGAGGAACTCGTAGCGAAACGACTGATAACCGTCGGCGCCGCCGAGCAGCGCGCCCTGGATCGAAGAGTCGATCGTCGTCACCGTCGTCGTCTCCGTGTCGCCGCTGTAGGTCCTGATGGTCGGCACGACGCGACGACCCGGAAATCCGGCGAGGGTCGCGGCCTGCCTTGCATAGAGCGCGGTCTGCTGCACGTAGGCCCGATGGCGCAGAGCCGCGCTGTAGATCGCGCCGTCCGCCGTGTAGGCCATCGGCATCAGCACGTCGACGTGCTGCGCCATCTGCTGCCAGTTCTGTCCATACTGCGAGGAGAAGGAGTTGATGACGGTCGCGTAAGGCTGAAAGCTCGCGTCGTAGGTGCCGCCATCGAACGTGAACCGACTCGCGACGAGGTAGCAGTGCAGCGACATCGCGCCGATGACCTGCCGCACCTGCGCCAGGAAGTTGGTCACCTGCAGCGGATCGTTGCCTGTCGTCGCGCCGACGAATCGGATGTAGTCGAGTGCGATGCCGTCGATGTCGTAGACCGGTGTGCCATCGACCCTCCACGCGTTGACGAAGTAGTCGAGAACGCCAAGGAGATACTGCTTGTGCGCGGCATCCGTCGGCTGAACCGAGTCGGCAAAGCACTTCACCACTGCCACGACGCGGAGGTTCTGCGCGTGGCACGCTGTGATCAGATTCTGCAGATGGATGCCCGCGCCCGTGGACCTCACGGGCCCCCACGCGGCATTCCAGTCGCCGGCAGAATCGGTCACCCACAGATCGCCCGTCGACGGCCCGGTCGCGCGGAACACGCTCACATAAACCGTGTCGACGCCGCGTGTCTGGCAGTTGGAGACGATCTCGCTGATGCGAGAGTCCATGTTGCCTTCCAAGAACGGGAATACCCCGACGGAGACGTCGCTGGACGGCGTCTGCGCCATGGCCAGCGCCGAGCAGCAGAGCGATGCAAGGAACGATGCAAGGAACGATGCACGCATTGGACTGCGGGATGCTCTTGCCAACCTGCGCCAACGGCAACCACAGCCGACAGAAATTGCAGGCGCAAAACACACGATGGCGACGCCTGCCGCGACGAGATCGCCCGTAGAAGTGGTTTCACGACAAGTAGGCCCGCGAGGCCGAGCAACGCGGACCGCTGGCAAGGTTGAGTTCGTAGCGGAATCCGTGGATCCCGCTTCGATCCAACGACGCCGCGATCGAGCTTCGATGTCGGTCGCAGCTGCCGAGGTGTGTAGAAACCACTTCCAAGATCCCCGTCCCACCACCCGCGACTTCGCCCATGCACATAAGGCTCCCGTTCCTTGTCTTGGCAGCACTCGCTGTGCCGCTGTCGGCGCAGAACTCGCTGATCTTCAGCGGTCGATTCCCGTTCCAGGGCCTCGACACTCCGAACGAGCGCAGCAACGGCAGCATCAACCGACTCGAGGAGTTCGACTTCTCAGTCGTCACGCCCAGCGCCACGGCCGTGGCCCGCACGCTGCAACCAGCGACCGCGCACCAGGCCTACCTCGGTGACAGCAACCTCGACGGCAACTACACCAAGTTCGCGGGCTTCAAGACCTACTTCCAGAACATCCAACTCGGCGGCTTGTTTGTGAAGTCCGCGGACAAAGCGTTCGTCACCGCGGACAAGGTTTGGTTCACAGTGCGCAGCAACGCGGCGCCGCTGCAGATCGAGGCATTTGCAAACAACGGCACGACGACGCTCGTCATTCGCCCCGGCGACTTCGTGCGCTTTGCAGGCAACGGCAACCTGGAGCACTTCATCACGCAGGACCAACTCGACATCGCCGCAGGACTGCCGCCAGCAGGCTTCACGTCCGTCAAGGGCGCCAGCGCGATGTGCCAAGACGGACTCGGCAATCTCTACTACAGCCCGTCGCAAGGCGGGCAGTGGATCAATGGCATGTCGAGCGGCGCGGCGCTCGCCAACGACGGTGCGATCGTGATGATCCCGGCCTCGGCGATCGGCTACGACACGGCAGGCAACGTGACGAGCGTGCTCGCAAACTCGGCTCGCATCCTGATCGAAGAGAACACGCTCGGCCCTGGCCTCGCGCCGATCAGCGTGCGCCAGATGGTGCTCAACGCGCAGTGCTTCGACCGCACTGGCATTCCGATCGCGGTCGCCGGCATCTTCGGGCGCGTCGCCGGCCTCGATCTCGATCCGAACGGCGGCACGTTCACACCCAACTGGCCGGACGCAGCCGGCAGCTACATCCCAGCGCCGAACCTCGTGTTCGCAAGCGACGCCGGCTCGTATGCAGGCACGCTGTTCTCGACCAACAACAACGGCACCGCCGCGGTGATCAACGGCGTCACGTGCGCGAGCACTGCCTCGGGCGTCGCCGCCACCGGCAGTTGGCTCGGCGTCCGCCTCGACGCGGTCAACTTCCAACCGTCGCTGATGGGACTCATCGTGGTCGGCCAACTCCCCTATGAGCCGGCCACGCTCGACATGCCGAACTTCGGCGCCATCAACAGCGTCGCGACGCAAGCGAACATCGAGATCGACGTCCACGCGACGCCGACGTCGTTCACGATCTTGCTGGCGGACTTCAACATCGCGCCGAGTGGTGGCTTTGCTCCTTCGGTCCCGACGATCGCCGTGCCGCTGGCGTTGAGACCTTTCTCGCACGCGCAGACCTTTCCGATCTTTGCACCGACGGATCTCGGCCTCCAACTGACGGACGGCAACGGTTATGCGAGCTACATCCTCGCCAACCCGCACGCTGGGCAGTTCCTCGGCATCCCGATGGTCTTGCAGTGCGGCGTCCTCGATCTGGCTGGATCGATCACGGTCACCAACCCAGTGCAATCGCAGTTCAAGTGAACGCCGCGACACAGGCGGTTCCGTGACGCCCCGGACGCGCTACGCTGCGCGGCCGCACATGCGAACCGCCGCGGCCTTCCTGTCCTTCTTCTGCGCCGCGACCATGTTGCTCGCGCAGAAGCCCGCCGAACCCAAGGCAGCGACAGCGGACGCGCCAGTTCCCCTGGGAGAGAAGGGCAGCGCGACGCTCGCCAACTCAGTCGCGACCGCAGAATCGTGGTCGCTCAAGGCGATGGCGATGCTGTCGCTCGGACCGGACTGGCACCCCGTTGCGAGCGCGTGCCTGCTCTCCGCGCTGACCGACAAGGACGTGCGCTTGCAGATCTTTGCCTTGGAGCAGCTGCGCCGCACAAACGATCGAGTGCTCGGCGCCGTCGCGACCAAGGAGATCCTCGACGAGATCGTCGGCAGGCTCATCACGTCCAAGAACGTGTTCGTGCGCAACCGTGCCGTCGAGTTGCTCGAGCGTGTCGTTCCCGGCATCGACGGGTCGAAGCCCTCGACGATCCCCAAGTGGTGGGCAGAGCAACGCGAGACCTACGCAACGAAACCGTGGACGGCCGCCGATGCTGCCGGCAAGGAAGGCGGCACAGTCGCAGGCAGCATTCTGGAGAAAGCCTTCGACCTCCGTGACGCGGGCTTGCAAGTCGCGTTCGTCGTCGATTCGACAGGCAGCATGCAGCTCGCGATCGACGCAGTGCGCGACGCGATCTCCGAGATCGCTGCGATCCTCGGTGGCATCGCGCCGAAGCTCGAGATCGGGCTCGTTCACTACAAGGACTTCGGCGACATGGGCGATCCCGCCGAGGTTCTCGTGCCGCTCACCAAGAACGTGAAGGCGGTTCGCGAGAAGCTCGCGAAGTTGCGCGCGGGCGGCGGCGGCGACGAGCCCGAGCGCGTCGAACATGGCATCCAAGCCGCGCTCGACAAACAGATGGGCTGGGACAAGGAGAAGAACCGGATGCTGCTCGTCATCGGCGACGCGCCACCGCACCCCGACGCGCACGACGCCACGCTCAGTCTCGTGCGCGCGGCCTACGAGAAGCCGTTCCAAGACAGCAAGCGACCGACCACCGGCAAGCAGGAGCGGCTCAGGCCATTCATCACTTCGACGATTGCCACCAGCCCGCGCGCGAACCCATGGTTCGAACAGATCGCAGAAGCCGGCGGCGGCACGACGGTCTTGCTCGACATGGGCGGGCCGAGACCAGGCGGCGCGCCGAAGTCCGACGTGAAGCCGGTGTCAAAGGAAGAAGCGCCAGAACGCATCGCCAAGCACGTCCTGCGCCTTTCCTTCGGCGCCCAGTTCGCAGCGCAGATCGACGTGTTCGTCGACACCTTCTTCGACTACCGCCGCGCCGGCGCGTTCTGAGCCCGACGGTCAGTGCAGCGACAGCGTCGCGGCGTGCTCGAACGCCGGCTCGACGAGATAGTGCGCACCGCGCTCGCGCAGGGCGACGCGAACGCGGACCGAGGCGGCGGAGCCCGGCGCCAGGATGATCGTGTGTTCCACGAATGCCTGCGCGACGACCTCGTCCTTGCCAGGGGTCTCGATGCGCAAGTCGATTTCGAAGGAGTCGCCGCTTCTCGTTGCTCGCGCCTGCTCCACCTTGTGACCACCCGTCGGACACTTCACCGCGAGGCTCACCGTTGCGCTCTCATCGCGTCCGACGCGCAGCGAGAACTGCTTCCAGGAGACTTCGCCTGTTGGCGCAATCGTGACGACCTCACGCGCGAGCGGCAGGGACAGCTTCTCGACGCACATGGCGCGGATCGCCTGCATCGCCTTTCCCGCGCTCGAAGTGTTCCACACGCCGACCGCGCCAGTCCCTGACGCAGGGTGCGCATAGAAGAACGACACGTAGCCTTGTTGACCGCCCGTGTGCGTCACGACGCGCTGAGCGCCGTGCTGCTGCACGAAGAAGCACAAGCCGATGCGCTCGTCGGCAGGACCGCCAGTCGGCAACGTCGGCTCGCACATCTCGCCGAGCGACGAACGTGCGAGCACGCCTTCCGCGTCGCCGCCGCGTTCGCACGCGCCAAGGAGGAACGACACGTAGCGGGCCATGTCCCCCACCGGCGCATTGAGCCCACCATTGCTGACCGTGATGCCGGTGTCGAACTCGGCGCCGAGGTCGCGCACGCTGCCGTCCGCGTTGTTGGCGTAGCCGTGCGAGCGATGTCGCCGCAAGTGCCACGGCGTTGCGTCGAAGTAGCTGCTGCGCATGCCGAGCGGGCGCAGCACGTTCTTCTCCATGTAGACCTCGTAGTCATCGCCGCTCGCGCGCTCAATCGCTCGACCGACGAGCACGATGCCCAGGTTGCTGTAGGCGAACTTGCTGCCCGGCGCGAACTCGACCTTGGTGTAGGGCATCATCGCGACGAGCTGGGACCAGTCCTTCGGTTCGTGCGGATGCCAGTCCTCGCCACCCCACGGAAATGTCGCGGCGCGAAACCCCGCGGCATGCTGCATCGCGTGCTGCAGCGTGGCGAACGAGAGCCACCCCTGCGGGTCGTGCGCTGCACGCAACTCCGGGCTGCTCACAACCAGCAGGTCTCCGAGCGACACTTGGCCCCGATCGCGCAACTGCATCGCAGCGATGCCCGTGAGCGTCTTGGTGCAACTCGCCCAATGAAAGATCGTGTCGGCGTCAACGGGTCGCTTCGCGTCGCGATCGGCGAGGCCGAACTGGGCCGACTTGCGCACCGCGCCGCCTTCGACAAGCGCGAGCGACGCGCCCACTGCGCCACAGGCCTCGGATCGAAGGCGAAACTCGCGCTCCACTTGCAGCCAGGCTTCATCAAGAGCTGCCGGTGCTGTGGCTTGGGCGCTCGCGAACGAGGCGATCCAGATCAGCACGAGAGCCGAATGGGCGGAATGGAGCATTCGTGCCAGTCTACGTCGCGGGTGCCCACCATGTTTGACCTCCACACTTGGGAGTTGCTCAGCCACATCGTGACGGTCTTCGGACTGCCGATGGCGATCTTGGTCTTCGCCTGGGAACAGCGCCGCGACCGCCAGCAGGAAGAGGAAGAGATCCATCAGCAACTATCTGACGACTACACGGGCTTCATGAAGCTCGTGCTCGACAACGCCGACCTCCGCATGCTGCAGAAAGCCGGCATTCAGAAGCAACTCGACGCCGAGCAACTCGAGCGAAGGCTCGCGCTGTTCAACATCCTCGTTGCGCTATTCGAGCGCGCATACCTGCTGGTCTACGAACCCGAGATGTCGCCGCAGACCAAGCGCATGTGGCAGTCTTGGGAGGACTACATGCGCGAATGGTGCAGGCGACCTGACTTCCGCGATGAGTTGCCAGAACTTCTGCAGGGTGAGGACCCTGATTTTGCCCGGCACATCGCCGCCATCGCCAAAGACGAAGCCAAGGCCGCGCTGGGCCAGTAATCGCCGCAAGAGACGATCAGACTGTGAGACCGTGGTCGTCGCCACGCACTGGCCCCTTCGGCACACGCGCAAGATCGAAGGACTCGACGAGTTCGCGCGCGGAGCATGGCTCGGCCTCTGACCGCAGACCGCTGGACCACGCGAGAAACCCGACGACCGCAGCCGCACTCGCGCCGCACTCGCGCAGATGCCGCAGCGAGGTGTCGCCATGACGCTTGGCCAGACGCAATCCGTCGTGCCCGACGACGAGTGGCACATGCGCGAACGACGGCGGCCGCAAACCAAGCGCGCGATACAGCAGCAACTGTCGCGGCGTGCTCGGCAACAGATCGTCGGCGCGCACCACCTCGGTGACGCCGAACGCCGCGTCGTCGACGACGACCGCGAGCTGGTAGGCCGGGCCGCCATCGCGCTTCTGCACGACAAAGTCGCCCGAAATCGCGCCGCGCTGCGGGCCGCAAAATCGATCGTCGAACGGCAACTCACCAAGGTCGACGCGCATGCGCAAGGCCGCGTCGCGCCCGGTCTTCGCCTTCGCGTCCTCGAGCGATGCAAAGCGACCGCGGCACGTCCCTGGATAGACCGCTCCGTCGCTCGGTGCCTGCGCATCGCCTTCGTGCGGGGCCGACGCTGCTTCTTCCACTTCCTTGCGCGTGCACACGCACGGATACGCGGCCCCGACCGCAACGAGGCATTGCGCGGCCTTGGCATAGACTTCGAGCCGCGTCGATTGCACGACGATCTCGCCATCCCAGTCGAGTCCGAGCCAACGCAAGTCCTCGATGGCCGCGGCGGCAGCAGAGGGCTTCACTCGTGGTCCGTCGATGTCCTCGATGCGCAACGAGAGACGACCACCCTTCGAACGCACCGAGAGCCACGCGAGCAAAAACGTGCGGGCATTGCCGAGATGCAGCGCGCCGGTCGGGCTCGGCGCAAGCCGACCGACGACTGGATCCGCGGCGTTCTGCTGCGACATGGCGCGCGTTCTACGCGGGGCCGACCGCCGACGCGACTTCCGTGTATGGTGCGCCGCCCCGAATGACCGAACCCGCACTCCTCGAAGGCCTCGTGCTGCGCATCGACGCGAAGGTCTGCCACGTCGAGGTCAACGGACAGCGGCGCACGGTGCCGCTCGCGGGCAAGCTCTTCGAAGAACGCTCGCACGAGAAACGGCCCCTCGCGGTCGGCGACCGCGTCCGGTTCGACGCGACCGGGCAAGCGATCGACGCACTGCTGCCGCGGACCAGCATGCTGCACCGCCGCGCTGCGAGCGAAGGCGAGGAGCGATCGCAAGTCGTCGCCGCAAACGTGACGCTCGTGCTCGCGGTCGCAAGCGCTGCGGAACCGCCGTTCCAACCAGAACTCGTCGACGGCGTGCTTGCCGGCGCCATCCGGCAGCAGATTCCGGCTGCGCTGGTCATCACCAAGATCGACCGCGACAAGAAAGGCCAGACGCGCGATTGGGTCGAGCTGTATCGCCAGCTCGGCTACCGCGTGTTCGCGACCTGTGCGGAGAAAGGCAGCGAGACACACGACGAGTTCGCGCAGTTGCGCGATCTGCTGCACCAGAACCGGACTGTGCTCTGCGGACTGTCGGGCGTGGGCAAGTCCACGCTGCTCAACGCCTTGGTGCCCGGCCTGCAGCTGCGCATTGGCTCGTTGAATCACATCCGCCAAGGCAAGCACACGACGGCGCACACGGAACTGATCGCGGTGCCTGGCGGCGGCCACGTGCTCGACACGCCAGGCGTGCGCAGCTTTCACCAGTTTCAGATCGGCGCGCAGGAATCGCAGTTCGTGTTCCCGGAGATCGCGGCATTGCTGCCGCACTGCGGCTATCGAAACTGCCTGCACCGAGACGAGCCATCTTGCGCCGTGCTGAGTGGCCTCGAGAACGGCACCGTGCACCGCTCCCGATACGCGTCGTATGCGGCGATGCTCGACCACGCGCTGCGCAGCGAACGCCTGCATTCCAAAGTCGACTCCGCGGATGACGGCAAGCGCCAAGGCGGCAAGCGGCGACGGCCGGGTAGTTGAGCGCACACGGCAGCAGCCCATCGGAGAACGGCTGCATCGCCGAAGGCCTGGCAGCAGCGGCGAGATCAAGGAGTGCGAACGGAGTCGAATCTGGGGATTCGTGGCTTTCACACGACGCAGAGATCGACCCGGATGCCGGGCTCGCAGACAGCATGCGTCTCCAACGGGCTGCTAGGCCGCTGCGAACGTGAGGCACTTGTAACCCCACGACGCGAGCAGCAGCAGCACGGCAACGAACGCGATCGCGGTGCGCGGCAACTGCACATAGACGTCGAGGAACGAGCGCGAACGCAGCAAGCACCAGCCTGCGATTGCGCCCAACGCGATGCCGGCGAGCGCCAACGCAGCGCCGAAGGGTTGGGTCACGAACGCGGAAATGAGCCGGCCGTGCACGAGCAGCGTCGCCGCCGTGGTCGCGCCGCAGGTCGGGCACGGGTAGCCATAGACCCTGGGCCAGTTGCACGGCGAGAGGCCGAGCTGCGTGTGCGTGTCGTAGCCCTTGGCATCCGGCTCGATCGACACCAGCAGCGCGACGCAGATCGCTGCGGCAGCAAACACGAGCGCGGCGACTGCGCGGTCGAGCCAAGGGGCCCGCGGGCCATCGTGCACGGGGATCGTCGAGATCACGCGCGACGGATCATGCCGCGCGCGCGCCACCGCACAAACGCTTCGCTCTCCAAGCCCGCAGGTGTTGCGCGCGAAACGGCGACCCAGTTCTCAGCCGCGGAAGTCGTAGACGTAGGCGAGCTTGTCTTTGCGAACGATCGCGTATTCAAGCGTGCCCAGCACTTGCAGCTCAGGCGGCGACAGGTCGAGCCCACGAAGAATCGGCGTCTGCATGATGAAGTACTTGCGGTTCGAAACCTGCTGCTCGTAAGCGCCCGTTTCGACGTTGCCAGTCAGCTCGAACTGCACTGCGCCGTTGTAGAACGCACGGATTCGACCGGCCTTGTTGGGCTGCGCCAGGCGACGCAGCATCTCGTCGCCGGCGAAGTCGATCAGCTCGTGGGCGCAGATCACTTCCTTCTGGTTCACCTGCACGCTCGGCGTGCGGATCACCTCACCGGTGCGCAACGACACCATCGTCGCATCCTCGACGGTGAGAAAGGTCTTGGACCAGTCCTCGAGCAGATTCGACAAGCGCTTGGTCTTGTTCGGCAATCGTCCCTTGATGAGGAACGAGTCGGTGAGGATCAGGTCTTCGACGATCGTCGGCGCGGATGCGCCGCCGGAGTTGCGGAAAGGTTGGTTCATCGTGCGGCTCGCGAAACGAGGAGCTCGCGCGCCTCGCCGGCGAGGTAGAACGAACCGCAGCACAACCGCGGCATCGCCTTCGCGCGCACTGCATCCAAGGCCTCGGCGACCGGTCGGATCACCAAAGGCTCGACGCCTTGCGCGCGCAGCCATTCCGCGACGACCTGCGGGTCCTCGCCGACGACGCCCGTGAGCTCCGTCAGGACGAAGCTATCGGCGATCGGCAACAGGGTGCTCAAGCCCTGACGCCAGCGCTTGTCCAGAGCCGAGGCAAACAGCACAGCCGCCTTGCGATCGGGCCAACGGCGCTGGAACTCGGCTGCGACCGCCTGCAACGACTGCTCTGTGTGCGCGCCGTCGAACACAAACGGCAAGGAATCGTCGCAGTCCACCACCTCGAAACGACACGGCAGCCGCCACGGCCGCGGCGCCGGGTCGAGTTGCAGATCGGCTTCTGGGCAAAGGTGCGCAAACGCGGCGGCAGCGAGCGCGAGCGCCTGCGGCTCGAAGCCACGCGCATCAGGCAAGGACACGATCGCTTCGCGCCCGCCTGGCAGCACGAGCCGCGCGCGGTAGAGCCTGCTATCCCAAATCGCATCGACCAGATGCATGTCCGTGCCGAGCACGAACAACTTCGCTCCGCAACGCTTCGCATGGTCTTCAACCACCCGCAATGCTTCGCCGCGCGCGGCTGTGAACGCGACGCCGCCTTCTCGAATGATCCATGCCTTCTCCGACGCGATCGCAGCGACCGTCGAGCCGAGAACCTCGGTGTGCTCCAGTTCGACGCCGGTCAAGATCGACGCATCGACTGCAATCGCCGTCGTCGCGTCGAATCGTCCGCCGAGTCCGACCTCGTAGATCGACAGCTTGCACCCAGCAGCGACGAAGGCTTGCACGGCGGCAACCGTCAGCGCCTCGAAGAACGTCGCCTTCACGCCGAGCCGGTCGGCGCGTGCGAGAACGTGTCGCAACTGCGTCTCCATCGCATCGACGGTGATCGTGCGGCCGTCGAGCAGGATGCGTTCCAGGATCGTCGTGACGTGCGGCGACAGGTAGGCGCCGGCGCGCAGGTCAGCGTGCTGCGCGAGTGCGCCGAGAAACGCGCAGACCGTGCCCTTGCCCTTGCTGCCGCCGACTTGGACCGCCTTCCCGTGCGCGGGCTTTGGACCGAGCGGGTCAAGCAGCGCGCGCGCGTTGGCGAGGTCCCAGATGCGACGATCGGGGCGCGAACGCTCGTAGTTCTCCAGTTGACTCAGCAGCGGTGCAAGTCGTGCAGCGGCTCTGTCGTGCAGCATTCTTGGCGTCCTTTCGAAGATGCGCGTGACACCCAGACCGTAGAAGTGGTTTCACAGCAAGTCAGCATGCGAGGCCGAGCAACGAAGCCAACGGGCAAGGAGCGAGTTGGCAGCGCGATCTGCAGATTCCGGGGAGAACTGGCGACACAGCCATCGGGCTTCTGGACCAGCCGCAACTGCCGAGTTGTTGTGCAACCACTTCTAGAACCCTGCGCACCGAAACTCCACGCCGAGACCTCGCCTTGGCGGTTGGCGACGCGCGGCACTCCCAGGAGCCAGCGCCATCCGCTACCGTCTCGCCCCCACGAGAACTGCATGCGCAACCACTACACGCTCATCGCTTTCGCCATCGTCTCCACCCTCGCGACGAACGCGACGGCGCAAGGGGGCCGCGGCCGCCGCAACGTCGACCCGAGCAGCGTCAAACTCGACGCGATGACCTTTGCGCAGAAGACCTTCGACAGCGAAGCGATCGACGCTGCCGTGAACTACGGCGTCTACTTGCCCACGGACTACGACGCCGAGAAGAACAAGGGCACGAAGTATCCCCTTGTCATCTGGCTGCACGGAATGTTCGAGGATCACCTGCGCTTCCACGGTCGGGGCGGCGCGCCGGTGCTCGACGCGACGATCAAGGAGGGCAAGCTGCCACCTTGCGTGTTCATCTGCCCAGACGGCGGGCGCACCTCGATGTATGTGAACCGCAAGGACAAGCGCTACGAGGACCTCGTGACGAAGGACCTGCTCGCTCACGTCGAGAAGACCTACCGCGTCAGCACGCGTCGCGAAGACCGCGCGATCCTCGGCGTCAGCATGGGCGGCATGGCCGCGCTGCGCATCGCGTTTCAGAACCCTGAGCTATTCGGGGCCGTCGGCGTGCACAGCGCGGCAATCCTGCCCGAGGACCCGAACAACCTGCCCGACCGCATGAAAGGCGCGGCGAAGCAGTTCGGCCTCGTCGAGGTGTTCGGCGACCCGATCGAGCAGGAGCCATGGGAGAAGGCCAACCCGTTGTGCATCGCCAAGACGCTGAAGCCTGAGACGCTGAAGGGACTGCGCGTCTACTTCGATGCCGGCACCGAGGACCGTTATGGCTTCGCAACCGGCAATGAGTCGCTGCACGCCGTGCTCGACGACAAGGGCATCGAACACACCTGGCGGCTGATCGAAGGCGGCGGCCACTCGTGGGGCGCTGGCTTCCAGGACCAGACGCTGCCGCACAGTTTCGCGATGGTCGGCGAGATGTTCCGGCAAGCAGAAGCAAAGAAGTCCGGGCTCGATGGTCTCGGCGGCGCAGTGGATGGAACCGGCGATGGCAAGGCGCCGTCGCAGCCAGACGGCGGCAAGTAGGACCGCGGCGCACGCGGCCCGATCGGGCCAGCGCGTGAAAAAATCCGAATCGGGGCTGCAGCGGCGGGCACCGTTGCCGATCAGCAGGACTAGTCCATCCGGAGTCTGATCGATGTTTTCGCTCGAACACCGTGTCCGCGTGTTCGTGTTCCAGATCATGGAACAGGGACCACGCTTCCTGCTGCTGCGCCAGAAGCCGCGCGCCGAATGGCCGCTCGGCCCGGTGATCGGGACGGTCGAGCCTGGCGAGAAAACCGAGGATGCAGTGCTGCGCGAGGTGCGCGCCGAGACAGGCTTGCGACGTCCGGTGCACCTGATGGAAATCTCCGCGCCACAGAAGGAACTGTTCGGCGACATGGGACTCGTCGAATGGCCGTTCGCCTGGCAGGCAGCGATCGCCGGGGAGCAGCTTTCGGGAATCAGGCCAGGACCGATGGTGGTCGATCTGCAGTGGCTGAACTTCGACGAGGCGTATCGCCGGATCGAGACAGAGACCGATCGGGATGCCCTGGTGCGCTTGCAGCTATCTCTGCAATAATCCTCGCCCCTGATCCGCACGCACCGCCGCGCATTCTGTCGCGGCCGCACTCTTTCATGACCGACACACCAAAGAAGCCGGAGACCGAGGCGCAACTCGGTGACGGCCGTCTGCCCAGCTCTTCGATGCGCAGCTATGCGCTGCTGTCGCCAGAACTGAAGCAGCTCTACATGGGCTTCTACAAAGCCACCTACGGCAAGTCGAAACTCGACATCAAGACGAAGGAGTTCGTCGCAATCGCGGCAGCGCTCGTCAGCGGCTGCAAGGGCTGCCTCGAAGGGCATCTCAAGAAGGCGAAGAAAGAAGGCGCGACGAGCGACGAGATCGCTGAAGTCATCGCCATCGTCCTTGGCGTCAACGCTGCGACCATCGTCGACCGCTCGGACATCGCCAACTTCCACCTCGGTGGATTGTTCGACAAGCCCGAGGGCGAGTGAGCGTTTGCTGCAAGCAGCCAAGTCGCAAGCGAACCGCAGGGCGACCACCGCCGTTGCTCACTGCCTGACCCTCGCCGAGATGGTGCCCACAGTCGCCGGCCGCCCCTTCTCGTCACCACCTGGCGGGGCGATCGCTCGCGCCAAGTGGCTTCCCGCCTAGACTCGCGCCCCGATGCAGCAACCGCCCAACAGCCCAAAGCACATTCCGTTCATGCCACGCGGGGCGATCGTGCGCATGCTGGCTGTCGGCGCGTTTTGCGCGTTGTCGATGTATCTGGTGCTGTTCTGGGAGCCCACGGTCGAGATCCGCGATGGCGAACTTGCGCGCGAACAAGCGCCGCTGGTTTCGGTGCCGCGCCTCGACTCCTCGATCCTCGACAAGGCCAAGGACGCCACGCGGGAAGAGCGACTCTTCCTCGAGGCCGAGCCGCTCAGTCACCTTCTCGCGCAGAGCCTCAACGTCAGTGACGAGGCTGCGCGAGCGCTTGGCATTCCCGACGAGATGCCGCCGATCGCTGCCTTGCAGACGAACATGCAGCAGTGGCGCGGACGCTGGATCTGGTTGCACGGCAAGATCGAACGACTCGAAGGCCCCAAGCCCGGCCATCCCGTCCCTGGCTACGGCGTCTACGAAGCGACGCTGCGGCTCGCCGACGACAACTTCGCCATCTTTGCGTTCTCGCAGCCGCCGGAGGGCGGCGTCGACGTCGGTGGATGGGCGCGCGCCGAGGGCTACGTGCTCAAGTTGCGCGACGTCCCTTACCCGGTCGACATGAAGCTGGCGCCTCTGCTCGTCGGCGCACGATTGCAGAAGGACTACGAGCAGTGGGCGCCTGTCACGACACTTGACCCTGGCGCGATGGCTGATGTCGACGACGTGTCGAAGCAAGGCGGTGAGCTGCAGCCTTCGGACTCGTCGTGGCGCACGATCGACGAGGACCAGTCGGGCGCGTTGTGGCACCTCGGCGCCTATGTGCGCGACGTGCAGCCGATGACGAAGGCGCAATGGCGCGCTGTCCCGGCGCTCAACGCACAGGAAGTGTGGGAATCGTTCAAACGGAACGAAGTCCCGCGAGGGACGCCGCTGCGCATCCTCGGCACGCTGGCAGCAACGCGCACCATCACTGCAAGGCCCAATCCAGCGGGCATCCGCGAGTGGACCGAAGCCTGGGTCCAAGTGCGAGACGTTGGCGGCAAGACGATTCCGATCTGGCTGCCCAAGGGCCAGAAGACGACCTTGGGAATCTCACTCGAGGTCAAGGCGCACTACTTCCGCCGCTACAGCTACGAGACGCGCAACGGCAAGCAGATCTGGACGCCGCTGTTTGTCGCCAACGGACTGGACCCATTCGTGTTCGAGACGGGGCGCGGCATGCGCGAGATCAGCGTGTGGGCCTTCGGCGGCACGGTCCTCTTGATCGTGGGCGTCTGGTGGGGCGCACGGCGCGAACGCCAACGATCGGCTGCTCAAGAAGACGCGCTGATCGAACGCCGACGTAAGCGTCGCACGGCTGCCGCGGCCGGAGTTGACGGCCAGCCGTGATCGAACTCTGGTGCAGGCCGCAGCACGAGCCGCCTACGAACGTGCGGATCGGTGACGGCGTCGCGCGAGAGTTGGCGGGCGATTCGGCTGGCCGAGCGGTGTTTGCGCTCGTCGACGACAGCGTCGCTTTGAGCCACGCCGACCTCCTGCCGCCGTCATGGACCGTGTTCCGCGCAAGAGCAGGAGAGACGTTGAAGTCGCTGACGCAGGCCGAAACCGTGCTGCGCGCGATGGCAGCGGCCGGCATCGACCGCAAGGGACTGCTCGTCGCGATCGGCGGCGGCACGATTGGCGACGTCGGCGGGCTCTGTGCCGCACTCTACCTTCGCGGCATCGAATGCTGGCAGGCGCCGACCACGATGATGGCGATGGTCGACAGCGCCGTCGGCGGCAAGACCGCAGTCAACCTGCCAGAGGGCAAGAACCTCGTCGGCGCCGTTCATCCGCCCGCTCGCGTCTACGTCGATCCTTCTTTGCTCGACGGCTTGCCAGAAGCTGAGTTCAAGAGCGGCCTCGCCGAAGCGATCAAGGTCGGCATCGGGCTCGATGCGGCGCTATTCGCCATCCTCGAACGCGATCAGCAAGCAGTCCAATCGCGCAACCGCGCTGCGGTGATCCGCGTGATTGAGCGCGCCTTGGCTGCGAAGTGCGCCGTCGTCGAGTCCGACCTGCGAGAGGACGGCCCGCGCCGCTTGCTGAACCTCGGGCACACGCTTGGGCACGCACTGGAAGCCCATGGCAACTACACAAAGCCGCACGGCCTCTGTGTCGGACGCGGCCTGCACGTTGCGCTCGATGTCGCCACGAAGATCGGCGCGATATCCCGCGCGGACGCAGAACGATGCGCGGCGCTGCTGCTCCGCTACGGCCATGCCCTCACTCCGCTGCCAGCTTTGAGGCAGCTCTGGCCCTTCATCGCGCGCGACAAGAAATCCGAGCAAGGCAGCCTTCACTTCGTGGTGCCGACGGGCATTGGCAGAAGCCGGGTTGAAGCACTTCCTCACCACCGACTTCAGGGCCTCATCGAAGGGCTCTGACCCATCGGGTGGACGGGCTGTAAGTCATTATGCCGTTCTGCTCTATGTCGCACTGAGCGCATCGTCACCGCGGTGCGGCCACCCCCACCCTGCGGTGCGCCAGCGCGGGCCGTTTTTCTGCTCGCGCCCCCTCCGCAGTTCCGGTGTAGTCCCGCCCCCGATGCCACGCCGCGACGACCTCAAATCGATCCTGATCATCGGCTCTGGACCCATCGTCATCGGGCAAGCCTGTGAGTTCGACTACTCCGGCGTGCAGGCCTGCAAGTCGCTGCGCAGTGATGGCTACAAGGTCATCCTGATCAACAGCAACCCAGCGACGATCATGACCGATCCCGAGACCGCGGA
>SXPK01000084.1 GCA_005776365.1 Planctomycetia bacterium
GCCGATCACGTCGCACCCCCAGCTGCGGTAGAGCCGGGATTCGGCCCGCGTCGAGAAGTGCGGGCCCTCCATGCACACGTAGGTGCCGCCGTCATGGGCCACAGCGCCCGCTGCTTTCGCGGCCTGCAGCGCAAGGCGACGCAAGGGCTCCCACACGGGATCCGCGAAGTGCGCGTGCGCCACACAGCCATCGCCGAAGAAGGTGGACTCCTCCGTACGGCCGCGCGTTCGATCCAAGAACTGGTCGACCAAAACGAAGTGCCCGGGCACCAATTCGGCCTTGAGCGAGCCGACGGCCGAGATGCCGAGCACGCATTCCATGCCGAGTTGCTTCATCGCATGCATGTTGGCGCGGAAGGGCAACTCATGGGGCGCGATGCGATGGCCGCGACCGTGCCTCGGGAGGAAGGCCATGCGCACGCCGTGCAGCGTCCCGGTGATCAACGCATCCGACGGCATGCCGAACGGCGTCTCGATGACGACTTCCTGGCGCTCTTGCAGTTCTGGCAGGTCATAGATGCCGGACCCGCCAATGATCCCCAGCGTGCGGCCGCTCATCCGTCCAAGTCCTCGTCCATCGTCGACTCCCACGGCGCCGAAGCTCCGTCGCGCGCGCGAGCCGGGCCGCGAGTGTTGGGACGGGGCCGCGATCCGCCGCCGTCGATGCGGTCCTCGGCACGCCCGCGGTAGCGCGCGCCGCCATAGCTCCGCTCACCTTCCGACCTGCCACCGCCGCGAGCGCGGCGATCCGCATCCTCGGCGTAGAAGGGCGGCGCAAACAAGCGCTTCAACAACATGGTCGCGTAGGCCCCACGCGGCAGGGAGAACGACACCGTCGCCTTGACGCGACCCTCGTGCAGATCGTCGGGCTCGATCTTCGCGTCGCTGAGGTCACGAGGCTTGATCAAGACGGCGCGAGGTTCCTCGCGCCAGATCATGCCTGGCACCTGGTTCTCAGCGAAGTTCGTCGGGAACAGGCCGGCGTTCTCAAGCTCCTGCAGCATCGCATTACGGAAGGGTTCGCTGCCGCCCTGGCCGTCAGGACCAAAGAGCGGTGTCTCCATCGCAACGAGCTTCTGTTCGCGCTCGGGTTCGAGGTACTTCCACGCCATCAGGTCCCCTGCGAGCGTCGTGATGCGCAGGCGCTGTGCAGAGTTGACGCCGCCGCGCAGCAAGAGGCTCACCGCGCGGTTCCACAAGAACGACTGATAGGCGAACGCATGGATGACGCGAAGCCGCAGCGGCAGGAACTCGAGGCCACCGCGGAAGTCCTGCGGATGCTGGCAAAGGTGCTCGAACATCGGCTGGTAGACCGGTCCGCGCGCGGTGCGCAGGCAGGCCTCCCAATCGCCCCACAGCTTCTGCAATGCGGCCTTCAGCTTCACATCGCCGGTGATCGCACGCGGCGACGGCGAGGCAATCAGCTGATGCAGAGCCGACTCGTAGTCGCCGCGCAGCACCTGCAGCATCGCGAAGCCCTGGCCATGACGCAGGCAGCCAAATCGCTGGTCGTCGAAGTAGTTCGGGAAACCAGTCTTCTGCAGCGAGGGCAGGCTGCGCCGCACTTGTGCCGCTTCGAAGGGTTCGAGGTCGCGCACGACGATCGTAAACGCGTTGCCTCGGCTCATCTTGCTGTTGACCGGCGTCGCAGTGCGACCGAGCGGCGTGAGTCGAAAGCCCTGCTCGCGCCATTCGAAGGCGCGGCCTTCGATGCTGATGTGCTGCTCGGTGATCCCTTGGCGATCCTTCAGGCCGGCGTAGGCGATCTTCGAGCGGTCGATCTCGCCGACCACGCACAGGCGCGAAATCGCCTCCTGCGTCGAGAGCTTCTCTTTTTGCAGCAAGTGCACGTAATGCTCGCCACCCGGATCTGGGGTGAACTCGAGCAACTCGCACACGCGGAAGTCTTCCGGCGTCACCTTGATCCGCATTTCATTGCCTCCGCATCCGTGCTGCGCCAAAGGTTGCCACCTTGTCGATCGCTTGCTGCATTCCGTCGGGCAGGGGCGCATTGGCTTCCACACGCGTGCCGTCGACGTCATCGAAGACGACCGAGCGAGCGTGCAAACACATCCGTTCGAACAGTGGCCGTTCCTGCAATCCTGGTCGCAGCTTGTAGCCACGCTTCAATTGCGACAGCAGCAGTGGCTCGCCGCCGTAGTCCGCATCGCCGACGATCGGGTGGCCGATGGTCTGCAGATGCACTCGCAGCTGATGGCTGCGCCCGGTCTCGGGCAATAGCCGCACCAACGTGTGCCTCGCAAAGGCTTGCTCGACGATGGCATTCGTCCGCGCCTCGCGGAAGCCTTCGCGTGCGCGCGGCGACGACAGCACCTTGCCGGGCCGCCGAGGGTCTGGGCCCAGATACGCGTCGATCACGATCTCGTCGCGAGCGAGCGCGCCGTGAACGAGGGCGATGTAGGTCTTGTTGACCCTGCGCTCGCGAAACAGCAGATCGAAATGCCGAGCTGCCACGAGCCCCTTGGCCAGCACGAGGCAGCCCGAGGTGTCGCGATCGAGCCGGTGCACCACTCGCAGGTCCTCGCCAGGACGCAGGTCCGGGAGCTTCGCGTGAATGCCGCCTTCCTGGCCGGACCGATCCGGCACCACGGTCTCGCCTGCAGGCTTGTCGATCACGAGCGCATGCGCAGTCTCGACCAGCACGCGCAGACCCGGCTCCACAGCCTCGCCGCGGCGGCGGTGCAGCGCCAACTCCGACTCGGCGGCTCGCACTTCGACGTAGTCGAATGGCGACAAGCGCCTCTGCGCCGCCGCCAACATGCCGTTGACGTAGACCCGACCCTCGGCCTGCAGACCGCGCAACGCTGCCCGATCGACGGTCGGGTAGCTCACGGCGAGGAAGTCCTGCAGCAGGACTCCCGCCATGGACTCGGCGACGGTTAGGGCTTGGCGCTCCACGGTGTTCAAAGGGCGGAGAGCGTAACCCTTTTCTGCGAACGGACAACGGCCAGCCTGTGGATAGTTCCCCCCGCTCGAACGAAATGCCGGACGAACCGTAGCCAACGGCAGTTCGGTCGCCGGGCCCGTCGTGCCGAAAAGACGGTGCAATGCGTTGCTCGGTCGTCATCCCCTGTCTGCGTCGCGCCGACCTTACGCGCGCGTGCCTCGAGTCGCTGCTCGAGCAAGCGGGCGAACACGAGTTGGAGATCCTGCTCGTCGACAATGCCAACGACGTCGAGACCCAGAAACTGTCGGCACTGGCGCCATGCATCACGGTCTTGGTCGAGCCACAGAACCGCGGCTTTGCCGGCGCGTGCAACCGCGGCATCGCGCGAGCGACGATGCCCTTCGTGCTCGTGCTCAACAACGACACTCAGGCCGCGCCATCGATGCTCACGCGGTTGCACGACGCTCTGCAGCGCGACTCGCGCATCGCGTTCGCCGCACCGATCAGCAACCGAGTGAAAGGGCAGGCGCGCGTCGCAGTCGGCGACCTTGGACGGACCCGCGAAGGACGCGCAGCCATCGAAGCAGAGCTTGGCGGCGACTGCCGTGGCATCGCGCAGGACCTCGACACTCTTTCCGGACTCTGCCTGCTCGGGGCCGCCACCACGTGGCGTCTGCTTTCGGGCTTCGACGAGCGGTTCTTCCCGGGCAACTACGAGGACGATGATCTCTGCCTGCGCGCAAGGATCGCGGGCATGCGACTCGTTGTCGCTCGCGATGCATTCCTGCACCACGAAGCGCACCAGACCTTCGCAGCGCTCGGCATTGTGATTGCCGACGAAGTGCGCCGCCAGCACGCAGTGTTCACCGACAAGTGGCGCGACGATCCTGCGGGCCGCGCCGTTCTGTCGGCGATGCAGAACGAATGGGGGCAGGCAGCGCTCGCGGCGATGGCGGCGCAACGCATGCATCCGGAGTGGCCTGACGCGGACATGATTCTCGGTCGCTGGCACGCGCAGAATGGCCGCCACGACCTCGCGGCGCCCCTCTTCCAGTCCGTCCTGCAGCGCTGCCCCGCCTGGACAGACGTCATCGTGCAGCTTGGAGTCTGCCACATCGCGCTCGCACGGCCCGACCTTGCGCGCTCGCTCTGGCGTCACGCGCTGACGAACTGTTGGTTCCCGCGCGAGCAAGGCGGCGAGTTGCTGGTGCGCCTTGGCGACTGCGCCATGAAGGCGCGCGACTTCGATACCGCTGCCGCGGACTTTGAGACGGCGCTGCTCCTACTCCCTGGCGACGCCAGCGTGCAAAACCGACTTGGCGCCGTGTTCGTCGAGCAACGGCGATTTGACGAAGCATTGCCGATTCTCGAGGCGGCGGCGGAGCAGGGCGCCGCGCTAGCGCACACGAACCTGGGCATCTGCCACTTCCAGCGCGGCGACAGCCAGCGAGCACTCGATCACTTCGCGCGCGCCGCGCAGCAACTGCCGAACGACCCGACCGCGCAGTCCAACTATCAAACCGCCCGCGCCGCGAGCGCGCGCTGAACCGGCTCGCTCGCCGGCTCGCCGCAGAGGTCTTCTACGATCGCCTCGATCGACTTCGACGGCGTCCATCCGACGATCGATCGCAAGCGGTCCAGCGAAGGCACACGACGTTGCGGATCAGTGAAGCCAGGAGGGAACACGCGGTCATGCGGCACCAGCACGACCGGTGACGCGCTGCGCGTCGCGCCCTTCACCAGGTGCGCAAGCTGGAGCACGCTCACTTCACGATCGCTGCCGACGTTGCACGTTGCGCCAATGGCAAGAGGCGCCGCCAGCAGATCGCAAAGCGCGGCGGCGACTTCGCGCACGGCCGCAAAGCACCTCGTCTGGCTGCCGTCGCCGAACACCGTGATCGGATCACCAGCCAGTGCTTGCTGCACGAACCGCGGCAGCACCATGCCGTAGGCGCCTGATTGCCGTGGCCCGACGACGTTGAACAACCGCGCGACCACGGCGTGGAGGCCATGCTGCCGCGCGTGCGCATGCGCCAGCCACTCGCCCATCGCCTTCGCGCAGGCGTAGCCGCCGCGCAGGTTGTCGGCCGAGCCAGGGTTGACCGCAGCCGACTCGTCGAAGGGCGATGGACCGTCACCGTAGACCTCGCTCGACGACGCGATAAGGATGCGAGCGCCAGTCTGCGCCGACGCTTCGAGCATGACTTCGGTGCAACGCAGGTTGCCGTGCATCACGTCGACGGGCCGCTGGGCAAGGCGCTGCACGCCGACGACGCCGGCGAGGTGGAACACCGACGTGGCAGCGGCGGCGCGCGCTGCGATCGCTTTCTCGGCCACGGAACCAATGAGGACGGACAGCAAAGGGTTGGTGCGCGCCGCAGCGAGATTGTCGAGCGAACCGGACGACAGGTCGTCCACCGCGAGCACTCGATGGCGGCGCGCCAGCAGTTCTTCGACGACGTGCGAGCCGAGGAAGCCGGCGGCGCCGGTCACCGTCACCAAGCCATCGGGCAACCGTGGCTCTTGCTCGGTGCTCCCGCGGTTTGGTTCGCGCGATGCGCGTTGCGTGCTGCCAGTCATCGGTGCGGGATTAGAACGTTCCACCTGCCGCAACGCGACGGGCAGCACCCTCAGACTCCGCAAGGTGGCGGACTATTCCGCCTCGCTGTCTCTACTTGCTCGGGCGGTTCGAAGGACCGGGGGAGCTACTTCCGTTGCGCTCGGCGCGGAGCCGCTCGATCTCGGCGCGCAGTTCTGCGACCACGGCAGCAAGGCGTCGCGCTTCATTGGCAAGCCGCTGCGCGGCCTCTTGGCCGATGTCCGCCGTCAGCGCTTCATGCAGTTGCGCGGCAGTCAGTGGATACGCGCGCTGCCACAGCAAGACGCCCGCAACATGACTCTCCACCACCGGCGCGGCGACCTTGCCGTCCTCGGCATCGACCCACACCACGACAAAGCCCATCAGTGCATCCAGCACCAGATCGGCCTGCAACGCCTGGCGCTGCGCCGCGGCAACCGCGGTGTCCTTGGCGGCGTAGATGACCAGCAACGACAGCCCACTCGTGGCGGCTGCGACTTTCGCGGCTGCGAGGTCGCGCAGTATCGGCAGCGACGCACGCTGCTCGCCCGAGGGCGAAGGCGGTTGGCCCTTCTGCGGCGTCGGGTCCGGCGGCGCCGGCTCTGGTGGCACGCCGCCGCCAGCAGGCCGCTCGCCCAGCGTCACTTGCAGCGTCAGTTCCTTGTCATCGCGTGCGACACGCACTGCGACTTTCTGGCCGGGCTTGGTCGCGACCAACGCCACAAGCAGCGCCCGGACATCCGGGGTCAAGGTCACGTCGATCGCGAGGATCACGTCGCCTGCCTTCATGCCCGCGGCCTCAGCCGGCGAACCCGGGACGAACTCGCGCACGCGTGGCGCGTCGTGCTCCGGTTCCAGGTAGATGCCCAGCCAACCATCGGCCGCGACACACATCGCCACGATCGAGAGGAGCAAGGATGACGCGAGCAGGTGCATGGCCTTTGGTCGCGCGTCACGGACGCGCAGTTGGTGATCGGCAATGTAAGCCATTGGGGTTGACGCAGAACGGCGCACAACAGCCCATGCCGAGGGGCGTGCGGCCGCGGCGAACAAGACGCTTGACCGACTCTGGCTCGGTCCCTAGAAAGTTCGCCCCCAAGCCCCCTTCGTCTAGCGGCCTAGGATCCGTGGTTCTCAGCCATGTGACAGGGGTTCAAATCCCCTAGGGGGTACCAATCGCCCGGCAGGGAAGCCTGCCGGGCGTTTGCCTTCTGTGGAGGTCGGTTCCGATGGCATGGCTCCGGCGCGAAGACCAGGAAGACCGCGAACTGCATGGCATGTCGCCGTGGGCCGCGCACAGCCGTGCGGCCGGCGGGCGACGGATGCCTGAAGAAGAGGACCCGCTGCGGACCGCCTTCCAGCGCGATCGCGACCGGATCATCCACAGCACGGCGTTCCGTCGACTCCAAGGCAAGACCCAAGTCGTCGCCGCCTTCGAAGGGGACCACTACCGTTCGCGTCTCACCCATTCGCTCGAGGTTTCTCAGATCGCGCGCAGCGTCAGCAATGCCCTGCGCCTGAACAGCGACTTGTGCGAGGCAATCGCGCTGGCACACGACGTCGGCCACCCGCCCTTCGGCCACGTCGGCGAGCACGCTCTCGACGAGCTGATGCAAGGGCATGGTGGCTTTCGTCACAACGCACAGGGTTCGCGGGTCGTCGACCGACTCGAGGATCGCTACGGCTCCGGCCATGGTCTCAACCTGACGCTCGCGTTGCGCCGCAGCTTGTTGAAGGGCTCGGTGCCCGATGGTTTCCCCCTTGCGCAGGACCTGCTGCCAAAACAAGCGCCGCCGCTCGAGGCTCACGTCGTGGACCTCTGCGACAAGATCGCCTACCTCGCGCACGACCTCGACGACGGGTTGCGGGCAGGTTTGTTTGCCGTCGACGCCGCGCGTGAACTGCGCCTGTGGCAGGAAGCCGAGCAGCAAGTCGGAACGCAACTGCGCCATCGCGTCGTGAGCCGCATCACGGGGTTCTTGACCACCGACTTGGTCGAGACCACCGAGGCAGCGCTGCGCCATCGGCACCCGAGCGGCGAGCCACCGAGGATCAAGCACTCCGATGCCCGCACGGTCTCCGCCAACGAACTGCTGGAGTTCCTGCGCGAGCGCTTCTACCGCCACGAACGAGTGCTCACGGTGATGAACAAGGGCGCGGCGCAAATCCGCACGCGCTTTTCCGACTTGATGCAGGATCCGTCACCACTGCCCGACGCGCACAAGCAGCGCATCGGACAAGACGGTCTGCGCCGCGTCGTCTGCGACTACATCGCCGGCATGACGGATCGCTACTTGATGCGTCGCATGTGAGCGCGCGCGGCAGGCTCGGCGCCACTTCGCGCGCGCCTGCGCGTTGCGCAGGAGCTTGCGCGTCACTGCTGGCGGAACAACCAGACGAAGCCCGTCCGGACCTGCGTGCAGAACAACTTGCGCTCCGCCTCGAGGGCCTCGTAGCCCTTCTGCCAAGCATCCATCGCGCCTTCGTCGTTGGACCTCGGCGCCGTGCTGATGTGAGCCTGGTACTTCGTCGTCCACGCTGCGAGCTTGGCCATCGCATCCGCTTCGTCGACGCCCTTCGGCAGTTCGTTGACAGCGACGCAGTCGCCGACCAGCAAGTCGAGTTTGCCGTCGCCGTCCACATCATCGACGTAGACCCGGGTGTCGCCTTGCGGCCCGCGCAGGTGCCCATCGCCAAACACCGACGATTCTGCGTGCGGATCGACGACCGGTGGCACGAGCACCACGCGCTCGGCGAACTTCGGCGAGGTCTTGCTGCCGACGTTGCGCATGCAATACACGCCGCCTTGAGCCGAGCCGGAGACGAGGTCGAGATCGCCGTCCGCGTCCCAGTCGACGAGGAACGGATCACTGTGCGCGGGCACCGCAAGTTCGCCCTCGCTTGGCAACGGCTCCGACTCCGCCGCAAACGAGCCTTTGTCGACGCCGCGGAACCACGAGAAGGCCCCGGCGAAGTTGCCCGTCACGAGATCGAGCTTGCCGTCGCCGTCGAGGTCCACCACCGATTGTCTCGTGCAGATCCGCACCGTTTGGCGAACCGCATCGCCCTTTTGGAAAGCGAGGATCAGCGGATTGCCGTCCACGCCACGCAAGATCTCGATCGGCCCAAAGCGGCCCTCACCGAGTCCGGGCGCAACATGGAACAATCCCGCCATCGTCTTCTGCTGGCGCGAGTAGCTGCCTGAGAGCACATCGAGGCGACCATCCTGGTTGACATCCACCAACTGTGGCGTCGAGGAGGTGCATCACCAGACGTCGGGAAACTCGGCGACCTTGCCGCCGGCCTTGAGCCAGGCACGGGCAGCGAGCTTGCCGTCGCTCAGGCCGCGATAGACCGCGACCTTGCCCTTGTTGAACTGCCCGACCAGCAGGTCCTTCTTGCCATCCCCGTCGACATCCGCCCAGCATGGCGACGCGTAGCCGGGGGATTCGACCGAGATCGGCTCGCCGTCGCTGACCATGCGCTCGGGCGCGTGGAAGCGAGGCTCTTGCGGGAACGCGGCAATCGCCGCCAGCAGGAAAGTAGAGGTCATCAACATGAGGAGTGCTCCAGGTGCCGAGTCGGATGCCCGACGAAGGAAGGGGATGGTAGCGAACGGCGCGACAATGCGGAGGCTTTTGGCCGCGTGAACCGCGATGCGAGCCAGCGGCATGGGGCGCTTTCAGGCCTTCGGCTTCTCGAACACGACGACCGAATCCAGCGGCGCGCTGCGGTCCGCGCCCGAGAGGAGCGAGCGCAGGCGCGCGAGGACGCGACGCAACAGCGATCGACGCGGCACCGTCGTCGAATCGTCGTAACTGGCAACGACCTGCAGGCCTGCGTCACGCCCCAGCTTCTCCAACAGCGCCCGCGGATAAGGACGCACGTGGGTCGGATCGAGCCAGAACACCTCTTCGAGCACGATGAGACTGCGCGAATTCGGCGTGGCGACGAGCAAGCGTCCGCCGGGCATCACCACCCGAGCACACGCTGCAATCCACTCCGCGACTGTTGCCCCATCAAAGTGCTCGACAACATGCGCCAGCACGACGCCAGCAAACTTGCGACGGTCCTCATGCAGTCGCCGCAGGAGCACGAGCCCATCGCCTTGCAACACGGTCAGGCCGCGCGCCACGCACGCAGCGACCGCATCGGAACTCGCATCGAGGCCAAGCCCTTCGATGCCGCGCTCGGCAAGGACGTCAAGGAAGCGCCCCTGACCGCAACCGACGTCGAGCACCGTCGCGGGAGCACCCAAGCGCGCGAGGTAGCCGCGCTTCGTCGCTAGGTCAGCATCTGCGTCGACGAAGGCATCGGCGACGCGCGACAGGTCCCGCGCGGTCTCCTTTTGCAGATCAAAAGGCCGAGGCATCGCGCGGACGCTACGCGGCTGCGGGTCGCGCCGCCATGTCTCCTTGGGAGCCCGCTGCAGCGGCGACTGCCACCAAGGCAAGGCCACGCACGTCGGCGGCATCCGCCGACGTGCGCAACCGGCTTCCTCAGTAGCGGTAGTGGCCCGGCTTGAACGGCCCTTCCACCGGCACGC
>SXPK01000085.1 GCA_005776365.1 Planctomycetia bacterium
ACCGGCGACCCGTCGCAAGTCGACCTGCCCGGCAACGTGACATCGGGACTGGGTGACGCAGTGCGCAGGCTTCAGGGCGTGGACGGCATCGGGTTCGTGCAACTCGGCTCTGGCGACGTCGTGCGCCACGCGGTGGTGAGTCGCATCGTCAACGCCTACGACCAGAACCCCGGCACCGAGCGTCCGCGTCGACAGGGTCCGCCGACGTGAAGGCCCGGCGAGTGGCCGCGGCGAAGAAGCCCTCGCGGCAGAAGCAGCCTGCGGCTCTGGGCCAGCCGCAACTCTCAGTCGTCGATCGCGCCCGTCCGCGCTCGGATCTTGCGCGGTTGCGCCGGGTTGCCGCCGCAGCGCTCTTGGTGGGAGGGCGTGAGGAGATGGCGGTGTCGCTGCTGCTGACCGGCGACCGGGAGATCGCCGCCTTGCACGCGCAGTTCCTCGGTGATGCGACGCCGACCGACGTGATTTCCTTCGAGATCGATGGCTCGGCAGAAGTCGTCGTGAGCGTGGACACTGCGAAGCGCTGCGCCAAGGAGCGCGGCCATGCGTGGGCGGACGAAGTCGCGCTCTACGTTGCGCACGGAATCCTGCATGCCTGCGGTTTCGACGACATCGCCAAGAAGGACCGCGTGCAGATGCGCAAGGCAGAGCGTCGCGTGATGGCGATGCTCGGCATCGAGATCGACGACGTCGACGCGTGATCGCGGGTGCTGATGCGTCGCATGGTGCTTGTTGCGTAGAGATCGCCTTCGACTAGTCGTTGCGCGTCGCGTTGCAGGTGCGTTATGGTGCGCCGCCGTCCGATGATCCGCGTCGATCCTGCATTTCGTCGCGACGGTGAGCAGCCCCAAGGCATCGAAGCCGGAGCGGCAGCGAACGCGTCGAGTGAACCGAGCGTGCCCGCTCGTGGTGCAAGCGTCGGCCCGCGCGAAGGTCTGGCCGCGAAGTCGATGGACGTCGAGGACACGCTGCGTCGTTACCGTCGGCGCAAGAGTTCGCGGTTGCGCGATCAGGTCGTTGCGGAGTTGCACGCGACGGTCGACTCGATGGCGCGCCGGCTGTCCTCCCGCCTGCCGCCGAGCGTCGACCTGCACGACCTCGTGCACGCCGGGGTCTCAGGCCTGATCCAGGCGATCGAGAACTACGACCCGGTGCTCTGCGACCAGTTCGCTGCGTTCGCCAAGATCCGGATCCGCGGTGCGATGCTCGACGAACTCCGCCAGATGGACTCGGTGCCGCGGCCGCTGCGCCGCCGCTTGCGCGAGCGCGAGTCCGCCGCGCAGCGGCTTCGTGCCGATTTGCAGCGCGAGCCGACCGAGGCTGAGTTGGCGCAAGCGCTCGGCGTGTCCTTGGCGGATCTGCAGACGCGCTATTCGCGGAAGGGCGAGCAGCATGCTCTTGGCGGGACCGGCGACGGGGAGTCAGACACCTTTGACATCATGGATTCGCTGGCCGACCAGGGCGTCGAGCCGCCGATCGAATCCGCGTCGCGGCAAGAACTCGTCGCGAAGATCCAGGAGAGCCTCGACCCGATCGAATGGCGGGTCCTGCAATTGCACTACCTGGAAGGGATGACGGGCCGCGACATCGCGCGCCGATTGCGGCTGTCGGCGTCGCGCATCTGCCAGATCCACGGCAGGGTGCTCGACCGGCTCAAGCAGCAGATGGTCGAGCGCGAAGAACGGCCCGACGCCGGCTCCGGTGACTTGTCGCACTGACGACGACAGGTTCGCGCCGCAGGTGGCGCGTCATTGCCTGTCCTCTTAGCCTCTTTCGCCGCGATGTCCCATTCCGTTGAGCGCCGGCCTTGCCCGATGTCGGGCACGGACCGATTTTCCTATCGCGGTCGCGACCTGTGGTGCGAGGACTCGCGCATCGAGGATCTGGCGGAGGAGCATGGCACTCCGCTCTACGTCTACAGCGCAGCGTGCATTCGTGACCGCTGGCGCGAAGTGCGGCTCGCATTCGGCCCTGACGCGCAGATTTGCTACGCGGTCAAGGCGAACTCAAACCTTGCGATCCTGCAGTTGCTGGCGTCGCTCGGCGCCGGTTTCGATCTCGTCAGCGGCGGCGAGTTGTTGCGAGTGCAGAGGGCCGGCGTCGACGCATCGCGCGCGATCTTCGCTGGTGCGGGCAAGCAGCGGTGGGAGATCGAACTGGCTGCGAAACTCGGTGTGCGTGCCTTCCAGGTCGAGTCGCCGCACGAGATCGAGTTGTTGTCCGCCGTCGCGAAGGCCATGGCGAAGCGGCTCCCCGTCGCGCTGCGTGTCAATCCAGGCGTCGCCGTGGACACGCACGCCTACATCGCGACCGCCAAGCGCGACAGCAAGTTCGGCGTCGAACTGGAGCGCGCGGGCGAGGCCGTGGCGCGCATCGTCCGCGACCCGGGCTTGCAGCTCGTGGGCTACCACGTGCACCTCGGCAGCCAGTTGCGCGAAGTTGCGCCCTACGTGCGCGCCTTCGAGCGCGTGGCGGAGTTCATGGACGGCGCCGAGCAGCGTCGCGCGGGAGTGCGCCACTACGACCTCGGCGGTGGCTTCGGCATCCAATACGGACACGGGGCGGCCTTCCCGTTGGTTGAACTCGCCTCCACGTTGACTGCGCTTGCTGCATCGCGCGGGCTCCAACTCATGCTCGAACCGGGCCGCTACCTGGTCGGCGACGCCGGCGTCCTGGTAGCCGAGGTTCTTGGGCACAAGCGCGCGGGCGACACCGACTTTGTCCTCGTCGACGCGGCGATGAACGACCTGATGCGGCCCAGCCTCTACTCGGCGGAGCACCCGGTGGTGCCGTGCCGCGACGAGGGGCGGGCGGAAGCCAAGGTCGATGTCGTCGGACCGGTTTGCGAGAGCGGCGATTTCTTGGCTCGCGGGCGCGCGCTGCCGCGGCTCGAAATCGGCGAACGGATCGCCGTGCTCGCAACGGGCGCCTACGGCGCCAGCATGGCGTCGTGCTACAACTCGCGTCGCCGTCCAGCCGAGGTTCTCGTCGATGGCGCGGGCCATCGACGGATCCGACGGCGCGAGACCTTTGAAGAACTGTGGGCCGGCGAAGAGCCAACCGAGGACACCGCATGACCAAGATCGCAGCCATTCTTCGTTCGCGCGTCGTTGCGCAGACTGCACTGCTGTTCGTCCTTTGCGCATTGCTGTCGTCGTGCAGTTGGTTGCGCGGCGAGTTCGCGGCCGCAAACCGTCTGCCCGCGAGCTGCAAGAACCCGGAAGGCGCGCAGATTGCTGCCGGCGCGCTCTCGCGCCCATAGCGCCACGATGGTGTCGCCGCGATTGCGCCTTCTCGCTGCGGCTGCGCTAGGCGCGGGTCGCATCGACGTGGCACCGACGGCGACTGCCTTGTTGTCGTATGGCCGCGGTGAGCATCCGATCTGCGGCGACGAAGTCGAAGTCGACCTGGTGACCGAGGCTGGTCGCATCACGGACTTGCGATGGCGAGCGAAAGGATGCCCGGCGACCTATGCCGTGGCCGCCGCGGCGCACCAAGCCTTGGTCGGAGCCGAGGTCCGCGATGCTGCCGCTTGCTTGCGCGCGGAGTTGGCGCGGCTTGGTGACCTTGGCGCTGCGGATCGGCATGCCGAGGCGATGTTCGGTCGCGCGATGACGCAAGCGATCGAGCGAGCTTCTCGCGGATGATCGCCGTTCCCGGCGCGTGGATCAGCGGCGCCAATCGGTGTCGCGACCGCACGCGGCGCAGGCGAAGCGGGCAGTCTGTGGTGCGCCATTCTCGAAGGTCGCCACGCGCGCGCCGCATCGGCAAACCGCACCGACGAGCCGCGCTGGAGTGCCGACGACGAGTCCATGCGCCTCGATGTTGCGGGTGACGACGCTGCCCATCCCGACCATGCAGTAGGCGCCGAGCTCGATGCCAGGACCGATGGTGCAATTCGCCCCGATCGAAGCGCCGCGGCGGACCGTGGTCGCTTGTGTTTGTTCGCCTGGCTCGCTGGGCAAGAGCCCGCGCAGGTCCGGATCGCAGGCCCGCGGCGTTCGATCGTTCGTGAACACCGTGTGCGCCGCGATGAGCGCGCCGTCTTCGATCGTCACGCCGGCGCACACGTAGACGTTGGCGTTGAGTTTGCACAGGTCGCCGACGGTCGCGCCGCCGGCGACGTAGGTTTTTTCGCCGATGATGCAGTCGCAACCGATGCGCGCGCCGCTGCGCAGGTGCGCGGAGTCCCAGACCGAGGTGCCGTCGCCGACGAGCGCGCCCGGTTCCACGATTGCCGTCGCGTGGATGCGAGGCGCCTGCTTGTGGTCCTTGGGGCTCATGTTGCGCAGTGTGCCGTCCGCGGCAGTTCGTGCCACCTCTGCTCGCGCGCAGAGCGATAGGCCGCTTCGAGCGCCCGCACCGAAGCCATGGCATCGGCGTCGGTCACCACGAGCGAGGCGTTGCCCAAGATCGCGGCCGCGAAGTTCTCCAATTGTCGAGCGAAGGCGCCCACCTTGTCGTAGCCGTCGCCAAAACGTGTCCAGCCGTCGGCCCCTTTGAGCTTGTAGCGCGACTCGGTCCACCCGACTTCGATCGTGCCGTGCTCGCCGTAGAGACGAACGTAGGCCGGCGCTTCCTTGTGCAGGCTCCACGACAGGTCGATCGATCCCATCGCGCCGGATTCTGACTCGAACAGCAAGCGGGCCGTGTCTTCGACGGCGATCGGCTGCAAGGGCTTGCCGAACATCGCCTGCACCCGCGCGAGCGGGCCGAGCAAGAAGCGCGCGATGTCGACGGAGTGGCAGCCGTTGTCGATCAGCACGCCGCCGCCCGAGACGCGCGGGTCCGAGTTCCATCGCTTCGTCATGTCGACGCGGGAGCAGAACACATTCTCGAACATCGCGACGGATCCGATCAGGCCTTGCTCGAGCAGTTGCTTGCAGCGCGCGATGTCGGTCGTGTAGCGAAACTTGGATCCCATCGTCAGCAGGCGCCCGCTGCGCGAAGCAGCGCCGAGCATGCTCTCGGCTTCTGCGACCGAAGGCGCGAGCGGCTTCTCGCAGAGCACATGGAGGCCGGCTTCCAGCAGCGCCACCGACAACGACGCGTGCGAGTTCGGTGGCGTGAGCAACAGTGCCGCGTCCGCGCGCCCGCCGCGAAGGATCCACGTGAGCGCGTCCGTGGTTGCTTCTGCGCCGCAGCGTTCGGCTGCCGCGCGCGCGCGCGATTCGTCGAGGTCGGCGCAGGCGACGACGCGGAATCCCGGCACGCTTACCAACGCATCGAGATAGGCATTCGCGATGCCGCCGCAGCCGATGACGAACAGGCGCAGGGAGTCAACCATGGCTGAGCGCCTTGGCCTCGTCTCGGATCACGTCGCAGACGATCGCGACATGGCGGTCCTCATATAGCTCGTCGATCGGCAGCACGATGACGCTGTCCAGCGCCGCCACTGCGCCTCCGTAGTCCGCGCGGCGGAACAAGGGCTGCGCCTGCGATCGACGAGGATTGTGTTCGAGTGGCAGTCGCGTGACCGGGTGGGCATCGAAGTCGCGGAACAGCTCGCACTCGAAGGCGGGCTTCTGCACGTAGCGCGGCGCGCAGAACACGCCCCGCGCCTTCATGCGCGCGCCGAGCGCGACGGCGCCGCCTGCGATCTGCCTCGGGTCGACGAAGAACGCATACTTCCACCAGGAGTGCATCCCGCCGTCGGGGTCCTGCGGCAGACGCAGGCCAGGGACGTCCAACAGAAGGCGCGTGATCGCCGCGGCCACGCGACGACGATTCTGGATCACCCAGTCGAGCTTTCGCAGTTGCGGCAGCGCGACTGCGCCCTGCAGTTCGGTCATGCGCGCGTTGGGCGCGGGGAAGTAGTGGTCTGGCGCCGGGTCGCCATAGCCCCAAGCCTTGTTGACGAACAAGAACATGCGGCGCGCGAGGTCCGCGTCGTCGGTCGCGACGACGCCGCCTTCGCCAGTGGTCATGTGCTTGCCCTGCTGCAGGCTGAAGCACGCGATGCTGCCGAAGGATCCGGCGCGGCCCGCGCTCGATGTTGCACCAAAGGCCTGCGCACAGTCTTCGATCACCGGGATGCCGCGCGCGCTTGCGAGCGTGAGGATCGGCTCCATCTCGCAGACCAAGCCGAAGAGGTGCGTGACGATGATGGCGCGGGTGCGGTCGGTGAGCTGGGCCGCGATCGTGTCTGCATGCACGTTCATCGTGCGCGGGTCGACGTCGGCAAAGACCGGCACTCCGCCCTCGTAGCAGATGCACGCGAGCGCGCCCATGTCGGTGATCGGCGTCGTGACGACCTCGTCACCGGCCGACAGGCGCAGGGACGCGATCGCGGCGTGCACCGCTGCGCTGCCCGACGAGCAGGCGATCGCGTGCCGACTGCCGATGTGCGCGGCGAACTCGCGCTCGAATGTCGCCACGAACGTGCCCTTCGTCGAATTGAGCGTGCCACTACGGATTGCTCGCGCGGTCGACTCGCACTCCTCGGCGCCGAGCGTGCGGCCGGTGAAATCGCCGTCGCTCGGCAGTTCGGGTGCAGCGGTTCCGACGCTCGGCATCGCGAGCAGCGTGCGCAACGACTCTGCAGTCAGGCCGCCCACATAGGGCGACGCAAAGGGGCCTCTGGCATCGAGCGCGATCTCGAGCGCGCGCGCCACGGCCCGCGGCTCGTCGCCGGCGATGCGGTTTGCGCCGCAGGCGACTGTCTCCGGCCGCGCGGTCTGCCAAGCGACGGTCGTGCACGGGGCTCCGAGCGCGCAGGCGAAGGTCGCTGCGTCGTCGCAGTCGGTGACGACCGCAGTGGCGCCGACGAGGTCTGCGAGGTCGCCGCAGTCAAAGACGCGGAGTCCGCGTGCTGCTGCGACCAGACTGATTGCTTGCCGCAGCGCATCGCGGTCTTGCTTGCCGTGCAGCAGCAAGGCAACGACTCGGCTCTCTCGCTTGCTTATGAGGCGCTGCGCCGCCGCTGCGAGGCCGCAGCCTGCGAGCAGCGTGCGGCGGACATCGATGCCATCGCGGCGAAGGTTGTCGCGTTGGAGCGAGGTTGCGCACAAAAGGAAATCCGCGCGGCGATCGAGCTCGCGGGATGCGCGGTCATCGACGAATGCGCGCGCGCCGGCGTCGACGCGAAGGATGCGCGCGCCGCTGGTGGCCATCGCTGCAGCCAGCGCGAGCGTGCCTTCGTCTGCGTGCGCAATGGCGATCAACGCTCCAGCAAAGCTCTCCTTCGGCGGCGCCGGAGCAGCATCGGGCGGCATGCCCAACAAGATCGCGGCCGCGCGCTGCGCCGCCGATCCGACAAAGACCCAGGCCACGCGGCGTCCGATTGCAGCCAGAGCCGCCGCGACGGGAGCCATGCGCGCAGCGCACGCTGGCGTCGCAGAGATACAGAGCGCGAGATCCACTTCGTGCGCAGCGGCTTTCAGCCTGGGCCAGGTCGCTGGTCGAGGCGAACCGCGACGTGCGAGAGGAGGTCGTTCACGCGCGCCTCGATGCGGTTCACCTTGGCGACGTTGTCCAGCACGATTGCTTTCTTGGCATTGGACGGCAAGAAGATCAGTCGGCCGCTGCGCAACAGCAGGTACTCGACCATGTCGTAGATCTCCTTGTTCATCTCGAGCCCGTCGGTTGACCAGCGCGTGATGTCGCCGAGGTAACCGTGGTGGTGCAGGATCTCGCGCGCGTTCACTTCGTAGTAGTGGAAGCGGGCGTTGATGAAGACGAGCAGGAACAGGAAGCCAAGGAATCCGGCGAGGAACCCGTAGAATGCGGTGTTCATCTCGATATCGATGCCCCCGAACAGGCGCGACAGAAAGCCGCCGACGTCCCACTTGGTGTCGGCGAGCAACAAGCCGAGCACGATTGCGATCAGGCCGACGACGATCGTGATCGACTTGATGCGCGAGAAGTCGAAGCTGAACACCAGCAAGTTCAGGCAGAACAGCAGCATGAACCAGTTGCCGACGGCCCGTGATTCGGCTCCGAACATCGACAGCAAGAAGCACAAGCAGGCTGCGATGAAGGTCGGATAGAGGAACACGACCTTGGGCCAGGGGCGAATGATGACGCTCTCTGGCGCTTGCGGCTCGGCGACCGAGGCTGCGGGTGCTGGGGCGTTGCCGGGCGGAGTCTGTGTCATGGTGCCTGATACGCAGGAGTGGGTGGAGGATTCTGGCTGCTTGATGGCGGGCAGGAAAGCCCGCGGCGACTTTGGCGTGGCATTCCTGCATGGCCGTGCGCTCCGTGCCCTCGCCCAGCGCGCAACCGGGAAATCGCGCCGAGCGTGTGCTACACCGTCTCCGTGATTCCGCGTCTTGCATCGCAGTCCGTGGCGTCCGGCTTCTGGTCCTGGCTCTTCGTCGGGTTGATGTTGGCCGCAAGCTGCGGCGGCAACCTCAAACCGATGCAGGAACCGGCTCCTGATGCGGCCCCGCGCGTTCAGCTGCTGATCGTGCCGGTGACCGGGGTGCTCGGGACCCAAGAACTCGCCCTGTGCCACCGCGCGCTGCGGCAAGCGGAGCAGGAAGGGTGCAATGTCGTGTTCCGCTTCGAGGATGCCGGCGGCGACTCGGAGTCGCGGAGTGACGTTCAGGCGCTGCTGGACCACATCGAAGGCGTCCGCGGCAAGGTCGGCACGACCGCGGTGCTCCGAGGCAAGGTCCGCGGCGGCGCGGCCTATGCGGCCTTGCTTTGCGATCAGGCGTGGTTTCTGCGCGGCGGCGACATCGGCTCGATCACGCCGATGCCGACCTTTGACGAGCAGATTGCGGAGTGGACCGACGACTCTGCGGCGGGCCGTCGCTTCCGGGCGTTTGGCGCGGAGATGAAGGAGCGGCTGCAAAGGCGCGCGCAGAAGCTCACGGCCGAAGCGGCGCGGCTCTGCGAGGGCATGGTCGATCCGTCGCTGCAACTCGTGCGCGTGCGCGTGCGAGAACGCGGCCTCGAGGCGGAGCGTGTCGTCGATCAGAAGGAACTGACGGGCCTGCAAGGCGCGGGCGCGACGATTCTCGATCAGGCTGAAGTCACACGACCGGTGGTCCTTGGCGACAAGGAAGCGGAGGCGGCGCGGATCACGAGCGGCACGGTCCAATCCCTGGAACAACTGTGCGCTGATGTGCTCGGCATCGACCCGAAGGAGTGCTTCGAACTTGAGTATGCGTGGATCGAACGCATGGTCGCGTGGCTCGAGTTGTTCCAGCCGGCCTTCCTCGTGCTCGGGCTCGTGCTGCTGGTGCTGGAGATCAAGACCCCTGGGGTCGGCCTGCCCGGTCTGTTCGGCACGGCCTTTTTGGCGTTGGCCTTGTTCTACAACTGGCTCGTCGGCCTCGCCGAGATCCCCGAGATCGCCTTGTTCTTCCTCGGCATCGCGTCGCTGGCGACAGAGATCTTCTTGATGCCAGGCGTGGTGGTCTTTGGCGCGATCGGCTTCGTCTTTCTGGTCGCGTCGCTGGTGCTCAGTCGGCAGACCTTCGTCTTGCCGGACACCGTGTCGCAACAGGAGATCCTGTTTCACAACCTGCTGCAGCTGACCGGCCTGTTCGTCGCAGTGATCGTCTTTGCGTCGTTGCTCTGGCGGTTGTTGCCGCGCATTCCGGTGCTCAATCGGCTGTGCCTGCCGCCACAGCCGTCGCCGGGTCCCGCGGCCGTGCGCCCGTCCGATCCCGCCGCGCAGCAGCAGATCGCAGCGCTGGTGGGGCAGACCGCGCGCGCGGCAACGGTGCTGCGTCCATCGGGCGCGGTCGAGGTCGGCGGCGAGCGCTACGACGTGGTGACCGAAGGCGAGTTCGTCGAGGCGGGCGCGCTCGTTCGCATCGTCGCCGTGCACGGCAACCGCATCGTGGTCGAGCGAGCAATCATGGACGCGCAACGAGGCAGCGTCGGTGTGCTGCTGCTGATCGCGGTGCTCGGCGTCGTGTTGCTGGTCGCCGAGGTCTTCTTCGTCTCGTTCGGCGTGCTGATGGTGATGTCTGGCGGCGCGCTGGTCACGGCGGTGTTTCTCGCCTTTCAAGAAAGTCAGACGCTCGGCATCGCCTTCTTGATCGGCGAAGCGATCGTGGCGCCCATAGCGCTCTGGCAGGCCTTTCGCATCATGCCGCGGACCCGACTGGGTCGCGCACTGATGCTCGAGGGCATGAAACGCGAGGAAGTGCTCGGGGCTGTCGGGGACCCGAGCATGGTCTCACTGCTGCACAAGCGTGGCGTCGCGCTGTCGCCCCTGCGGCCCGCCGGTTTCGCGCGCATCGATGGCCACAGGGTCGACGTGCAGACGCGGGGCGAGATGATCGAGCAAGGCAGCGAAATCGAAGTCTTCGAAGCCAACGCCAATCGCGTCATCGTGCGCCTGGTCGCAGCTTCGGCAAAGTCCGCGAACTCCTGAAAGCAAACCAATGATCGCAAGAGCCGGTGAACTCGGTTTGGGCACGTGGGTCGTCATCGCCCTGCTCGCCCTTCTCCTCGTCCTCGTCCTGATCCTCTTCAAGTTCGTGAACCTGTGGGTTCAGGCGGTGATGACGCGCACAGAGATCAGCTTGTTCCAACTGGTCGGCATGTCGTTGCGCAAGGTCAACCCGACCGTGATCGTTCGCGCGATGATCAGCGCGACGCAGGCGGGCGTGCCGTTGACGACGCGTCAGGTCGAGGCGCATTACCTCGCCGGCGGCAACGTGCTCAACGTCGTGCGTGCGCTGATCGCCGCAGACCGCGCCGCCATCGATCTCGACTTCAATCGCGCTGCCGCGATCGACCTCGCCGGCCGTGACGTGCTGGACGCGGTGCAAACCTGCGTCAATCCCAAGGTCATCGACTGCCCGGTCGACGGCAAGGTCGCGGCGATGGCCAAGGACGGCATTCAGGTCCTCGCCAAAGCGCGCGTGACGGTGCGCACCAACATCCAGCGCCTCGTCGGCGGCGCCACCGAAGAGACGATCATCGCGCGCGTCGGCGAAGGCATCGTCAGCACGATCGGCAGCAGCAACTCGCACAAGGATGTGCTCGAGAACCCCGACCGCATCAGCAAGGGAGTGTTGGCCAAGGGGCTCGATGCGGGCACCGCCTTCGAGATCCTGTCGATCGACATCGCCGACGTCGACATCGGCGACAACATCGGTGCGCGGCTTCAGGCAGATCAGGCTGAGGCCGACAAGCGCGTTGCGCAAGCCGCCGCGGAGAGCCGTCGCGCGATGGCAGTTGCGGCGGAGCAGGAGAACATCGCTGAGATCGCGACGAATCGCGCCAAGTTCGTGCTGGCCGAGGCCGAGGTGCCGAAGGCGATGGCCGAGGCCTTCCGGAGCGGCAATCTCGGGATCATGGACTACCAGCGCATGAAGAACATCGAGGCCGACACTCGCATGCGCGGCCAGATTGCAGCTGGCGAAGAAGCGACCCAACAGCAGGCGCGCGACCGGCGCAGCCACCCCAATCAGTGATGATCGCGCTGCCGCAGAATCCGCTGCCCGATCTGATCGGGCGGCTCTTGCGCGAACCGCTCGTGCTGCTGCTGCTCGTCAGCTGGGTGCTCGGCGGACTGGGCAAGGTCTTGCAGGCGAAGCGAAAGCGCGACGAGCTGGCGCGGCAACAGCCAGCGGCGAAGGGCGACTTCGGCTCGCCGCCGCCGATCGCACGGCGAGAGATCCCGCGGCGTCGGACGGCCGAAGAAGTCGCAGCCGAGATGCGCCGTGTGTTGGGCATGGATCCAGCGCCACCAGTCCCGGCCGCTAGCCCAACGTCGCTGTCGCGGCCCGAACCCGAGACACGGCGCCGCGAAGCATCCGAAGGCGATCGTGGTCCGCAGCCGATGCGCGTCTCGCAACTCGGCAAGGTCAGCACCCACGTCGATCCGCATGTGGGCGATACGGTCATGCGCCGCGCGGCCCCGCTGTCCGGCGGCGTCGCGGCGCACGAGATGGGCACGCTTGGTGGCCGTCATCACGCTCCCGTAGCGGTGGCCGCGGAGCGGGCGCGTGGCCTGATCGACTTGTCGGACTTGTCGCGTGCGTTCGTGCTGCGCGAGTTGCTCGACGCGCCGCGCGCGTTGCGCGGCTGGGATATCTAAAGCGAAGGGCCGCTCGCGCGGCCCTTTGTCACTTGCCTGGCATCATCGGTGCGGCGGGCATCGCGCGACCCTTGCCCCGGTACTTCTCCCAGAGTTCGGGGTCGACTTCGGGGCGGCGCTGCTGCACGCCCAACTCGAAGCCGACGTCGTAGACCCAGCGCGAGATGCGGAGCAACTTCTCGTAGTTGATCTTGTCCGGCGTGTCCGTCGTCTGGTGATAGTCGCGGTGCAGGCCAGTGAAGAAGAACGCGATCGGAATGCCCAGTCGCGCGAAGTTGGCGTGGTCGCTGCGGTCGAACATCTTCTCCTGGTCCCACTCGATCTCGAGACCGATGTTCTCGTTGCGTTGCAGGCAAAGGTCGTGGAGCGCAGGCGACAGTTTCTGCGTGCCGACGAGGTGCACGGTGTTGAGGTTGTTCGCGGCCAGTTCGCCGGCGTCGCCTTCCATGTTCTCCTCCTCGTCACGACCGATCATGTCCATCTGCAGTTCGGCGATGATCGACTCGGCTGCGACGGGCAGGTTGTCGGCGAGGTAGCGAGAACCCAGCAGGCCCATCTCTTCGCCGCAGAAGCACACGAACAGCACGCTGCGCGCGGGTCGGGTGCCGTTCTTCGCGAACATCTGGCTCACTGCCATCACGCCGGTCGTGCCCGAGCCATCGTCGTCCGCGCCGGGATAGACGTTGCCATTCGAGCGACCAAGGTGGTCGAGGTGGCTGCCGATCATCACGTATTCGGCGGCGAGCTTGGGATCGCTGCCTTTCAGCAGACCGACGACGTTGTAGGCGGGGGCTGGCTTCTCATCGACGGCGATCTCGATGCTTGCCTTCACGTTCAACGCGTGCACACCGGCAGCAGGCATCTCGGTCTTGCCGGCGAGCTGGAGCAGATGCTTTTGGTCGTCGCCGCCGAAGCTCAGGCTGGTCGGCATCCGGCCGCGCGCTCGCGCCGCTGGATTGCCGGCGCCTGGGCCACTGCTGCCGACGAGTCCGCCGGTGACCGCTTCTTGTTGCATGAACAAGACGGCTGCCGCGCCCTTGCCTTGCACCGTGCGCAGAGCTTGGAACTGGCGGCGCGTGGCATTCGATCGGCCGCGTCGCTCTCCCGTCGGTTCGGGCATTGGCGGGAAGGCGATGACGACGACCTTGCCTTGCACGTCGGTGTCCTCGAGGTCCTCGCCATCCGCCCAGACCACGAGCAGCGCATCGCCGTTGGCCGACATCGAAGCGTTGGCCGAACCCTGCAGGCGCGCGCCTGGCACCACGACCTTGGTCTCGCCTTTCGCAAAGGTCACCGACGTCGCATCGAGCTTCGGTTCGCGCGCGGTCCAGGGCATAGCCTGAAACCACTCGCCCTTGGCGCCGGGCTCGAGACCGAGCGCAATGAAGTGGTCGCGCACGTATTCAGCCGCGAGTTGGAAACCAGGCTGGCCAGTGCCACGGCCCGCGAGCTCTGGGCCGGCCAAGTGGTGCAGCCACTGCTTCGCTTCGGCGATCGTGACCGCGTCGCCGCCCTGCTTGCGGTCGTCGGGAAGGCTCTTTGTCTGGGCCGCCGCGGCGGCGACCAGGAAGGCCACAAGGAATGCGGAGAGTGGTCGGGAGGTCTGGTTCATGCCCATTGTTGGCGTCGAGGTCGCTCGCTCGGAGTTTCGAGGAGGCGCGTTCTACGGACCTTGGTGGTCGACTGCGAGGCCCGGTGCGCAATGAGTGCGCAACGTCTGCTGCTTCAGGGCAGGATTCGTCGCAGGATGCGGGATGACCAGACGGCTTCCGGGTGGTTGTCCCTTGGATCGGTGCGGTGCTGCACGTCGTCCGGCTCTCCAAGCGGGCGCCGGTCGAACTGCAGCGTTCGCGGCATGCGGAGGATCGCAGTTCGCAGCTGCGACAGGTCTTCAGTCGGGTCCAATGCCGCAAAGCCCTGGCTTTGCCTCAATAGCCCGAAGCGGTCCTGTTCGCGGTCGACCAGGGCAACGGCACTGTCGGCCATCGCGCGCGCCCGCTCGCTCTCGCGGCGGGCGACGGTCGAGGCCACGGTTCCGGCGTTGCCAAGGTCCGCCTCGTCGGTCGCTAACTGGGTCGCTCGTTCTCGCACTTGGCCGAGGTCGCGCGCGACGGCGGTCGGCGACAAGAACTGGTCAACGATGCGCGCCGCCGAGCGGACTGGAGCGCCGAGCGGTCTCGGTCGATCCTGAGTCGGTTCGGTCTGGCACGCGCCGAGCGCGAGGGCCAGCAACACCCACATACGGCCATGCAGGTGTTCTGCTGCCAGTCCCTGTTCGTGCGTGCGATGCGCCATTGTCGGGACTCGCGCTCGGCTCAACTGCCGCGCAGCGAGACCAAGGGATCATGCCTCGCCGCCCGGAACGCGGGAAGCGCGGACACGATGGCGCCGACCAATAGAGCGACGCCGGCGACCTGGAGGATCCAAAGCGGATCCAACTCGTGCGGCACGCGGTCGAGGTTGTAGACCTTGACCGGGAACAGATCGACGCCGGCGAGCCACAGCACGAACTGGCGGAACTCTTCGAGGTAGATCGCCGACAGGCATCCGATCACCGTCCCTAGCACGATGCCGATCGCCGTGATCGAGAGGCCGCACGACAGAAAGACCGTCATCACGCCGCGCGGCGAGCCGCCGAGCGCGCAGAGGATGCCGATGTCGGAGGTCTTCTCCGCGACCATCATCGACAAGGTCGCATACATGAGCACTGCGGCGACGACCATGATGACGATGAGGATGATCTTCATCAGCGCGCGCTGCCACTCGACGCCTTCGAGGAAGCCGCGGTGTCGCTCGTGCCACGAATACGCGAGCGGCGCGCGCTGGAACTGGCCGCGTTCGAACCCGAGTTCGCGTCGCACGGCGCGCTGCACGCGGTCGGCGGTGGCCTCGGTGTCGGCAGGGTCTTCGACCTTGACTGAGATTTCCTGCACGGCGTCGGGCGGCAACGACAGCATTGCGCGCAGGTCTTCGATGTGGACGAAAGCCGTGTTGCCGTCGTAGCCCGTGTGCCGCGTATGGAAGGCGCCCGCGACAACGAACACCGGTGCATCCTGTCGGTTGCCGCCGATCGCTTCGCCGGTGACCTGCACGAGGCTGCGGCCGCCCCCTTCGCCGCGCTCGACGCGACCCGTGCTGAGCGCGAGCTTGTCGCCGATTCGCAGTCCACTGCGCGCCATCCGTTCTTCGCCGAGCAGGATCGCGGGCAGTCCGTCGATGCGAGCGAGCGGCTTCTGCAAGTCCTTCACGCGTAGTTCGGTCGCGACGGCGACGAGCCACGCGTCGAGCGCTGTGGTCTTGCGGTCCAGGTCCGGATCGACGCCGAGCACCGAGACGAAGGGCGTGTCGCCGCCCTGCATCGCGCCGCGGCCAAGCAACGGCGGCGGCGGCGGCGTCTCGCCGGGGCGGTTCAACAGGCCGAAGTGCACCAGCCGCGGCGAGCAGGCCGCCACGTTGGGCACTTCGTCGATCGCGGTCTGCAGGTCGTGAAAGCGCGCCGAATCCGGCAGAAACCACACCGACACGTCCGCCGACGCGGACCGGACGTGTTCGCCGACGACGCGCAAGAAGCCCGAGAAGATCGAGACGACGACGATCAGCGCCCAGACCCCGAGCGTGACGCCGCCGATGCCGAGCAAGTTGATCGGACGCGACAGCAGGTAGCGCGCGGCGAGGAACAGCCGATACATCAGCCGACGACCATCCCGTCGCGCAGCCGCACCACCCGGTGGCACTTCCTTGCGAGATCTTCGTTGTGGGTCACGAGCAAGAACGCGAGCTGCCGCTCCCGGTTGATGCGGAACAGCATCTGCATCACGTCGTCGGCGGTTTCGGAGTCGAGGTTGCCGGTCGGTTCGTCGGCGAGCACGACGCGTGGGTTCTGCAATAGCGCGCGTGCGATGGCGACGCGCTGACGCTCGCCGCCCGAGAGTTCGGCCGGACGATGCGACAGCCGTTGCGATAGCCCGACTTCGTCGAGGATCTGCTCGGCTGCCGCGCGGGTCGTCCTGCGCTCCTTCCAGTATTGGCAGACCGACTTCTGCATCATCGCTGCGAGCAGCACGTTCTGGATCGCGGTCAGCTCGGGGATGAGATGGTAGAACTGGAAGACGAAGCCGACGAACTGGTGTCGAAGCTTGGCGCGCGCGCCGACCTTGAAGTTGTGGACCGGCTGGCCGTCGAAGCGGATCTCGCCCGACGTCGGCGTGTCGAGCAGTCCGAGCAGGTGCAGCAGCGTCGACTTGCCGGCGCCGCTCGCTCCGAGCAATGCGACCATCTCGCCGCGTTCCACCGCAAGATTGACGCCCTTGAGGATGGGGATCTCGCGCTTGCCGAGCCAGTAGCTCTTCTTCACGTCGTGGGCAGACAGGGCTGGAGCGTTCATTCGTAACTCAGCGACTTGACGGGTTGCATGCGTGCGGCCTTGCGGGCCGGCAGCCAGGCGACGAACAGG
This sequence comes from Planctomycetia bacterium, assembly GCA_005776365.1. Lineage (GTDB taxonomy): Bacteria > Planctomycetota > UBA1135 > UBA1135 > UBA2386 > SXPK01. The sequence goes on from SXPK01000085.1 coordinate 16,458, forward strand.
GTCAACAGAAAGGAGCCGACTGCGACCGCGACAATCCAGCCGGGCTCGATGCGGTAGGGGACCTTGGGCAGGTCGAACAATGTGCGCGGGAACAGCTCGAACCCGGTCTGCTCGAACAGCCAGTCGTTGATGCCGTTCAAGCTGTGCAAGGTGAGCAGGCCGAGTCCAGCTCCCATGACCACGCCCAGCGCGCCGATGACGAAGCCGCAGCGCGTGAAGATCTGGCCGATGCCGCGCGGCGAGCCGCCGAGCGCGCAGAGGATCCCGATGTCCTTCGTCTTCTGCGTCACCATCATGTGCAGCGTCGCAAAGATCAGGAAGGTCGCGATCAGCATGACCGCGAACAGCACCAGCGTTGTCATTGCGCGTTCGGTGTCGACCGCATCGAGGAACACCGCGTTCTGTTCTTCCCAGGTCAAGGTCTCGGGGCTTGCGCCCGGCCTCGCCTCATTGAGCGCGGTGCGCGCCAGAGTCGTGAGGCGCTGCGCGACGATGCGCAACTGCTCGATCGTCAGGCCATCGGTCGCGCGCACCGCGACATCGGTGCAGAGGTCGACACTGCCGTCGTCGAGTGCGTCGTGGCCCAGCATGCTGCGCAAGGGTTCGATCGGCACGAGCGCGACGGAGTCGTCGAACAATCGTGCGCCGGTCTGAAACGTGCCCGCGAACGCGAACGCCCGCTGCAGCGTCACTGCGCGCGAGGTGCCGTCCTTCGCCGTGACGTAGTCGACGCTCAGCAGATCGAGCGGCGTGCCGACCGTGATCGTGCGGTTGAACCGAGTGCGCTCGCGTCCGAGCAGGATGCCAGGCCACAACGACCGGAACGCAGTCGCTGCCTCGGGCACTGCGAGCCCGAGCCGCTTGCGCGCGCGCAGCTCGTCCGCGGCCGGGACCTGCAACTCCGGACCGAGCTGCGGCGCGCTGTGGTCCATGCCGTCCCGCAGCGAGCGCGTCCGCGCGCGTTCGATCCAGTCGTCAAATGCCGTGACCTCGCGTTCGCGGGCAGGATCGACGCCGACCAGTTGGACGAAGCTGCTGTCGACGTTGCTGAACTCCAGCTCGATCGACTGCATGGCCGCGTTGCCGGTGCGTTGGAAGAAGGTGCCGTAGTGGCGAAGCCTCGGCGCGAGCGCGACGACGTCGGGGTCGTTCTTCAGCGCCGACTGCAGCAGCGCAAAGCTCGTTGCGTGCGGCAGGGTCGTGACCAGGAGGTCCGGCGAGCTGCGGCGCACGTCGGTGCGGATGTCCTCGATGAATCCCGAGAAGACGCCGCGCACGACGATCAGCGACCAGACAGCGACGATCACGCCGATGGTCCCGAGCACATTGACCCAGCGCCGCTGCAGATAGCGCAGGGCGAGCGCCCACGAGAACATCGGCCCCAAGTCAGCTCTCCGTGACAGGCTTCGCGGCGTCGACTTCGCCCGCCAGTTCTGCGGCGGCGTCGAGCCGGCGCAGCAGCGGGAACAGCACGACGTCGCGGATCGAGTTGCTGCCCGACAGCAGCATGCAGAGTCGGTCGATGCCGATGCCGAGGCCGCCAGCGGGGGGCATGCCGTACTCGAGCGCACTGACGTAGTCGATGTCCATCTCGCTCGAGTGCTCCTCGTCCTTGTGCCGCAGCTGGTCGACGAAACGCTGCTCCTGGTCGATCGGATCGTTCAGCTCGCTGAACGCATTGCCGAGTTCCATGCCGCAGACGAAGAACTCGAATCGCTCGGTGACGCGCGGCTCGCTCGGGAGGCGCTTGGCCAGTGGACTGATCGGCGCCGGGTAGTCGTAGACGAAGATGGGGCCCTGCAGCGTGTCCTCGACGGTCGCCTCGAACACGTCGTTGGCGAGCGTGTGCGGCGCTATGCCATCGGTCTGCAGCTTGAGCGCCTTGGCGCGACGCACGACCGCTTCGTGATCGAACCAGTCGAGCCCGTCATTGTGCTGGCGGAACAGGTCGAGATAGGCAGCCTTCGCAAACGGCGGCTTCAGGTCGAACTGCTTGTCGCGGAAGTTCACGACAGTGCGGCCACCGAGCACCCGGTCGCAGAGATGGGCGAAGAGGCCCTCGACGCGCGCCATGATGTCGCGGTAGTCGGCCCACGCCTCGTAGCTCTCGAGCAT
>SXPK01000001.1 GCA_005776365.1 Planctomycetia bacterium
GTAGGCCTCGGCGGCTTCCTTCAGCGAGCGAAGGATGTCGGCGGAAATCTGCGGCGGCGTGAACTGCTGGCCCTGGACCTCGACCTTGACGAGTTCGCCGGCACCGCCGACGACGTTGTAAGGCACCATCTTCTCTTAGTCGCCGACTTAGCTGTGGCGACGGCCCATGAACCGCTTGATCGAGTAGACCGTGTTCGTCGGGTTGGTGATGGCCTGGCGTTTGGCCGGCGCGCCGACGAGACGCTCGCCGCTCTGCGTGAACGCGACGACAGAAGGAGTCGTGCGACCGCCTTCATTGTTGGCGATGACCTTGGGCTCGCCGCCCTCCATCACCGAGACGACCGAGTTGGTGGTTCCGAGGTCGATACCTACGATCTTCGACATTGATTTAGCTCCTGGTGCCCCGCCGTTGCGGGAGGCCGAGCGCTTACCAAACCCCGTGCCGACGCCACAGATGAGGCAAGCGTAGAAACCGCAGGCACTTGCATCGACATTGCCCCAGCATGACTATGCCATCCTGGCAGAACTCAGGCCGCGGTCCTCTGCCACATTGGCGCAGTCGCTTCCTTGCAGCGAAGGCCCCGTCGCTCTGCACTGGCCGCCCATGGCGACGCCCCGCGTTTCGATCCTGCTGCCGGCACGCGACGCCGAGGCCACGCTGGTCGCCTGCCTGCGCAGCATCTGCCGACAGTCGGCGGCGGATTTCGAATGTGTGGTCGTCGACGATGGATCCACCGATCGCACGGTGGAACGAGCGCGCGACCTTGCGCGCCATGACAGCAGGATCTGTGTGCTCGAAGGCCCGCGCCGCGGTCTGGTCGCGGCGCTGCAGCAAGGCCTGACTGCCTGCAATGCGCAACTCGTCGCTCGCATGGACGCAGACGATGTGATGCATCGGGACCGACTCGCCTTGCAGCTGCAGGCAATGGCAGACGATCCCGGCCTCGCCGGCGTCGGCTGCCACGCCCGCGCGTTTCCGACGCGCTCGTTCGGCGATGGCACCCGCAACTACATGGAATGGCTGCGTTCGATCCGCAGCGAAGACGACGTGATGCGAGAACGCTTCGTCGAGTCGCCGCTGCTGCACCCGACCTGGATGCTGCGCAAGTCGACCGCCATTGCGCACGGCTACCGCGATGAACCGTGGGCAGAGGACTACGACTTGCTCCTGCGGATGCTCGGCGCCGGGGAGCGTCTGTCCGTGATCCCGCGCACGCTGCACGGCTGGCGCCGCAGCCAAAGCTGCGCGACTGCGACCGACCCGCGCTACAGCGAGGATCGACGCGCGGATCTCAAGGCCTTGCGCCTGTGCGATGGCCCGCTCGCGGCGCGACCCGACTACGTGCTCTGGGGCCACGGCGCCACCGGTCGCCGACTGCGGCGAGCGCTTGCCGCGCGCAACCGCTTCCCCGTCGCCATCGTCGAACTCGACCCGCGCAAGATCGGACAACGACACCACGGCGCCGACGTCGTCGCTCCGCAGGCGGTCATGGGCTACCGCGATTTGCCCATTCTCATCTGCGTCGCCAACCTGGCTCCGCGAGCAGAAGCGCGGCGGCGCGCCACTTCGCTGGGCTTGATCGAACTGCGCGACTACTGGTGCTGCGCCTAGGTGCGGATCGCTCAGCGCGCCAACATGGCGCGCGCGCGCTCGAGGATCTTCGTCGGGCTGAATGGCTTGGTCATGTAGTCGTCGGCCCCGGCCTTGGTGCCAACCTCGCGGTCGCTGTCCTGGCCCTTGGCCGTCAGCAAGATCACGCGCGTGCCGCACAACTCCGGGTCTTGCTTGATCTGGGCGCACACATCGAAGCCGTTCCGCTTCGGCATCATCACGTCCATGAACACGAGGTCCGGCTTGTGCAGACGAACCGCCGTGAGTGCCTCTTCGCCGTCGCGAGCCTCGATCACGATGTAGTTGCCCTTGCGCAGGACGAAGGAAAGCGATCGACAGATGAACGGCTCGTCATCGACCACCAACACGATCTGCTGCTGCGTCGTCATCCCTTCCTCGCTCCGTTGTTGCTGCCACTGCGTCGGATCGCGACCAGCGTGATGTCATCGCCGCTCTGCCCAGGCTTGCGGAATGCATGCACCGACGCCATCACCATCGCCACCACATGGGAGGCATCGCCCTTGCCGGACGCCGCCAGCACGGTCTGCAAGCGATCCTCACCAAACATGTCCTCGTCGCCGTTCGTCGCCTCGGTGACGCCGTCGGTGTAGAGCAACAGGCAGTCCCCCGGCTCCAACTCCACGCGCACGCTGCCATAGCCAACGTCGGGAATGAACCCGAGCACCGTGCTCTCGGACTCGATCGCTCGGACCGAGCGATCCTTGCTGCGGTAGAGCATCGGCGGGTTGTGGCCTGCGTTGACGATCTCGATCGCTCCGCTCGTGGGATCCAACGCGACGCCCGCCGCGGTGATGAACCGCTCGGTGCGCGAAAGGTCCTGGTGCATGCTCTTGCCAAACTCGGTGAACAGCGCCGCCGGATCGCGGTGGCTCTGTGCCAGAGTTCGCAACGTCGCGCGCGCACTGACCATCATCATGCCGCTTGCGAGATTGTGGCCCGATACGTCGGCGATCACGGCGAGCGTGCGGCCATCCTGCAACGGCACGTAGTCGAAGTAGTCGCCACCGACATCGCCCCAACTGCGGTAGTCGCCGGCGATGTCGAATCCCGGCACGCGTGGCGCCGACGGCGGCAGGATCTGGGCCTGGATCTCGTGCGCCATGCTGAGTTCCTTACCAAACTCCGCCGCGCGCCTGACACCGAGCACGCTGCCCAGCATGACGGCGACCGTGTTGGCGAGTTGCTGGTCGTCGGTGCCTAGGCCGCGCTCTGCGCCGCCGCCCTCGCGCTGCGCCGTGTCGAACAGGAGGATCGCGCCGAGGGTCTCGGTGTTGACGCCGTCACAATAGGTCACCGGCACCGCGAGAATCTGGCGGACGCACAAGCTCTCCGGGGCAAGGTCATCGCGCTCGTCCGCGCTCGACGACACTGCGCTCCACACCGAGCGATCGCCGTTCGACAGCGCCTTGCCGACGATGCCGCGATCTGCGGGCAAGCGTTCCGGCAGTGGATACGGGGTCGAGTTTGGTTGCCCCGACTCGTCGCGCTCGAAGTGCGCCAGCACGTGCGCGAAGCCGTCGCGACCGCGCTCGACATAGACAGCGCGGCGAATGTTGGTCGCCGCCATGCATGCCGACAGCCCGCGACCGACGACTTCTTCGGTCGAATCCGCCGACGAGAGGTTGGGGAGCGTCTCGTGCAGCAACGAGATCTGCTCCATCAACTTCGCGGAGCCGTCATCCATGCTGCGCAACTCCGCTTCGAGTTCTGCGCAGCGCGACATCGATTCGAGCGCGACGCGGAGCGCCAGCGCCTCGGACTCCGAACACCCATCCTGCAGTCGCACGAAAGCCCGGAGACCACCTTGGAATCGGACCTCGAAGGAGCGACTGCGCGAGGACTCGACTCGCCCGAACTGCTCCACGACGCGACCCGTTGCGTCCACCACGCAGACCGCCGCGCCCGCCGCCGCCGCCGCAACATCGTGGATGCGCTGGATCAGTGACTCGGTGTCGGCATCGACGATCACGGGCGCGACCTCCGTTCCGCTACCGGCACCGCGACGAGTTTCTCCATGCGCAGGACGTTGCAGTCGCCGCGCCGTTCGTAGGTGACGGCATCCATGACGAGCCGCGAGAAGTAGATGCCAAAGCCACCGCAGACCTGGGGCATCGAGGTGTCCTCGATCAGGTCCGTGAGGTCGTGGGCCAAGGGATCGAAGGCCTTGCCGTGATCCCGCAACTCGATCGCAAACGCGCGGGAGTCCACCGTGAACTCGACCTCGATCGGCTGCGACTGGTCACCGCCATAGGCGTGGCGCATGACGTTGGTGACCATCTCCTGCAGCGCGACGAGCACGTTGTGGCGGTGGGTCTCGCTGTCCTCGCCAAAGTCGACCGACGCGATCATCGTCGAGCCCGCCTGCCAGCACAGCGCAAGTTGGTCCAACGGCCCGACGAGGCGGAGCAGCAGCGATGAAGTCACGCGGTGCATGGCATGCCGTCCCTCCTATCGGCCGTAGAGACCAGGGCGCATGAGGCAGCCCCAAGCCCGGTCCGCAGGCGAGACTGCGGCGAAAACGCCCTTGGCACGGGGAGAGCTTTCCCCTAGCGTCCCGCCCCACTGGTTGCGCCTAATGCGGGTCGGTCAGCCCCGCTTGGAGCGCACGGAGGGTGTGATGCCGGATTCGATTGCGTCGCTCTGTGCGAAGCGGTTCTCGCTTTGCCTGTTGGTCATTTTGACTGCTTGCAGTTCTGCGCCACGCAAGGCGTCGCGCAAGGCGCCGTCGCCTGCGGTCCTTTCTTACGACTACGTCCTCGGTCCGGTCCGCGATGACGCGGAGCTCGACATCGAAGCGACCCCGCGTGACAAGAACCCGGCCGTCCATCTGCGACGTGCCTGGGTCATGCTGCAGCGCAAGCGGCCACAAGAAGCCGTCGATGCCTGCGCCTTGGTGCTCTACGGGCCAGAGACTCCGTCGACGCAGGCAGAAGCCTACGCGCGGTTCATCCGGGCCGAGGCGCTCACCACCCAGGGCAAGACCCAGAACGGCGACTATGACCGCAAGCGCGCCAGCGAACTTGCCATGGACCAGCGCCTTCGGGACCGCATCGAGGACGCGACGCCCATCGTTAGTCCCGACTCCACCCAGCGACCCAACCCGGTCGGCTCGGCGCCGCAGGTCGACATGCACACCCGATCGGAATGGCAACCAGCCGCGCTGATCCGCAGTCGCCTGGACCCGATGGGCAAGATCTACCGCATCACCGTGCACCACTCGGCGATCCTGCTGCGCAGCCCATCCGAACGCTCCGCGGCCGACCAGATCCGCTCGATCCAGAACACGCACATGAAGAAGGAGGGGTGCGGTGACATCGGCTACCACTTCCTCATCGACCCGAGCGGCCGCATCTGGCAGGGACGCGAACTCCGCTACCAGGGCGCCCACGCGCGCGGCGACAACAACCGCGGCAACATCGGGATCTGTGTCCTCGGCAACTTCATGCGCGGCCGCGATGGCCAGCGGCCAACGGCGGCAGAACTGAATGCCCTCGAAAGCCTGATCGGCAATCTCGCCCAGAAACACCGGATCGCGGCCGAGCAGATCTTCTCCCACAGCGACCTCGTCAACACCCAGTGCCCCGGCACCTACCTGCGCGGCGAAGTCGATCGCATCGCGCGCGAGGCCGCTGTCCCGGCGCGTGGCCGCGGCGCTGCCGCCGACTGACCGTGCCGCCGGCCCCATCGGGCCAACGGTGAGCCAGAAGCCCGGGGGGCTCAGATGCCGAAGAAAGGGCCATGCCGCGGCCCCTTCCTCCCACCCGAAGTCCTGAGCAGACCGCGCCACTGCGCGCGCTCCCCGGCGTGCTGCTCCACTCCGCGCTGCTCACTGCCCTGACGGTGGCACTCGCTGCCGTCGGCGGCTGGGAAGGAACGGAGTCCGCGCTGCGCGCCTTGTTCTTCGCGCTGCTGTTCTCCTTCGTGCACACGACCGGAGCACGCCACCCGCACATTCGCGGCGCCGCCCTGCAACTGCTCGAAGCCGGCTTCTTCGTGCTCACGATCGCTTCCGCGACGAGCGCGGTGATCGGCCTGCTGCAGTTGGAACAGGCGGATCCTTGGCTCACGTCGGTGCGGCACACGCTGGATCAGGGCGCGATCTTCCTGCTCGGGTTCGTGCTGATCGCTTACGGCCTCGTGCTGTGGATTCCGCTGGTGCTCGAGAGCCACCGTCAGTTGCAGGCGTCGATGGAACGGACCAAGGACGAACTGCACGTGTCCGAAGCCGCAAGATCGCAGATGGAGCAAAGGCTCATCGACGCGCACCGATCGAGCCTGCTCGGCGAACTGGCCGCTGGAGTCGCGCACGACCTGCGCAATCCACTGACGATTGCAAAAGGCGCGGCCGAAGCGCTCGCACGCAAGGTGCGCACGCACGAGCAGGTCCGCGAGCACGCGGACATCATCTGCCGCGGCGTCGAGCGCGCAGACAAGACGATCCAGGCGCTGATCGACCTCGGAAGGCCGAAGTCCGCAGTTCGCGGCAACGTGTCGCTCGACGACATCGCCGCCGAAGCGCTGCGCCTCGTTCAAGTCGAAGGCAGGCGCAAGCAGTTGCGCTTTGTCTCGACCACGCATGGACTCGCTGTGATCGCCGACCGCGACCTCCTGCTGCAGGCATTGATCAACCTGCTGCTCAATGCTGCGCACGCCTCGCCTCACCACGCGACCATCGAAATCGTCGCTAGGCACTTCCGGCACCAGGACAAAGAGACGGTCGCCATCGCGATCGAGGATCGCGGCAGCGGGCTCACGCCAGAGGCTCGCCATCAGTTGTTCACGCCGTTCTTCACCACGCGCAAGGGTGGCACGGGACTGGGGCTGTTGAGCTGCCGTCGCATCGCGCAAGAACTCGGCGGCAACCTGGGCCTGTATCCACGCACCGGCGGCGGCGTCCGAGCCCTCATGGCGTTGCCGGCCGTGCGCAGCGCCGCGCCGCGCCGTGCCGCCGCCGCATGGAGCAAGGTCTGATGACGCCTCCACGCATCTTGGTGGTCGACGACGAGAAGGACATCCGCTTCGTCTTGCGTGGCCTGTTCGAGGAGGCCGGCTTCGAGGTGGAAGAAGCGGCGGACGGTGAACAAGCTTTGTCCGTGATCACGCGCGCAGTCCCTGACGTCGTGCTGACGGACATGCGCATGCCAAAGATCCAAGGACTCGACCTGCTGCGCGAGTTGCAGCGTCGGGAGCCTGATGTGCCCGTCGTCTTGCTCTCGGCCGTCGAAGACGTCGCGACCGCGGTCGACGCGATCCGCAACGGTGCCTTCGATTATCAGGCCAAACCCTATGACGCGCAGCGGCTCGTGCTGACGGTCCAACGGGCTGCCGAGCAACGCGCCCTGAAGCGTGAAGTGCGTCAACTGCGGACCGGCGAAGACCGGGCGCCTGACTTCGGCTCGTCGAGCAAGGCGCGCGAACTCGATCGCACGATCGAACTCGTGGCCACGCAGGCTTCGGTGTCCGTGCTGCTGGTCGGCGAGTCGGGCACCGGCAAA
>SXPK01000086.1 GCA_005776365.1 Planctomycetia bacterium
GGCATCTCCCTCGTGCAGACGGCCGAGGGCGCGCTCAACGAAGTCAGCAGCATCCTCACGCGCCTGCGCGAACTCGCGATCCAGGCCAGCAATGGCTCGGTGTCGAACCAGGACAAGGAGACGCTGGACCAAGAGTTCCAGAGCCTCGTCAACGAGGTCAACCGCATCGGCAGCTCGACCGAGTTTAGCGGCATCAAGCTGCTCGACGGATCGACCAGCGCGGTCAGTTTCCAGGTCGGCTTCGGCACGACGACGGGGATCGACACGATCTCTGTGTCGCTGTCCGCATCGCTCGCGACGTCCATGAGCCTCAACTCGCTCGACATTGGCTCGGGCGGCGCGACGACGACGGCGATCACCAACATCGACGCGGCGATCAACACGGTGTCCGGCCTGCGCGGCACGCTGGGCGCAGTGCAGAACCGCCTCGGCAGCACGATCAACAACCTCTCGATCACCGTCGAGAACCTGAGCGCCGCCGAATCGCGCATCCGCGATGTCGACGTCGCCTACGAGACCGCGCAACTCACGCGCAACCAGATACTCCAGCAGGCGAGCATCGCCGTGCTCGGCCAGGCCAACAGCCTGCCGCAGTCGGCCTTGCAACTGCTCGGCGCCTGATAGAAGACGCGGGAACATCCCGCAGCAGGGTTCGATTGCTCGCATGCGCCGTTGCGCCCTTCGTGGGCGCGACGGCCATGACGTCGGAAGAAGGACAAGGAGGAATCATGAACGTCGATGCCAGACTCCCGATCGAGGATGCCCAGGCGCCACGCGACCACCGCGCGCGTACGGCTGCCAGTTCCGAACGGGCCGCGGACGCATCGCACGACGCACCGCCAGAACGCACGCTCGCCGGTGGAGCCGTTGCGACCTCGCGCAACCAGAACGGAGCCGAGAACTTCGATCGCGCGAAGGACGCGAAGAAGAAGGCGGAGGCCAGCGCCGAAGAGCGCCGACAGGAGGCCGAACGCGAACTCGCGCGCACCATGCGCCTGCCCAACGACACCCGCCTCGAAATCCAGGTCGACACCGAAAAAGAAGAGGTCAAGGTCCTCGTGCGCGACCGCAACACCGGGGAGATCGTGCGTGAAGTGCCGACCGAAGAAGCGCAGATGATGCTGCAGCAGATCGACCAAGGCCGCGGCACGCTGATCGACCGGTCGTTCTGACCGACGCACAGCCGCGAAGAGCGCGTCTTCTTGCCCGGGCGGATCCTCACGACGCCTTGCCATGGGAGTCTCGGCCGCAGGCGGCAGGCAAAGTGCCGCCCCAGCCAGGGACACATCCGATCAAGTGGCGCCCCGGCCGTTCCGATACTCCACAGGGCGAACGCTTCGCCCGCATGGGAGCATCATGTCCAGCGCAGGAATCAGCTTCGGCGGCCTCGGCTCGGGTCTCGACACCCGCGCGATCATCTCCGCCTTGATGGCGGTCGAACGCCGTCCGATCGCCGCGCTCGCGTCCAAGAAGGCATCGCTGAACTCGTCGAAGAACCTCTTCGGCGACCTCAAGAAGCTGCTCTCCGACCTCGACACGAAGGCGCAAACGCTGCGCACGACGACGGACTTCTTGGAGATGAAGGCCGCGTCGAGTGACGAGGACGTTCTCACCGCCCGCGCTGGTTCGACCGCGACGCCTGGCTCCTACCAGATCAAGGTTCTCGCTCTCGCATCGTCGCAGGTCAGCGTCAGCAACGGTCGCGCGGCGAAGGACGATCCGGTCTTTGGCGACGGCACCTTCTTCTTGAACGTCAACGGCACCGACCACCCGATCGACATCGGCGCCGGCACCGGCTACGCGAGCACGCTCGACGGCATCGCGCAGGCGATCCGCGACCAAGGTCTCGACGTCACGGCCGAGGTCGTCGATACCGGCCAAGCGGGCGCTTCGCGCTATCAGCTCGCGCTGCGCAGCACGACGGTCGGCTCGGCAGGCACGTTCTCCCTCACGCTCGACAGCGGCAACGCGGCGCTCGGCACCCTGATCACCGAGGTCAACGCCAACCAGCGCGCGCCCGGCCAGGACGCGCACGTGCTCTACAACGGCGTCGACGTCTACCGCTCTTCCAACTCGGTCGGCGACCTGATCCCCGGCGTGACGCTCGACCTCAAGTCGGTCGACGCCGTCAACCCGGTGTCCGTGACGATCACGACCGACGCCGAAGAGACGAGCAAGAAAATCAAGGACTTCGTCGACACCTACAACAAGGTCGTCGACTTCGTGAAGACGCAGAACGAGCTCGACGCAGACGGCGGCGCGAAGAACCCGCTGTTTGGCGACGGCACCCTGCGCTCGATCCGTTCGTCGCTGCGTTCGATCGTCGGCGGCTCGGTTGCGACCGGCAACTCGGCCGTCACGCTGCTCGCAAATGCCGGCATCACGTCCGACCGCGAAGGCAAGCTGACGTTCAACCAGTCGAAGTTCGAAGAGAAGCTCGGCGTGGACGAACAAGCCGTTGCGAGCCTCTTCTCCGCCACCGACGTCGGCATCGCTGCCAAGCTCTCGACGCAGCTCGCGGCCTACACGAGCAGCGTCGATGGCATCATCAAGACGAGGCAGGACGGCTTCGATCGGATGATCAAGGACGCGCAGCGCCGCATCGACCAAGGCGAGCAGCGCCTCGCGCGCTTCGAGCAAAACCTCGAGCAACGCTACGCCAACCTCGAGACCCAGATTGCACGCCTCCAAGGGCAGGGCAGCGCCCTGTCCGGCATTTCGAGTCCGCGCCGCTAGACCAGACGACCAACCCCAAGGCACCAACATGACCTACGCCCACGCCGCAGCCACATACCAGCGCAACGCCGTCCTGACCGCGTCTCCCGAGAAGATCGTCAAGATGCTCTACGACGGCGCGATCAAGAACCTCGAGCGCTGCCGCGAATCGCTCGCCAATCCCGCAACTGCGCGCGCGCCCGAAGTGAGCCAGAGCCTCGGCAAGGCGCTCGGCATCGTTGGCGAACTGCGTGCGAGCCTCGACATGGCCGCGGGCGGCAAGATCGCGCAGGACCTCGACCGCCTCTACGAGTTCAGCATCGACCAGATCACGCAAGCCAACAGCACGCGCACCACCGCGGGCGTCGGCAACGCACTGAAGGTGCTGCGCACACTCAAGGAAGGTTGGGATGTCGCCATCCCAGGCTGATCGCGACCTCGCGGCTCCACTGGCCGCCAGCGAGCTGTTCGTCGCACTGGAACGCGCCTACGACGGCGCGCTGCAAGCCTCGATGTGCGGCGACCTCGAGACCTGCGCTGAGTTGCTCGCCGGCTGCGACCTGCTGCTCGCCCGTTCTGACGCAGTCGTCACTGACGACTCGGCACAAGTTGCACAGCAAGCTGCGCTCGCGGCGCACGCGCGCCTGCTTGCGATCCTGCAGGGTCAGCGCGACGAATGCATGCAGGACCTTGCGCGCGTGCAGCTAGGCAAGAAGGCGCTGCATGGCTACGCCGGCGAACGCCAGCTTGGGTCGCGCGTCGAGTCGCGGGCGTAGCGGGAAGTCCTGCGGATCAACACGCTCGACAGTCCCATTCCGGATGCCTGGGAGGCGGAGGCTCTCTCCCACGTGGTCCCCGCGGGCATCAATCGCGGTTCGATCTACTCAGCACTCAGCTTCCAAACTCCTGGAAGAAGACTGGGTCAACCTCATACGTCGTCACTGGCTTGAGACCGAGCTCCAGTTGACTCATCAACTCGATGAGCTGATCCCCATCGACCAGCTCGATTGCAGGGACGCCATCGCGCTTCGCTTCCTTCTCTGCCTCTCTCGTAAACGCCGAAGTGGTGAGGATGATCCCTTTGTCGGCCCGACCCAGCATGGCACCACGAAAGTCCCTGACCTGGCTGGCGCCTACTGAACCGCATTCCGCGGATCGCTTGCACTGGAACAAGATCCTGAATGTGACAAATGGGTTCACCTTGAGCAGCCCATGCCCATCGATGCCACCGTCGCCGGATCGACCAGTCACAGTCACTTCTTCGAACCCGGATTCGCGGAGCAGCCTCTGGCAGTAGCGCTCGAATGCCGCCGGAGACAACCCGAGCAGACACCTGAGAGCCTGCTCTCGATACGAGTTGCTCGGGGTCATTTCCTCCGCACTGTTGGCTGCCTGGATGGCACCTGCCTCTGAGGTGAGGATCAAACCGCTGGACCCACCGCACGCATGACCGCGGCGACTCGCCGATAGACATCACGCCACTGCGCCATGTCTGAGTTTTTCAACTCGCGAGCCTTCGTGGTCAGGGCCCACACGCCCCTCTGCGAGGAATCGATAAAGCCGCCTTTGGCCAGATAGAACCTCGCCCAGTGGACTTGGTTTTCAAATCTGGACTGGACTCCGCTTGGCAACCGCTTGGCCTGTTCCGCGTCAGGTATCGACAGCGCTCGAACGACCTCGGCTCTCACTTCTTCGGGTCGACCTGATCCACCGAGCTTCAAGAGGGCCTCGATGACCGGTCCCATGAACTTCACGAACTCTGGTGCGGAGTCTGCTTTCTTGCCCATCGCAAGATGCTACCCCCGCGTCAGTTTGTGGCAGCGGGTCCGATGGCTCCTTGGCTCGATCTTGGCACTCCAACGCGCCGACGCGCATCCCGCGCGTCGGCGACTTGTTCCGACGAAGCGCTCGCGCGCAGTCGCGCGCAAGCGGCTCAGCCGAGCGTCTGCAGGTTGAACTGCGCGTCGACGTCGGTGGCGTCGATCTGCAGCGCCTTCTGGAAGCAGGCCCTGGCGTCCTGGTTGCGGCCCATCTTCCACAGGCAGACGCCGCGGTTGTTCCAGGTCTGCGCGTCGGTCGGACGGATCGCGAGCGAGCGGCCGAAGCACGTCTCGGCGTCGGCGAACTGGCTCTGGCCGAACACGACCATGCCCATGTTGAACCACGCCTCGTCGTTGCCCGGCTCGGCGCTGAGCACGGCCTGGAAGGCTTGCGTTGCGCCGGCGTCATTGCCCGTCAGATAGCGCACGACACCGAGCTGGTGCCAGTGCTCGATCTCCGTCGGCGCCATCGCGACTGCGGCCTCGAGATGCGGCAGCGCCTTCTCGTAGATGCCCTGCGACATGTAGGCCTCGGCCGACGTGCGATGGATCTCCGCGAGCTTGCTGTCGAGCTCGCCGAGCGACGCTACGAGTTCCTGCTTCTTGGCTTCGTCGGCTGGCTGCACGACAAGCGGCGGGACGTTCTGCGCGTCACGCAGGTCGCGGATGCGCGTCGGGATCGGCTGAAAACCCGCGCGCGAAGCTGCGCTGATCGGGGACTTGGTGTTCTGCATCGTCGTCATCGTTCTTTCCTCGTCGGTTGGGGCCGTCAGGTGGCGGCCAGGATTCGCTTCATGCGCGCGGCCTCATCGGTCGCGCCCTTCTGTTCCAGCAGGCCCGCCGCGCGGCGGGCCATGCGCTTGGCCTGATCCGCGCAGCCAATGCGCTGCAGGATCAAAGTCGCTTGTTGCATCGCGCCCACGGAGTCGGGCCGGCGCTGCAGGTAGTCAGTCAATGTGTGCAACGCGGCGGCGGGATCGCCGGCTGCGAGTTGCATCTTGGACAACGCCATCTGGCCGACCTCGTAGTCAGGCGCCAGTTCGCAAGCCCGCTCCGCGAGCCGGCGGCCGCGCACGGCGTCGCCCTTCTGCCACAGCGCTTGCGCGATGCCGATGAGCGCCACGTGTCCCGTGACGCCCTCTTCGACCGGGACGACCAGAGTCTGGCCGCGGTAGGCAAGGCAACGGCGGAAGTGCGCGATCGCGGCGTCGGGCTGCCCCTGTTGGAGCATCAGGTTGGCCGCGATGTAGTGCAGGTTGGGCGTCGGCAGAAAGCGCCGCAGCGCCTCGTCGACCGTCGCGATCGCGAGTTCGACCTGACCTGCGCGCGCGCTCTCGAGCGCGCACAGTGCTGCGACTTCGGCCGCATACGGGAGTTCTCGCGGCAGCGATGGCGCGCCGATGCGGATCTGCCGCAGACACTCTTCGAGCAGCGCTCGTGAGTCGGCTTCGCGACCCGACAGACGACGCAGGAAGTCGCCATACTTGTAGAGGCAGTAGATGTCCGAAGGCGTCTGCTCGAGCTGCTTCAAGAACAGGCGCTCGTTGCGCTCGTTCTTCTTGCGACAGTCGATGACCTCCGCCGAGTAGCCGTGGTGCTCCACCTCGATCTCGCAGGTCGACAGGCCAAGGCCCTGTGCAGCGCCCATGCGAACGAGCGTCGGCGTGACTTGCTCGTGGATGACGTTTTGGTAGGCGACACCAGGCAGGTTGCGGAACAAACGCACCATCATCACGCCTGCGGTCTTGCCACCGGAGTAGACGTTGACGAAGCGCATGTGGTAGCCGGCGACCGCCGGGTCCAAGGTCAGCTTCGCAATCTGATCCTTGGCGCCGTCCTGCAAGAACTCGTCAGCGTCGAGAACGAGGATCCAGTCGCCCGTCGCGGCAGCGATGCCAGCGTTGCGCGGCGCCGAGAAGTCCTCGTCCCATGCGCGATGCATGACCTTGGCGCCGAAGGACTCGGCGATTTCGACCGTGCGATCCTTGCTGCCCGTGTCGACGATGACAATCTCGTCGGCGCACGGCGCGGCGCGGCGCAGGCATTCGGGAAGGAAGCGTTCTTCGTCGCGCGCGATCATGCACAGCGACACGCGCGGCCTGCGACCCTGCCACGGCGCGGGCGGCGCGGGCCGCTTGGCTGCGGGCGCGGGGCGCATGTCGGCGCGCTCGACCGCACTCCAGTGTTCGATCATCGCGCTCGCTTCGCGTGCGAACTCGGCCGGCGCCTCGATCGGCGCCTCCGGCGTCGAATACGCGCCTGCCGCGACCGCGCATTCCGTGGCGTTCGACAGAAGGCGCATGCAGTGCTCCTCGAGCGCGATGCGTGAGTTGGCGCGTGGCGGCAACGGGCCAGCAGCAAGCAGCATGAGCCGCGGCGCCATCGTCATCGACAGATCGCCTGGCAGGGCGGGCACACCGGCGGCGCCGGGAGCCGCGATGCCGAGCACGGCATGCAGCGAGAGTTCTTCGAATAGTTGCTGCGACGGCAGCGAGCCGGCGCGCAAGAACCACACGACGTCGCCACGACGGTCCGCGATCGCCTGCGACCACGACGCCGCCTCGGTCACTCCGTCGCAGCAGATGACTTCCCAATCACTAGGCAAGAAGGCGCGCACGCAATCGACGGTGCGCTGCTGCATCCGCGTGTCACCCTTGCCAACGAGCGCGGTGCCCGCAAGCGACGGGCGCTTGCTGCACTGGATCCAGAAACGCGCCGCGGGCGCGCCTTCGATCCATGCCAATGGAACGAGTCCCTGACCGAACAAGGTGGCGGCGAAATCATCGCGCACCTCGCCGTGTGCCGCCGGAACGCGAATGACGTCATCGACGCAGAGTCCAGCCGCGTCCAACGCCGCGAGCACGCGCTGCAGCGCCAGCGGCCGCGATGGATCCATCGGACTGCCCGCTGGGTCAAAGGAGCCGGGGCGGCCCTCGACAACGGCGCGCAGTTGTCGCACCGATTGTTCGTTGTCGACATCGAGCACGACCTGCCCGCCTTCCTGCAATGCCCCATGCATGCGCATGGCAAGCGACTCGATCGTCCCCATCGACTCGGTGAACGCGGCGACCTCGATGGCTGCGTAGGCGCCATCGCCGCACGCAGCAAGCTGCGTGAGTTGCGCAGGCAGGCGGAGCACGTTCCCTGTCGCCGTCGCGAGCGACGGGAATCCAGGGACCGCGCCACGGAAGCCGGTCGGTTGTCGTGTGGGATCTGACACTGTCCTTTGCCGCATCACCGGCGGATGCGCCGGAGGCCCCCACGTCATCGGCAGATCCGCCCAGCCAACTTCAGTTCGAGACAGTGCCCCCTGGGGAACGGACCAAAAATCGTGGCGAAAACGGGCAGTGTCGGATCCCGCACCAGGATGCACGAGTGCTCCCCTTCCCCCTGCCCTGGTTCGCACAAGGCCAGCTGCTCCGCTGGCCTGACGCAGGGGTCGTGATCACGGGCCGCCTTGGCAGGCAAGGCCGAGTTCACTGCGGGGTTCACCGACGGCGGAGTCCCACCGAGGGCCCAGCGCACGCGCGAGTGCTAGCAGCCCGTTGAGCAACGGCGGCGTCGCCGAGAGCCTGGCAGCAGGGGCGAGATCAAGGAGTGCGAACGGAGTCGACTCTGGGGGTTTGACGCTTACGCACGACGCAGAGATCGGCCCGGATGCCGGGGTCGCAGGCAGCATGTTTCTTGCAACGGACTGCTAGCCTGACCGAGTGGCCGCATTCTGCTTCCTGCTCCCCGCTGTGATCGAGTTTGCGCTGCCATCGCTGCCATTCGCACTCGTCGCGGCAGCCGGCATTGCAGGAGTCACCGCTGGCCTGCTGTGCGTCAACCGCCCCGATGCCGGCAGCAGCAAGGCCCGTCGGCGCGCGATCACCGGCCTCCTGGTCTTCGCTGGACTCTGCATCGTCGCGATCTGCCTCTAAGAGGCTGAATCGCGACCGTGTGAACTGGCCGTCGCAGCACGCCAGGGACCCGCAGAATCGCAGCGGAGCCGCAATGCTTCGCGCGAAGCGCGGCTCGTCGGCTACGGTCTGCGCCCCCATGGAAGCCACTACCCCACAACGCCGCTTCGCAGTGCTCATTGACGCCGACAATGTGTCTGCGTCCGCCCTGGATGGCCTGCTCGCCGAAGTGGCGAACTACGGCGTCGCGCTGGTGAAGCGCATCTACGGCGACTGGACGCTGCCAAACCTCAAGTCCTGGAAGCAGCAGTTGCTGGAGCACGCGATCCAGCCGATCCAGCAGTTCCGCTAC
>SXPK01000087.1 GCA_005776365.1 Planctomycetia bacterium
CGCACGAAGCGATTCGTCCCGCGGGCAGCGATTTCCGCATGCCCGACTCGCTCGGCGCCGAGGTCGGCGAAGACGAGCGCAAGATCTACGACTTGATCTGGCGACGCACCGTCGCCTGCCAGATGAAGGACGCCAAAGGCCAGCGCACGACGCTCTCGCTCGGCATGGATGCAGGACCTCACGGAACGGCGCGCTTTTCGGCGACCGGCAAGACGATCGAGTTCCCCGGTTACCGCCTTGCCTACGTCGAGGACTTCGACGACGCCGACGCGGAGCTTGCGGAGTCCGAGCGCGTGCTGCCTGATATCGAGAAGGGCAACAGCGCGACGGCCAATGAACTGAAGCCCGAGGGCCACACGACGCAACCGCCTGGCCGGCTCACGGAAGCGGGCCTCATCAAGGAGCTCGAAGCGCGCGGCATCGGCCGTCCGAGCACGTATGCCTCGATCATCGAGACGATCGTCGCGCGCGCCTACTGCTGGAAGCGCAGCACGTCGCTGATCCCGACCTTCACGGCCTTTGCCGTGGTCGACCTGTTGAGCAAGCACCTCGGCTGGCTCGTGGACTACCAGTTCACTGCCACGATGGAGGATGACCTCGACGAGATCAGCAACGGTCGCCAGCGCCGCAACGAGTATCTGCAGCACTTCTTCCTCGGTAACAGCCAACCCGGATTGCGCGACCGCGTGACGGGTGTCGAGTCCGAGATCGACCCACGCAAGATCTGCAGTCTGCCACTTGGCAAGGGCGAGGACGGCGAGATCGTCGAAGTGCGCGTCGGTCGCTACGGGCCGTTCTTGTCCTGGGGCGAGAGGCGCGTGAGCGTGCCCGACGAAACGCCGCCCGACGAGATCACCTTCGACAAGGCGGTCGAGTTGCTCATGAAGGGCGGTGAAGGTCCGAAGTCGCTCGGCCAAGACACAAAGTCTGGTCTCGAGATCTTCGTCAAGGTCGGCCGCTTCGGTCCTTACTTCCAACTCGGTGAAGCCAGCACCGACAAGAAAGCCCCGCGACCCAAGATGGCGTCGTTGCTGAAGGGCATGGAGCCCGACACCGTGACGCTGGAGCAAGCGGTCGCCGTGCTGTCGCTGCCACGCGAAGTCGGGCAGAAGCTCAACACCGAGACCGGCGAGCTGGAGCCGATCCTCGCGCAAAACGGCCGCTTCGGCCCCTATCTCAAGTGCGGCAAGGACACGCGCTCGATCCCAGGTGATCACACGCCGCTGTCCATCGACCTCGACACCGCGCTGCATTTGCTGGCGCAACCAAAGGCCCGTGGCCGCAACGCCGCGGCAGCTCCGTTGAAAGAACTCGGCGCCCACCCGAAGTCGGGCTCGATGATCAAGTTGATGGAAGGCCGTTACGGTCCCTACGTCACCGACGGGACGACCAACGCTTCGCTGACCAAGGACGAGAACGCCGCCGAGCTGACGCTCGCGCGCGCGATCGAGCTGATCGCCGCCCGCGAAGGCGCGCCGAAGAAGAAAAAGCCCGGTCGCAAGCGCGCAACCAGCAAGGCCGGCAAGTAGCGGCGGCGCGCTGCTTGGCGAGATCGTGGCGCAAGCCCATGATCGACGCCCTCGCATGACCTCCGCCATCGACCCTGGCCTCGATCTGTTTGCCGAGATCGACCGTCTGAAGCATCAGCGCAAGGCGGTGATCCTGGCGCACTACTACCAGGACCCGGACATCCAGGACTTGGCCGACCACCTCGGCGACTCGCTGGAGCTTGCGAAGCGTGCGCGCGACACCGACGCCGAGGTGATCCTGTTCTGTGGCGTCCATTTCATGGCCGAGACGGCCAAGATCGTGAACCCCGGCAAGACAGTGGTCATCCCGGACCTCGACGCCGGTTGCTCGCTTGCCGACGCCTGCCCCGCCGACAGGCTGCGCGCCTGGAAGCAGTCGCACCCCGACCACTTCGTCGTGATGTACATCAACTGCTCCGCCGCGACGAAGGCCGAGAGCGACCTGATCTGCACGTCGAGCAACGCGGAGAAGATCATTCGCTCGATTCCGGTCGACCGGCCGATCCTGTTCGGCCCGGACAAGAACCTCGGCGCATTCTTGAGCAAGAAGCTCGGACGCAAGATGGACCTGTGGCCTGGCACGTGCATGGTCCACGAGACGTTCAGTGCGAAGAAGATCGCCGCCCTCAAGGCGCGGCATCCCGGCGCGAAGTTCATCGCGCATCCCGAGTGCGAAGACCATGTCCTCGCGCTGGCGGACTACGTCGGCTCGACGAGCAAGCTGCTCGAGTTCGTGCAGAAGGATGCGGGCACGCAGTTCATCGTCGGCACCGAGATCAACATCCTGCACACGATGCACAAGGCGGCGCCGCACAAGGAGCTGATCCCGGTGCCGTATGAGGATCGCAGCGCCGCATGCCAGGGCTGCAACGCCTGCCCGCACATGAAGCTCAACACGATCGAGAAGATCTACCTCGCGCTGCGCGACCTGAAGCCTCGCATCGAGATGGATGAGACCTTGCGAGTTCGCGCACTGAAGCCGCTGCAACGGATGCTGGAACTGAGCTGACGCAAGTTTGCGCCTCCGGCTGGCCCATCGAACGCGCAGCCGCTCGTCAGAGTTCGCGCGCCGCCTCGAACAGCAAGCTGCATGCGGTGGCGATGATTCCGCCGTCCTCGTCGCAGAGCTTGAGGTCGGCGGCAATCGCGACGCCGCCCACCGCCTTCAGGTGCATGTGGAGCCGACATCGCGCGGCCCCGCGGCGACACACGGCGATCTCTTCGGCGGAGACCGGCGGGCAGTAACTCCACGCAACCGGCAGCACGATGCGGACCGCTTGGATGCACGCATCGAACAGCGCCGGATGCAGCACGTAGGAGCCTGCGTTTGCAGCAAGCGACGGCGGCAAAGCCACCGACGCAACGGCTTCGAGTTCGCCACGACGCGCCTCCCGGATCCACTGCAACGACGGCGGCAAGCCTGCGCGCTGCGACGCACAGTGAGCGACGATCTGCGCCGTGCTCCACGCCATGTGGCAGCGCTCGATTGCAGCCGCGAGGTCTGATGGCTGGCCACGATGCGCCGGCGCGTCAGCGCGCGAGCACTCGAACCGCGAGCGAAACTCGCCATCGTCGTCGCGCACCCGAATCGAAGAGTGCGGCGAGCCGTCGGAGAGGACCCGTCGCAACATCTCCAGCACCACCGGCCGCTGCTCGACCGCGCGTGCGACAAAGAACACGGGCCGGCGCAGCACGATCGGCGTTGTCGCGTCGAGCGCGACCTCTGCGGCCAGCGCCACTTCGGCGAGCACGCCTGGCGAAAGGCGCAGGCCGCCCTGCTCGACGTAATCGCGGAGCCATGCTTCCGACTTGGGCGACAGCCGCGACTGGAACAGCGTCTCGTTCTTTCCGAGCACCGACGACTCGATGCGGCACCCGAGCAGCGATTGCGGCCCGCGTTCGGTCTCCGGCTCTTTGCGTTCGAGCCAGAACCGTCGACGCTGGAATGGATACAGCGGCAACGCGACGCGACCTGGGCCTGAAGTGCCGTTGGCCCAGGCCACGTCGATCGCCTCGCCGCTTGCCCACCGCGCTGCGGACTGCTCCATCGCTGAGGACTGGGAGCTTGAAGGCCCCTTGATCGAAAGGCTCGTCGCAGTCGCAGCCGCAGCATCGCCCTGCGCAAATGCAGCAAGTGCGCGCACGAAGGCCTCGCGGTCACAGGCGACGAACGCTGCGCGCTGCGGCGACGATGCTCGACCCACTGCTGCGGCGTGACACCAATCGGCAAGGTCCAGGTCGGCAGCCTCGAGTGCGGACGCGTGAAGCCGAGCCAACTCGCGCAACGCCTCCACGTCAGCCGCTTGCAGGCAGAGCAACAGCGGACCTCGCTGCTGCTGTGTCGTCGTGCGCTGCTTGCAGCTCGCGCTCGGCGGACTCGAGAGCACGACATGCGCGTTGGTTCCAGAGAAGCCGAACGAACTCACTCCCGCGAAGCACACGCGGTCCTTGGGCAACGATGCGAGTCTTGTCTGCACTCGAACGGGCACGTGCTCCCAGTCGATGTGCGGGTTGCCCCGCTCGAAGTGCAGACTCGCAGGCAGCGTGCGTTCGCGCAGCGCCAAGACTGCTTTGAGCAAGCCGGACATGCCGGCGGCCGGCTCGAGGTGGCCAATGTTGGTCTTCACCGAACCGATCGGCAGCGGTCGCGGTCGCCCCGCAAACACTTCCGCGAGCGCACCCACTTCGATCGGGTCGCCGAGCTCGGTGCCAGTCCCGTGCGCCTCGACGAAGTCGATTGCATCCGGCGCGAGTCCTGCGTCGGTCAACGCCATGCGGATCACTTCCGACTGCGCGGGGCCGTGCGGCGCTGTCAGGCCGCTGCTCCGGCCGTCCTGGTTGATCGCGGTGCCGCGCACCACCGCGAGAATGCAGTCCTCGGCGGCCTTCGCGTCCGCCAGACGCTTCAGCACTACGACCCCACAGCCTTCCGCACGCCCGTAGCCGTCGGCGCGCGCATCGAAGGCTTTGCGGCGGCCATCAGGCTACAGCATCCGCGCGCGGCTTAGGCCCACGAATGCCATCGGGTCGTAGAGCGCATTCACGCCGCCGACCAGCGCCACATCGCACTCGCCTGCGCGAAGCGCGCGCGCGGCAACGTGCAGTGCGACGAGCGACGAGGAGCACGCGGTGTCGAGCGCGTAGCACGGACCTCGAAACCCAAACAAGTAGCTGATCCGTCCGGCCGCTGTGCTGATCTCGTTGCCGGTGGCGTAGTGCGCCGTCGCGTCCATCGGCGTCCGCGCCGTCTGCGAGTCGAAGTAGCCGCCCCAGTGCGTGCCGACGTAGACGCCGACACGGCAAGCGGCAAGCGTTTGGGGCGTGAGGTTGGCTGACTCCAGCGCGTGCAGGCTCGATTCCAGCAGCAGGCGATGCTGCGGGTCCAGCATCACGGCCTCGCGCGGGCTGATGCCAAAGCAGGCCGCATCGAACATGTCGATGCCTTCCAGCAAGCCGGCTTCGCGCACACAGGTCTTGCCGCGTTCCCCGGGGTCCGGATGGTAGATCGCATCGACATCGAAGCGCGACTTCGGGATCGGTGCGATCGCGTCTCTGCCTTCGATCAGCAACCGCCAGAAGGCGTCCATGCCATCCGCACCAGGAAATCGGCAGGCGGCTCCGACGATCGCCACTGCGTGCGCGTCTGATGCGGGAGCGTCGCTAGGCATGGCCGCCTTCGCAGCTGCGGCCGCAGGGCTCGTCGACGACTCCAGGGCCAGCAGTAGGTATGCGGCCAGCGCAGTCGGATTCGGGTGGTCGAACAACAGCGTCGATCGCAATTCGACGCCGAGTTCTCGCGCGAGTTCGGAGCTGAAGTCGACGGCGCGCAGCGAGTCAAAGCCGAGCGACACCCATGGCGCCTGGGGGTCGACGGCCTCGCGACCATGGAGTCCGAGCAACGCGGCGCCGCGCGCGCGGACATGCTCGAGCAGCAGACCCTTGCGCTCCGTCGGTGGCGCTGCGAGGCAGCGCGCGCGCAATCCAGGTCCGTTGCTCGATCCACTGCTCATGACGACTTGAAGTTGACGATCGCGATGGTGCATCGCGCCTCGCAATGGCCGCCTGCCGGAGTCGAGCAGCCTGCCGCAGTGCGCAGGAGCAGCATGTTGCTGCGCTCGATCGGCGTCGATTCGAGGATCGAGAACCAGCCGGCGTAGTCGCCGCTGCGGATCGGGTGGTGAAACTTGGCTTGGTAGTCAGCGATCAGCACGTCCGGCAGTTGGGCGCGGAAGAAGTCATCGAGCGTCCAGTGCGCTAGGTCGGGCAGGAGCCGGCGCTGCACTGCCTCGGCCAGAGCCAGATAGAGCATCTGGTTGTAGGTGATGTTGAACTCGACCGCGTTGAAGTGCCCGGTGGGCTCGATGTAGACCGGATCGCCGATGGCGCAGTCTGCATCGAGACGCAGCCACGAAGTCGGATCCTCCTCACGCGGCGAACCGCCGTTGCCAACCTGGGTCATCGTGGCGCGGACCACGTAGCGACTCTGCGGCGTGTAGGGCTCGAGCACGCGGCGACGGAGGGACTCTTCCATGTTGAGGACGGACACAAAATCGGTGACGGCGGTCATGGCTGATTCTCTCCGGTGACGGGCAGTCCTGGATAGAAGGGGGTGCCGTCGTAGATGCCGATGCGGTAGCTGCGGCTGGGCTGTCCGTGCAACTGGCCGGTCGCCCGGTGCATCAGTTGTCGGTTGTCCCAAAACAGCAGGACCCCGGGCTCCCAGGTCGCCTGGTGCACGCGGGCCGGGTCTTCCAGGAACTCGAAGAGCCGCGTGAGCAGAAGTCGGCTCTGTTCGTGCGACACCCTGTCGATGCGTTGCGTGAAGCCGCTGCTCACGTAGAGAGCCTGGCGACCCGACACCGGGTGTTCGATGACCGTCGGGTGCAACGCCCCAGGCGCCTCGCGATGGAACTCTTCCATCAACTCGCCGATGCCCTTGTCGATGTCGAAGGGCTGCACCTTGTAGTAGTAGACCGCGTCATGGAAGCAGCGCGTGCCGACAATCGCGTCGCGCAGATCGTTCGGCAGGTCACGCAAAGCGGCGACCATGTCGACGAACACGGTTCCGCGGGTGCCTCCCGATGGCACGATCTTGGGCATCACGAAGGTCAGCGGCAGCGGCTCCGGGAAGAACTGGTAATCGCTGTGCCACATGCGCCCGGTGCCGGCCACGCCGACCTTGTTCCCGCCCATCGGCACGTTGTTGCTGACGAAGATCTGCGGGAAGTCCGGGTGATGGTAGTGGCGCTGGAAGTAGCGCTGGGGCACGCCGAACTTGCGCGCCATCGCGACGTAGTCTGCTTCGTCGAGATCGACGCCGTGGAACACGAGCAACTTGTGCTCGTAGACCGCCGCCTTGAGCGCCTGGGCCTCGCGCACCGAGATCGAGCGAAGGTCGATGTCGTGGACGTCGGCGCCGAGCGAGGACCGCGGGGTGAGCTTCATGGACGGGCGCAAAGGAGATGGTAGGAGGGTCGCGTTGACGGCCAACCGTCACGATCGACGACGGAGCGACGATGCGTCACGATGGCGTTTGCCCGGCCCCGCGACGACCGCACGAGTTGGTTTGGACTGGAGAGGACCCTTCGTTCCGAGACAGCCAGAGTCTGAGCGTTCTCGTCCGCCGGAAGCCGCAGCGCGCGTTGAAACAACGGCGGTGCAAATGCTGGTGCTGGCGAGGGTGGCCGAGGAGACAGGCATCGACAGGCAACAATGATGCCGCAGAGTCCGATTGCCTCGGACACTTCCTGGCGGTCCATTCCCGACCTGATGCACGACCCAGTCACGATCCCGCAGATGCTAGCGTCCCGCGCGAGATCGTGGCCCGATCGCGTCGCGTTGATCGACGGCGAACTGCGCGTGAGCTACGGCGAACTTGCGAGCCGCGCCGAGCGGATCGGGCGCTGCCTCGTCGGTCTCGGCGCAGGGCCAAGAACACGGGTCGCGCTGCTCGGCCACGATTGCGCGCGCACGTTTGAGCTCGTGTTCGGAATCGCCGCGGCTGGGGCCGTCGTGCTCGGGATCAACTGGCGCCTCACGGCACAGGAGATCGCGTTTCAACTCGACGACGCCGAGTGCGAGTTTCTGTTCGTTGGCCAGGAGCACTTCGACAAGGCCCGTGCCGCCGCGCAGCAGAGCCCAAAGCTGCGCACGATCGTCGCGATGACCGGAGCCCCCGCGGAGTGGTCGACGCTGGATGCCTGGCTCGACGCAACGGAGCCTTCGACGACGCTGCCGACGATCCAAGCGGAGGATCTTGCGGCGCAGCTCTACACCTCGGGCACG
>SXPK01000088.1 GCA_005776365.1 Planctomycetia bacterium
GCTTGCGGCTCGGCATCGCGACGAACGGCCCTCTGCTGCCCTCGATGATCTTGAGATCGCGCACGACGAAGGAATCGTCGATCGTGACGCAGCAATAAGCCTTCAGCTTGTTGCGAGGATCCTCGGTCAGCTTGACGCGGATCTCCGTGATCTTGAGCCGCGATCCGCCGCCATGGTCGCCGTCTGCTTGCATGCCGCCCTCCTTGCTGCCCAGTTGTTCGAACTCCAGGTGCCTTGCCAGGGATAACGCGGTTTCACGCGAGACCTCCGTTGTCGGGCCGCGGTTCCGGCGCAGGCCCATACGAACGAGCGGCCAACACACGCACACCGTCCGCAAGCAGCGGCGAGAGGAGCGCGCGCTGACGCGCGGCGCCCTCTGCCGTGTGGGCCGCGACAAACAGCGTCGAGCCGCTGCCGGTCATCGCAACGCTGCCGACGCAAAGGCCCTCGGCCCGCCTGCGCAATTGCGCAAGTTCGGGTCGGACCAACTCCGCAGCCGCAGCGAGGTCATTCACGATCTCGCCGCGCACAGTCGCGTCGGCAACGTCATGGAGGCATTCCCTAACGCGCGCGATGGTATCGACGTGCGTCGGGGGCTTCCAGATCGCGGCCAGCGATTTGTAGACCTCGACGGTCGGACAACCAAAGGGCGGCACCAGCAGCGTGAAGAACAACGACAAAGGCTCATCGACCATCGTCAACTCGTCGCCGACTCCTTGCCCCCACTGCGTGCCACCACCGAGGAAGAAGGCCACGTCGGCCCCGAGCGCCCGCGCGCAGTCGAGCAGAGCCGCGCGATCGAGCACATCGCCGCACAACGCGTTGCACAGTCGCAACGCGCCAGCAGCGTCGCTGCTGCCGCCGCCAAGACCACCGCCGTGCGGCACGCGCTTGTGCAAACGAAAGTCGAACGCCGGCGTCGACCCACTGCGTTGCGCAAACACGCGCGCGGCTCGCAGCACGAGGTTGTCGGGCTCCACCGGCAGCAGATCGCGCGCGTCGTCGGCGGTGATCGCCAGCGAGAGTTCGCCGCTCGAACGACGCGCGACGAGGTCATCGCCCAGGTCGATCGCATGAAACAGAGTCTCGAGCAGGTGGTAGCCATCGCGGCGCTTGCCGACGACGGCAAGCCGCAGATTGAGCTTGGCCGGACAGAACAAGGACCGCTCTTTGCTCACGACCCGGAGTTCTCGAACGAGGCAACGACCGACATATTGTCGAGCAGACGCACGGTCCGGCCGCCCGAGAACCGAACTGCCGCAAGCATGCGACCGCCGGCGACCGGGCCAATAGGCAGCGGCAACAAGTCCCCCTCGCTGCGCAACTCGAGGTAGTCGATCGTCGCCCGCGGCTCACCCGCGAGGACAGCCGTCGCAACCTGCACCAGCGCGTCGCGATCGCGCAGGCCTCCGGCAAAAGCCTGCTGCGCA
Organism: Planctomycetia bacterium; assembly: GCA_005776365.1. Classification (GTDB taxonomy): domain Bacteria; phylum Planctomycetota; class UBA1135; order UBA1135; family UBA2386; genus SXPK01. The sequence continues at coordinate 1,431 of SXPK01000088.1, forward strand.
GCTCGCAGTGCGCGGTGGATGACCGGAGCCGCAGCGCGGTCCTTGGCATCGAGGTAGACGTTGCGACTCGACATCGCGAGGCCATCCGCTTCACGCACCGTCGGACACTCGACGAGACGCAGCGGGAACCCGAGGTCCCGGACAAGCCGCCGCAGCACCGCGACCTGCTGCGCGTCCTTCTGGCCGAAGTAGGCTCGGTGAGGTCGCGCAATCGCAAACAGTCGAGCGACCACCGTCGATACGCCGCGGAAGTGCCCGGGACGAGTCGCTCCCTCCATCGTCTCGCCCTCCGCGCCGACGTCGATGTTGCTGGCGAACCCGGGCGCATACATCTCGGCGGGACTCGGCGCGAAGACGACGTCGACGCCGCTCTTGGCGCACAACCGCAGGTCGCCGGGGAGGTCGCGCGGATAGGCGGCGAGGTCTTCTTTGGGGCCGAACTGCTTTGGGTTGACGAAGATCGTCGCGGCGACCCGATCGCACTCCTTCCTTGCGCACTCGAACAAACTGCCATGGCCCGCGTGCAGCGCGCCCATTGTCGGCACGAGACCGGTCAGGCAGCCGCCTTCGATCCAGGTCGAGCAGATCGCCTGGAACTCGCGCGTCGTCGTCACCAGTCGCGGTGCCGGCATTGGGCGCAAGTCCGACAATGCCTGCTCCGACACGCCGAGTTCGCGCAGCGGCTCCAGCACGAACGCACGCTCGAACAGGCGCGGGTGCGGCACGGTCAGTTCCTTCGTATCGATGTGCTCCTCGCCGAAGAGCAGCAAGTCGACGTCGAGTGCGCGCGGATGATTGCGCGGAGCAGGCAGCGTGCGGCCAGCGGCCAGTTCGAGCGCCTTGCACACCGACAACAACGCCGAAGCAGGAAGCGAAGTCGCGATGGAACACGCGCCATTCAAGAACATCCCCTGCGGCGGACCATCTCCCACCAACTCGGTCTCACGCAACGACGACACGCGCAGCACGCGAATGCCCGGCGTAACGCCAAGCCGCTCCACCGCCGTCCGGATCGCGCGCTCGCGGTCCCCGATGTTGGCGCCGAGTCCAAGGAAGGCGACGACTTCGCGCATCCTGGCCTCAGTTGTTGCGCGCGTCGGCCGGCATCTCGATGCCGTCCTCGCCATCGTCATCGTCCATGCGCCCACGGCGGAGGAGCCGCACCATGCCTAGCCCGATGGCCCAAATCGAATAGCCAACCGTTGCAGTCGCGAGCGCGAGCTGCCACTCGATCGCCGCGATGCCGATCAGCACGACGAGGGCCGCGAGGAACGGAAAGCTGTGTCGCCCTCGTGCGATTGCGTGCATTGCGTGCGGGTGCGGCACTCGGCTCACCATGAGCAGGCCGAGCACGACCAGCACGAGCGGCATCGCGACGACGATCGCGTCGAAGTGATGCGGCGCCAGAATCGCGCGGCCGAGGAATCCTGCGGCATCGTCCTTGGTGCAGTAGAGCGCGACGAGCGACGCGACGATCGCGGCAGCCGCGGGCGATGGCATTCCGCGGAACTCACGGTGGTCTTCTTCCTGCGGGCCCGTCTCCACGTTGAAGCGCGCAAGCCGCATCGCCGCGCAAAGCACGTAGATCGCCGCCGCGCCGTAGTAGAGCTTGGGATGTCGCGGCAGGATGCTGTTTGCGTCGGTCTGCGCGTGCCAGTCGATCAGCACCTTGCCCAAGAACGCTGGCGCGACGCCGAAGGTGACCATGTCGGCCATGCTGTCGAGCTGCGCGCCAAAGGGCGTTGCCTGACCAGTCATCCGCGCGATGCGACCATCGAGCGCGTCGAACACCATTGCGACGAAGATCAGGATCGCCGCAGTTTCGAACAGCGTGACCACCGCGGAGAAGGGCGCACCCGGATCCGCCTGACGCAGCGCGTCTGCGACCTTCGCGATCGCGAGGAAGCCGAAGAACACGTTGCCGAGCGTCACCAGACTCGGGAGCACGGGCACGTTCTTGAGGTCGCGCAGCCGACGACGACGGCGAAACATCGGAAAGTCCTCGAGGCGCGGTGCAGTCACGCAGCGGAGGATAGCGGTCGCGCCGGGCCAAGGCACGATTCGCGAAGCGGCAAGCTCAGCCGATCCAGAACGCGCCCGCGTCGGTGAGATAGGGCCCTGCATTCGCCGGTGCGACCAGCGCCTGGAACCAGACCGTCTGGCCGCGAAGGACTGGATCGGCGGGCACGGACGCGGAGAACACGGCGCGATCCGCATCCACTTCCGGCATCAGCAGGATCGTCGCCGCGACGTTCGGATCGAGCAGCAAGACGCCGAGCCCTGGCAACGCAATCGGCGATGGGAGCGGAGGTCCGAATCCAAGCAGCGCGATGTCGCCCTGCTGCAGCGACAGATGCAACAAGAACGGGGCACCAAGTCCAACGACGCGGCGGAACAGAGGGAACTGCGCCAGTGGCAACGCTTCGGGCAAGGCGGAGAAGGCCAGCACGCTAGTTGGGCCGACGAGGCTCACAGACTCGCTGTTGGCGCGAAACGAAGACAGGGTCTGCGGCCATGTGCGTCGCTGCAACGTGCCCGACAGTGCGGAAAATCCGAGCACCTCACCGCCATCCACCGCGAAACCGCACGTGCGCCAGATGTGCGGATGCAGTGGACCCGTGCCCGGTCGATCCAGCGAAACCCAACGATCGGCCCGTGCGTCGAAGAGATGGGCCTGCGTCGCATCCCACGCGAACATCGGCGCGCTGTTCTCGTTCGCTTCCAGGTGAAGGCCGCTGCGCGCCAACGGCACGAACGCGCCAGTCCGCGCCGAGAATGCGTACGTGCCGGTCGAGTTCGCGAGCAAGGCGCCTGTCGTCGAGATCAAAGGCATCCCAGCCGCAGCATCCACAGGGGCTGGATGCCACTGGCCGGTCAAGGCCGAGAACAGGTGGGGCCGATCGGTCGCAGCCTCGACGGCGGCCACCACTCCTCCGGCAAGGGACTCGCCGGCGGATACGAGCCCTCGCGATGCCCACGCCCCCGTCGCGGCCGAAAAGGCCTGGAGCTGCGCACCATCCACCAGCAACAAAGCCGCAGTGGTCACGCGCAAGTTGCCGCTCGCCGCGAGCGGGGCCGCTGCGAAAGTGCCCGTCATCGCCGAATAGGCCCAGGCGAGACCGGGCACGGTCAGTGCCGCCACCAAGTCGTCACCAACCATTGCCAACGCCGCGCCGGTCGGCTGAGAGACGAAGGTGTTGGTCAGGCCGCTGTAGGCAATCGCGAATGCTCCGTCGTGCAGCATCGCCCAGTCGTCATTGCGCAAGAACGTCGCCAGCCCGTTCGCGGGCACTTGGCTGAAAGCGCGATGCAGCGCCGAGTAGCCATAGGCCATGGTCGCGGTCGCGACGAATCCGCACACGCCATCCGCGGAGAGTCGCAACACGGGACCATCGACGACTTGATCGGTCCAGTGACCAGTGAAGGCGTCGAAGGCAGATACTTGCGTCCCATCGGCGACCAGCGCGACGTGACGCTGCGTTGCAACCGATGCCGAAGCCGAGAAGGCACGCGAGGTCCATCGCCCGGTGAAACCCGAAAACGCGTGCAGCATGTCGCCGTCGCGAACCAGAAGCACCGAATCGTTGGTCTGCGTCGTCGGATTCACCAGCTGCGAGGCTGGCGCAGCGGTGAGCGAATCGAATCGCCCACGCGTCGCGCCATACGCGATCCAACGGCTCGAGGTGCGCGCCAGGATGCAGTCGTTGGTGGCCATCGTGAACAAGACGGCAGGCACTGCCGTCGCGCGCCAATCCCGCGTCGCTGCGGACCACACGCGAAGCATCCCGCCGTCGACGACGTGGACGAGCTTGCCGAGGCTGTTGACGAAAGAAGGCACGCCGGCAGGAAGCGCGAGTTCTGCGAACGCAGACGCCTGCTGGCTCGTGGCGCTGGACAAGGCGAACAGGCAACTCAGCGCCACGATGGCGGGTTTCATCGGCGCGGACTCTACACCCCTCATGGATGCGCCGCTGCGTCGTGCGATTTCGTTGCGTGCCACGTTGCCGCAGGCAGGCATCGGTACAGCGCTGCGGAACCGAGCGCGCAGGTCGCGCCGATCCAGAGCGTCGGCTGCATCGAGCCATGCCACTCGGCGAGCGCCTGCGAGCAGGGCTTCGCAACCAGCTGCGCACCTCGACTCAGGCTGTAGAGCAGTGCAGCCGCGGTGGCGCGCAAGGTCGCTGGATACAGCTCGTCGAACAGAGCCCCAAAGCAAGACCAGGTGCCAACGCCAAGCCCCATCACAGCCGCAACCAGGGTGAAGACGAGCAGATCCCGCGTCAGCGACTCCCACCCAAACGCCATCGCCAATTGCGTGGCGGCGAATCCGACGCACATCACGGTGAACACCCGACCGCGGCTGTAGCGAGCGGCCAGGCAACCAAAGGCGATGTCCGCGACCAGATGCGCTGCATTGACCGTGAGTTGGTAGGCGCCTGCTTCTGCCGGCGTCGCGAGAAGGTCGCGCATCAACGCGTTCGGCATCTCGGCATAGACGCACCAGAAGCCCGTCATGTGCAGGAACAAGATCGCAAACAACACGATGGTCGCACGGCGATGCACGGGCGATAGCAGCGCGCTCGCGCGCCCCGACTCTGCTCGACGCACGGGCGGCGCATCGGCCCCTGGCATCGCATACCGAGCGAAGAACGCGAGCAGTGCCGGCAACGCCGACAGCATGAACACGAGGCGCCAGCCGATCACCGGCGCCAAGAACAACCCAGTGCCCGCGGCGAGCGCCATGCCGAGCGGCCCGCCGGATTGCAGCAGAGCGTGCGCACGATCCCGATCGCGACCGTCGAAGGTCTCGCCGATGACCGCATGCCCGATTCCCCATTCGCCGCCGATGCCCAGCCCCGCGAGCGCGCGCGCCAGTGCGAGAGCGGCGACGCCGTCAGCCAACCCCGTGCACAAGGCGCCGAGCGAATAGACCAGGATGCTCGCAGTCATCGCGCGTCGCCGGCCGATCACGTCGGCGATGCGACCGAACACCAGTGCTCCGATGGCGGACGCAAACAAAGACAGCCCCTCGATCCACGCCAGCGAAGTCGCGTCGATTTGCAGTTCTGCGGCGACTGCCCGCTTGCAGAAGCTGAACAGGATCAGGTCGTGAAAATCGAATACCCAGCCGATCCAGCAGAACCACAGCACGCGCCCTCGCGCGCCTTGCAGCAGTCCGAGCAGAGTTGGATTCGAACTCACGCTGTGCATGGAACAGGGCAAGCGGCACGGCGCAACCTTCTAGATCCGGCGCGTGATTCGCATCGACTCGATGCGACGCACGGCCTCGACTTCGATGCCGTGCATGGCGATCGGAGCAACACGCTCTGCAATCCGACCCTGGCTCGCATTCCAGACCCGCTCGTCCATGAGCGTCTGGCGTGCCTTCTAGGTCCGTGCTCCATGGAGCTTGCCCGCATTCTCCCCTGACGCAACGCAAACGAGCAGACCGGGCAGTCGCCCGCGGCCGCCGGCTGATCTGCGCCGGCGTGAATGTCGTCCGCAGCGGCAGGCGATGCGCAGACCGTGCATCCGCGGCAGCCGAACAAGGCTCCACGCAACCGGCACTGTTGGCGGCGACAACGCAACGTGTAGCATCCCCGCCCTCGATGTCCGCGCCGCAACGCATGACCACTGTTCCCGTCCGCATCGGCAGGGCCGTCGTCGGCGGCATGGGCCCCGTTGTCGTGCAGTCGATGACGAACACCGACACTGCTGACGCGCGGTCGACGGCAGCGCAAGTCGCCGAGTTGTTCTTGGCCGGCAGCGAGATGGTCCGCATCACCGTCAACTCGCAGGAAGCAGCCGCTGCGGTGCCGGAGATCCGCAGTCGCTTGCAGGACCAGGGCCTGGACGTGCCGTTGATCGGCGACTTCC
>SXPK01000089.1 GCA_005776365.1 Planctomycetia bacterium
ACGACGCCTTCTTGAATGCGAGCGCCGCCGCTGTCGTTCATGCCGATGACAGGCACTCCCATCTTCACGGCAAGATCCATGACCTTGCAGATCTTGGCCGCGTGCGTCTCCGAAAGGCTGCCGCCGAAGACCGTGAAGTCCTGCGAATAGAGGTAGACCGGCCTGCCATCGACTTTCGCGCTGCCGGTGACGACTCCGTCACCGAGGATTTGGTTCTTCTCGCCATCCATGCCGAAGTCACGGCACCGATGCACGACGAACCGGTCGAGTTCGACGAATGAGCCAGCGTCGACGAGCAGGTCGATGCGCTCTCGCGCCGTGAGTTTTCCCTTCTTGTGCTGGGCGTCGATTCGTTCCGGCCCGCCGCCCTGGAGAGAGCGCTCGCGCAGTTCCTGCAGCTTCTTGATCGCGTCGTTCATTGGAGGGCCGGGAGAGTAGCGGTCAGCCCTGGCAAGGCCAACCAAGCTCAGTGGCCCTGCGGGTCCTCGACCAACTCCGCGAGAACTCCGGCCAACTGCTTTGGATGCAGGAAGGCAACCTTGCAGCCGTGGGCGCCCTTGCGCGGCGCAGCATCGAGCAGCGCGGCACCCGCTGTCGACAACGCGTCGATCTGCAGCTTGCAGTCACCGACGTGGAACGCAAGGTGATGCACACCAGGGCCGCGCTTGTCGAGAAACTTCGCGATCGGCGAGTCGGGTGAGGTCGGCTCCAGCAACTCAATCCGGGTCGAGCCCGCCATCAGCACCGCGACCCTCACGCGCTCGGTCGGCACGACATCGGTTGAAGCGAGGGTCAACCCCAGACCGAGCCAACGCGGCAGCGCGGATTCGATCGAGACGACTGCCACGCCAATGTGATGCAAGCCAAGGAGATTGTCCGCCACGCTCATCTGCTCGAAGGTAGCGGGTGAAACTCGCAACCGCGACTTCCAGCTGGAACGAGACCTGAGATCACGGCCAACTGTGCGGCATGCCCATTCGGCGCGCCTTGATCCCAGCTTCTCTCGCAGTCCTTGCCGCGTGCAGCAGCACAAGAACCGTCGAGTCGTGCGAGCTAGGTCCGCGAACCACACCCGAACGGACCGCGCATGCCGAGACCTCTCGGCTCGCTGACGTCGAGGCCTTTCTCGCTGAGCTGCAATCACTCCCCCGCGCCGCGTGTCTGCAACGTCAGTCGCTGGGCACGAGCCACGAGGGCCGCGACCTGCCCATGGTCCGAGTCGGCAACGGGCATGTCGACGAAGGCTCGGCGGTGCGCGCCCTCGTCGTTGCCAACATCCACGCCGGCGAAGTCGAGGGGAAAGAAGCAGTCCAACAGTTGCTGCGCGAGTTCGCGCTAGGGCAGCACTCCGAGCTGCTCGATCGCTTCGTTCTCTACTTCGTGCCGATCTACAACGCTGACGGCAATGAGAAGGTGACGACGAAGAACCGCATCGAACAAAACGGTCCCGACGCCGTCGGAGAACGAGCCAATGCGCAAGGCCTCGATCTGAATCGCGATTTCGTCAAGGCAGAGGCGCCCGAGACGCGCGCCTTGCTCACGGCAATCCACAAGATCGATCCGCACCTGCTCTTCGACCTGCACACCACGGACGGCAGCTGGCATGGATACGACCTCACCTATGCGCCATCCTTGTCCACGAACTGCGACGGGCAGATCGCCGCGTTGACCCGCGCTCTGCTGAATGACGCGACAGCTGCCCTGCTCGCAAGATCCTCGCCCATCCGCACGTTCGACTATGGCAACTTCGAAACGCGCGACTGGGATGGTGGCGGCGCCCCCAGTTCGCAGGACGGCGTTCGCGGCTGGTGGAGCTACGACCACCGCGCTCGCTACGTCGTCAATGGCTTCGGACTGCGCAACCGAATCGGCATCCTCAGCGAGGCCTACAGCAACGCTCCGTTTGCCGCGCGCATTCAATCGACGCGCGCCTTCGTGCTCGCGTGCTTGCACGCAACCCACGCCCGCGCTGCCGAGACCCTGCGCGCAACGAGTGCGGCCGACGCGCGACTGGTCGATCGACCCGAGCCGATCGCGTTTGGCTACCAGACCGGATTTGCGCCACCTGAGCGATTGGACGTCCTCGTCGGTGACTGCCAACGCATCCCGCTTGCCGACGGCCGCGGGATCCGATTTGCGGCCCTCCCAGACCATGTCGTCGAGGCCATGCCGGTGTTTCGCAGCTTTCGCAGTTCCGTGCAGATCGAGTTGCCCGAGGCCTGGGTGCTGCCTTCGCCGCCCGCCGCCGTGGTTGCCGCGCTGCGAGTGCACGGCATCGAGTTCCGCATCCTGGAGATCAGCGAACCCGTCACGGCACGCGAGTTCGGGGTGGCAAAGAAGCGAAAGCCCAAGCGGCCGTATCAGGGCCACCAAGAGCTGGTGCTCGAAGGCGCTTACGGCCTTCCGGTCCAACGAGTGCTCCCACCTGGGACTTTGTGGATCGACGCGCGGCAACCGCTGGCTCGGCTCGCGGCGACCTTGCTGGAACCCCTCAGTGAGGACTCCGTGTCGACCTGGAACCTGCTCGAGGACCGCACCTCCGACGTCTACCCGGTGCTCCGCATCGAATCTCGATGACCTGCAGCAGGGCGCAAGTGCTGCACGAAAATAGAACACCTTTCGAGCCTACTCCGGCCCTACCTGCGTAGAGACTGGTGGCGGCCGAGTCTCGCACCCGGCAGTCGGCAGATCGCGCACCCTTGCGCCTGCCTTGTCCATATTCCCCAGGCATCCACACCACCAAATGCCAGTCCTTCTTTACCTCGACCTGCTCGGTGCTGATCAGCGCTGGCGCAGGCAGCAAGCCGCAGAGGCCCAAGCCCTCTTCGACGACTTCGCCGACTTGGTCCTCGACACAGTCGGTTCCCTCGACGTCGCAGACCAAGTAGTCGGCGAAATCGACAGCGACCAAGCAGCCCTCATCTGCCCGTCGATCGAATCCGCCCTCGCCGTCTCGCGGCGGATCTTCCGTCGCGCGTGGCTGGACCCACGGACATCCGATGAACTACGGCTCTGGATGCGCGGCGTCATCACGTCAGGTGACGAGGAAGTCGTGCGCGTGATCGCAGCGGACGAAGAACTGCCGAAGATCCGGCGGACCAGCGCGACGAGCAGCACGATGCGCGCATTGTCAGCGCTGCGCAGCGGCTTGCGCGGGATGCGCCTTCTGGTCGACGAGTCGCTGCTCAACGATCCATTGCGCGGCCTCTTTCGCGTGCCGCTCGGCCGGCTGGGTTTCATCCCCTTCCGGCGGATGAACTTCACGCCCTACCCGGACAATCTGCCACGCGACTGGCAGGACTTCCTGTGGATGGCCGACACGCAAGCCGAGTGGTCCAACTACACGCTGCGCATGAAGCAGCGCATGATGTGGTCATCGAACGACCCGATCGAGTTGACAGAGGCTGCGGCAACGCAGGCCCTGTTCCACGAGGTCGACGCCATCGTTCAATCCGTCGTGCGCAAGAACATGATGGGCGACCAACGGCCACCGACTCGGCGCGAAAACACTGCGGACGGTTCCGCAGAGGCCTGATTGAGTTCATGCCGGTCCCCGCGGGACCGGTGGCCCGCCCTCGGCCGCCCGTGCTTCAGCGGGCTGTCAGAGGATGCGCTTGCCGAAAGCTGACGTGATCACGTCGACCGCGACCTCGCCGCTCTGGTTCTTGACGTCGAGGATCGGATTCAGCTCGGTCACTTCGAGGCTGGTCATGGCGCCTGAGTCGGCGACCATCTCCATGAGCAGGTTCGCTTCGCGCCAACTGATGCCGCCCTTCACCGGGGTTCCGGTGCCGGGGACATCCCGGGGATCCATGCCATCGAGGTCGAAGGAGACATGGAAGCCAGCCGTGCCGTCGGTCGCGTAGCCGATCGCTTCTAGCATGATCGCTCGCATGCCGCGCTCGTCGACGTCGCGCATCGTGTAGGCATGGATGCCGGCCTTGCGCACCATCGCGCGTTCCCCTTCATCCAGATCGCGAATGCCAATCAGGCACACCTGCGACTTGTTGACCTTGGGCCAAAAGCCGCCCAGTTCGACGAGCTTGGGAACCCCATAGCCCAGAACGGTCGCGAGCGGCATGCCATGGATGTTGCCCGACGGCGAGATCTCCGGCGTGTTCATGTCCGCGTGCGCATCGACCCAGATCAAACCCACTTTCTGGTCGGTGGCGCGGAAGTGCTCGGCGACGCCTGACACCGTGCCGATCGCAATGCTGTGGTCGCCGCCCATCACCAACGGGATCCTGCCGTCTTCGAGCGTGCGTCGAACCCGCAGTCGGAGCCGGTTGCAGCAGTGGTAGATCGGTTCCAGGTAACGAGCGTTGGTCTTGCCCGGATCGCGCGTCTCGGGCGCGGGAACGCCGATGTCGCCGTCGTCCTCGACGCCAAAACCCAAGCGGCGCAGTTCGCTGCTGACGCCAGCGATGCGGATCGCGGACGGGCCCATGTCGACTCCGCGCCGGCCGGCGCCGAGGTCCATGGGAACGCCGATGAGGCGGATCGTCTTCGTGTCGGTGTTCTTCATGCAGGAGCGCGTGCGACTTGAACGGGCACGCCGCAAAGGCGTCGGAGACTAGCCGCCGCACCGCTCTGGTTCTCGGCGATCTCGACCAGAACCCAGAGTTCGCGCCTGCGACCACTGACCCAGGTGGCGAATCGCGCACGGATCGAGGCCTCGCGCACAGTGTCAGCATGCCATGGTCGGCGATGGCCGGCAGCGGAGTTGCCGTCGATGTCGTCCCGCCGCACCATGCGCCAGATGCAGATCCCATCGCGTCGTTTCGCGTCCGCATTCGCGATTGGCCTCGCGGCCACCGCGATGGTGTCCGCCCAGAACCAACCCCAGGATCTCGCACAACTCGCGATCGAATACCGCGCCGACCTCGACGACATCACGCGGCGCTACGACTTGAAGTTGTCGGCGACGCGACGCGATCGGATGCGGCGGCACCTGACGGCAGAGCGCGTGCGGTTCGCGGCGCTCGACGTCTCGACCGCGGGCCGCGAAGCGAAGATCGATCGTTGGCTCCTGCTCGGAGATTGCGAGCATCGACTCATCCGCCTCGAAGCCGAAGCAAGCGCCCAGGCCAAGCTTCTTGCGTTCTGGCCGCACGCCGAGCCACTCATTGCCATCTACGAAGCGCACCGCCGCATGGAAGACTGCGACGCCAAGGCGGCGGCCGAGTTGCTGAACAACGCCGCGACGCAACTCGAGGCTCTGCCCAAGGCGCTGATGAATGGAGATTTCGACGCCCACGGAGCCGAGGCGGCGGCCATCGCCATCCAGTTGCTTGCCGATCTGCATCGCGCGGTCGAGACCTGGCGCAGTTTCCGCGACGGCTACGATCCGATGTTCTCCTGGTGGACGCGCGCGCCATGGGCCCGCTACGAGAAGGCGCAGCAGTCGTGGCGCGATGCCGTGCGAGCGCGCTGCATCGATGCCAAGTCTGGCGACGCGACGCTGGTCGGCGATCCGATCGGGGAAGCCGCGCTGCTCGCCGAACTGCGCCACGAATTGATCCCCTACTCACCGGCAGAACTGGTCGCGATCGCCGAGCGCGAGTTCTCGTGGTGCGAACGAGAAGCCCAGCGAGCCAGCGAAGAACTCGGCTGCGGCGGCGACTGGAAGCAGGCGCTCGAGCTGGTCAAGACGATGCACCGCGAACCCGGCGCGCAACCGCGACTGGTGCGCGATCTCGCGCACGAAGCGATCGACTTCCTTGTCCAGCGCGACTTGCTGTCCGTGCCTGAACTCGCGCGCGAGTGCTGGCGCATGTCGATGATGTCGAAAGAGGCGCAGCGGGTGAATCCGTTCTTCCTCGGCGGTGAGACGATCAGGGTGTCGTTCCCGACCGATGCAATGGACCATGACCAGAAGCTGCAAAGCCTGCGCAGCAACAATGAGCACTTCTGCCGCGCCACAGTGCATCACGAACTGATCCCCGGCCACTGGATGCAGCAGTTCGCGATGGCGCGACACCGCCGCCATCGCGAGCAGTTCGAGACGCCGTTCTGGATCGAGGGTTGGGCGCTCTACTGGGAGTTCCGCTTCTACGACCTCGGCCTGGCCAAGACGCCCGCCGGTCGCGTCGGCATGCTCTATTGGCGCAAGCACCGCTGCGCGCGAATCGTCTTCTCGCTGAACTACCACCTCGGGAAGTGGACGCCGCGCCAGTGCATCGACTACCTCGTTGACAAGGTCGGGCACGAGCCGAATGCCGCCGAGGCCGAGGTGCGCCGATCGATCAGCGGCGGCTATTCGCCGCTCTACCAGGCGGCCTACATGCTCGGCGGCCTCCAGTTCCGCAGGCTGCATCGCGAACTGGTAGTCGACGGCACGATGAGCGAGCGTGCGTTCCACGACGCAATCCTGATGCAGAACGCGATTCCCATCGCGCTCGTTCGCGCAGCGTTGATGCCAAGCGAACCGACGGAGCAAGACGTCGAGGCGTGGCGGTTTGCCGAGCCGCGTTGACGCGCCACGATTTCTGGCCGTCAGACCAAGAACCGCTGCGTCGCCAAGAGCCGCGCGGCGGGAGTGAGAGCAAGGAGTGCGGACGGCGTCGAATCCACAGTTTCGACGCAGTTCGCACGACGCCGCGATCCTCACCAATGCAGAAGTCGCAACCATCAGGCCTTCAGCAACGATCCGCGAACGGGAAAGGATCCGTTTCCATCTCCCGCGCTCGGACGGCATCCTCCTCGCCCGAATGATCGACGCGGCGAGGCGGTTTGTGAGCAGCACCTACGGCGGTCTGCCAGCCATCACGTGGTTGATATGCCTCGCGGCCTTCGTCAATCGCTCGGGCTCGATGGTGCTGCCATTCCTTGGCATCTATCTCGGCCGTCGCTTCGGACTCTCCGTCGAGGAGAGCGGCTACGTGCTGTCGCTCTACGGCATCGGTTCGACGATCGGCAACCTGCTCGGTGGCAAGCTCGCGGATGTCCTTGGTCCCGTGCGCGTTCAGTTGCTGACGCTGATGTCCGCGGCCGCATGGATGGGGCTGATGACGCAGTTTCAGTCCGTGCCGACGATCGCGGCAGGAGCGTTCGTGCTTGGGCTGCTCAACGATTCCTTCCGTCCCGGCAACATGGCGGCCGTGCTCGCGAGCGTGCCGCCTCACCTCGGGCCCACCGCGTTGACCCTGAACCGGGTGATGGTCAATGCCGGCTGGGCCATCGGACCCACCATCGGCGGCCTGCTTGCACGCATCGACTTCAACTGGCTGTTCATTGTCGACGGCGCGACCTGCGCGCTGGCGGCGCTGGTGCTGTTCACTTGTGTTCCGGCGTCGCTCGGAAGGCGCATGGCTCCTGCGACTGCCGAGAATGGCGATGCGCCTGTAGTCCGATCCGCCTCGGCTTGGTCCGACGGCAAGTTCTTGCTGCTGCTCTTGGCCAACGTCATCACGTTGCTCGCGTTCATGCAGTACTTCAGCACGCAGACGCGCTGGCTTGCAGACGAGTTCGGTTGCACGGAGGACGTCATTGGCTACGTGCTCGCCATCAACCCGGTCTTGATCGTGTTGTTCGAAATGCCGCTGGTCCGCTCGTTTGCTGGCAAGCCGCGGTTGCCGCTCGTCGCGGTCGGCACGCTGATGATCGCCATCGCGTTCCCCATTCTGACAGCCGGCTCGCTCGGCATGAACGGTGTGCTGCTGCAGATGCTGTTGCTGACCATGGGTGAAATGGCCTCGTTCTCGCCGCTCGGCGGCTTCGTTGGCGACCGCGCCCCGACGGACCGCCGCGGCCAGTATCTCGGCATGCACGGCGCGGCCTTCTCGTTCGCCTTCATGCTCGCGCCGGCGCTGGGCGGTCGCATCTACGACCACGCCGGGCCGAATGCGCTCTGGTGGACCTGCTTCACGCTCGCGCTCGCCGCGTCGTGCGGCTACTTCGCGCTGCACCGCGCGTATCCGCCGCGCGCGGCCAAATAGTAGTCAGCCAGAGCTACTGCTTGCTCCAGGTCGACGCGAACAGGTTCTGCATCGACTGCCACGACTTGCGGTCGGCTTCGGCATCGTAGCGCAGCGGCAGGCCATAACGCTTGCCGTTGGCTGTCGCCTCCTCACTGGTGAATGCGTGCACCGCGCCTGGATAGGCCTCAAACCGGTAGTCCACACCGGCGGCTTTCATCTCGGCCTGGAACGCCTCGACTTCTTGCTTGGGCACAAAAGGGTCCTCGGCGCCGTGACAAACGAGCACGCGCGACTTGACCGCGCCCTTCTTGGCAGGCGAATCGGTCGAGAGGCTGCCGTGGAAGCTGACGACCGCATCGAGGTCCATGCCCGAACGCGCCATGCCGAGCACGATCGCACCTCCGAGGCAGTAGCCGATTGCGCCGATCGAATCGCGATCCACGGTCGGATGGTCTTGCAGCAACTCCTTGGCGGCGACGAATCGAGCGACCGTTCGGTCCATGTTCGCGAGCGCGTCATTCATCAATGCGCCAGCGTCCTGCGGGTTGGTCGCGGTCTTGCCGTCGCCGTAGAGGTCGAGCGCGAACGCGGTGTAGCCAAGTTCTGCGAGCATCCGCGCGCGCTTCTGCACATAGCCATTCAGGCCCCACCACTCGTGCACGACGATCACACCGGGACGCTTGCCTTGCTGCTTGCCGTCCCATGCGAGATAGCCTCTGCAGGTCCCGCCCGAAGCTTGGTAGGCGACGGACTCGGTGCGCACCTCGTGAGATCGGTCCGGAAAGGCCGCGCAGCCGCTGCAGACAAATAGGAGCGCAGTGACGAGGAAGACGACAACGAGCAATGTGGACATGGGCTGGATCCTTGAATGGAGGCACCGTGCGCAGGGACATCATGGAGACAGCCCGCCCATGCGCAATGCCGCACCTTCCCCAAGTCCCGCGGACTCGGGCCCGCGCACCGCGAGCACGCGCAACCCGACGCCGCCGAGCCGCTCCTCGACGATGCCGCGCACGACGTAGGGCCCGCGCCCGCGGAACACCGCGCCCCACTGCTCGCAGGCCTTTGGAAACAGCGTTGTCTCGACGAGTCCCGTGCCGTCCTCGATCGTCGCAAACGCCATCGCCTCGCCGCTCTGGTTGCGATGCTGCCGCCACGCGACGAGCCACCCGCGGATCGAGACCGTCAGGCCGATGCGCTCGTCGACATGGCCGCACGGCACGCAGTCGCGCGCGGCAGGGCTGTCATCGCGCCACAGCACATCGACGGGATGCGCGCCGAGCGCAAAGCCGAGCAGTTCGAGTTCGATGTGCGTGCGTTCCTGCGGCCCGTAGTCGGGCAACTGCGGATACGCAACGTCGCGCGGCAGCAGCGCATCTTCGAACAACGCGCCCGGCGCCTCGGCGCGCTCGCGCTGCGCTTGCAGTCTCGGATTGGCGGCCACCTGCAATCGCCACAACAGTTCACGGCGCGCGACCCCAAACGCGTCGCACGCGCCGACGCGCACGAGGCTCTCCGCCTCGTCGCGTTGCGGAGCGACGCGTCGCAAGAAGTCGTCGAACGAGCGGAACGCATCACCGCTGCGCCGCGCCGCCGCGATCTGCGCGCGCGTGCGTTGCGTCATCCCGCGAACACGCGACCAGCCGACGCGGATCGTCGACAACCCTTCGAGTCGAAAGCGATCCTCGCCGCGTTGCACGCATGGCGGCAGCAAGACCGCGCCGAGTCGCTTCGCCTCTTCGACGTAGACGCCGGTGTCGAAGTAGCCCGCCTCGTTGTCGAGCACCGCGCACAAGAACGCCGCGGGCCAGTGCGCCTTCAGGTAGACGCAGCGGAACGCGAGGCGGCCGTAGGTCACCGCATGGGCCTTGCAAAACGAATATGCCGAGAAGCGCGCCATCTCAGCCCAGATCGCCTCGATCTGTTCGCGCGGCAGCCCGCGCCGCAAACCCGCGACGACGAAGCCTTCGAACTCGTTCCGCGACGGCCCGTCCTTGCCGCACAACCGCCGCCGCAGCGTGTCGCCGGCCTCGGCGTCGATGCCTGCGACCGCCATCGCCGCGCGGATCACGTCTTCCTGGTAGAGCATGACCCCGACCGTGTCCGCGAACGCTTCGGCGAGCACCGGGTGCGCGGCGGATGCGTCCTCGAGCCCGCGCGCGCGACGCAAGAACGCGTCCTTCATGCCCGACGCCGCGGGCCCTGGCCGCACGAGCGCAACGGCCTGGATCACGCGGTCCATGTGCGGCGCCTGCATCTGCCGCAGCAGCGTGCGCATCGCCGGCGACTCGACCTGAAAGCACCCGAGCGTGCGTCCCGACTGCAGCAACGCAACGGTCCTGGCGTCATCTTCTGCGACCAGATCCGCGTCGCGGACCTCTGTGCCGTGCGCGCGCAGCGATCGTTCGCAGTCGTCGACGATCGTCAGCGCGCGATTGCCGAGCAGGTCGATCTTGACGAGACCGAGCGCCTCGACGAAGCGCTTGTCGTATTGCGTGACGACGACGCCCTTCTGCGACCGCTCGAGCGGCACGTGGCGCGCGACGGGACCAGGCGTCACGACGATGCCGCCCGGATGCACGCCGAGATGGCGTGGCGCGTCGAGCAACGCCTCGGCCGCCGCGACGATCGCGCGCTCGCGCTCTTCGGGCAGCGCGCGCTCGCGGTAGAAGCCCTTGGTTGCGGCGATCGCGCGCGACAGCGACTCGCCCGCGTGCGCGTGCCACGGCAACAGCTTGCTGCGCCGCGCCGCCTCGGTCGGCGGCACGCCGCCCGCCTTGGCTGCCTCGAGATACGCAGCGCGCAGGCCGCACGTGTTGTAGGTCGCGATCATCGCGACGCGGTCGTGCCCGAAATGCGCGTAGACGGCATCGAGCAATTCGTCGCGGCGGCGCCAGCAGAAATCGAGATCGATGTCCGGCAGGTCGCGGCGCGCGGGATTGAGGAAGCGCTCGAACAGCAAGCCGTAACGGATCGGGTCGGCCTCGGTCAACCCGAGCGAATACGCGACGAGGCTGTCGGCCGCCGAGCCGCGGCCAAGGCACGGAATGCCGCGTTCGTGCGCGATCTGCGCGATCTCGCGCACGACGAGAAAATACGGCGCAAACCCCATCGCCTCGATCACCGCGAGCTCGCGCAGAAGCCGCGCGTTCGCCGCGTCGCGCTCGATGTCGCTGGCGCGCCGCGCAGCGAGCTTGCGCTGCAGCCCCGATGCCGCAAGCGCGTGCACGTAAGCCGCGGGCGTCGTGCCTTCGGGCGTCGCATACGACGGGAAGATCGGCGGCTCGTGCTCGCCGAACGACAGCGAGCACGACGCGAGCACGCGCTCGGCGTTGGCGACCGCGCGCGGCTGGTCGTCGTGGCCCAAAGCGCATTCGGCCTGCGTCGGCACGCACATCGACGGCGATGCGGCGCGCACGCCGAGGAACGTCCCGTCGTCGCACGCACGCAGCGCGAGGTTGTGTTTGACCGCCAAGAACAACAGGTGCCGCGCATGGTCCGCGGCCTCCGCGAACCACACGTCGCGCACCGCGCACGGCTCGAGGTCGAGGTCGCGCGCCAGTTGCAGCAGCGCGCTGCGCGGCGGCGGCACGTCGACGTCCATGGCCTTGCGCCGCGATGTCGTGACCGTGGCGCCTGGGCTCCCGCCCCGCGCCGTCGAAGGGTCCTCGTCGGCGTGCTTGCGCGGCGATGCGTTCGCAGCCGTGCGCCGCGACGTCCCTGCATCCGCGTCGATGTCCTTGCGCCGCGATACGTTCGCAGCCGTGTTCGAGCGCCGCGACGCGCCTTCTGCCATCTCGGGTGCAGCCGCCGCGAATGACCTGCCGCCCCCGTCACCCGCGTCCTCGCCACGCGGCCCCACCGCGACGAACAAGCGCTCGCGCGACACGCGCGCCGCAAGTTGTGGCAACAGTTCGAGATCGCGGCACAGGTACACGAGTCCTGCGCAGAGACGTGCCGCCGCGCGCGGCAGGTCGAAGTCCGGGTCCAGATTGCGCGCGCTGAGCAGTTCGCACAGCGAGGCATAGCCGGCCCGGTCCTGCGCCAGCGCGAACAGCCGCCGCCCCGCGTGGACGATCTCGCAGCCGAATATCGCGCGCAGGCCAAGGCGCCGTGCCTGCTGCGCAAAGGGCCACAAGCCGTAGAGCCCGCCATCGACGAGCGCGAGGCTGCTGTGCCCTTTGCGCACCGCCGCCTCGCAGACCTGCTGCGCCGACGACGGGCCAGTCAGCAGGGAGTAGTGCGTGCGGACGAGCAACAGGACCATGGCCCCAACGCATACCTAACAAATCCCGAACATCAAGTGGAACCCTACTCCTGGGGGTTGGCGACCTCCGGCGCGCCCATACCATCGCCGTGCCGCGGTGTCTCCAGACACGATCCCGCGACACACCCCCATCCTCTTCCCAAGGAAGTCTCCCATGCTTCGCACCGCAGTCGCAGTCCTCGCCCTCGGCGCCGTCGCCGCGGCCCAATGCAGCACACTGACCGCCACGACCTCGACCGCCGGCCTGACGCTCGCGCTGACAGGCGCTTCGCCGCTGTCGATCGCCGTCGCGGTGATCGGCGAGACCGCAGGCACAACCTCGATCCCGGTTGGCACAACGACGCTCGACCTCGGCCTCGTGATGCCGTTCACGCCGTTCCCGATCGGCTTCACGGGCCCGACCGGCGATGCGAGCACGCTGATTCGCATTCCGCGCAACCTGCCGCTGACGAACCTGCTCGGCCAGGGCGTCGCGATCAGCTTTGGCTCGATCCCATCGCAGAACCTGTCGTTCTGCACCTCGAACGTCGTGTCGTTCACGGTCGGCGGCTGATTCCAGAAGCCTGCACCACGCGCGCGGCCTCGGCTCCTGCACCCTGGAGTCGAGGCCGCGTTCGTTTGCGCGCGGTCACTTCGTCAACGACGGCGTGCGCAGGCGGAAGCCGTGCTTGCCGTGCGGCACGTGCCCCAGCAGCGCCGACGCGCCGCCCACGAGCAGCGAACCGAACCCGTGCCGTTCGCGCACCGCGTCGACTGCGGCGAACAGCTTGTCGCGCGCGCGCTCTTCCTCGTCGAACAGGCCCAGTTGCGCGGCGGAACGCGGCGCGAGGCCTTGCAGCGTGACGCCGACGAGGCGCACGAGCACGCGCCGCGCGAGCAGTTCGTCGAGCAAGCTGCGCGCGCGCAGCGACAGTTCGTCGGTGCGATCGGTCGGCTCGCGCTGCGTGCGCCGCGACTCACCTTCGTGGCCGTCGACGTGGCGCACGCGAACCGCGACGACGCGGCACGTGCGCTGGGTCTTCCGCAGTTCGGCAGCCGCGCGGTCGACGAGGTAGCTCAACATCGCGCGCACGAGCCCGTGCTGCTGCAGCGCGTCGTCGCACGCGGGCTCGAACGACGTCTCGCGGCTGATGCTCTGCAGCGCCGGCGTGTCGCGCACCGGCGCCTCGTCGAGGCCGCGGCACCGCCAGTAGATCTCGTCGCCGCGCGCGCCGAACGTCTGGCGCAGCAGTTCGCGGTCGACGACGCGCAGTTCGCGAACGGTCGCGACGCCGAACTGCGCGAGCTGCTCGGCGGTCTTGGGGCCTATGCCCGGCAGGTCGCGCACCGCGAACTCCGCCAGGAAGTCGAGTTCGTGCCCCATCGGCACTTCGCAGATGCCGCCTGGCTTCGCGCGCGTGGTCGCAAGCCGCGCGACCGTGCGCGTGCTGCCGACGCCTTGCGCCACCGACAGCCCCGTCGCCGCGCGCACCGCGGCGCGCACGTCCTCGCACAACGGCCGCAGCGACCGTTCGCCGTCGCTCGCCGTCGCGTCGCAAAGCGCCTGCTGCACGCGCAGCGGCACGCCCGTGAGGTCGGCGTAGAAGTCGTCGAGCGAACACACCTCGACGACCGGCGCGAACTGCCGCAGCGTCTTTGCCACGCGCTGCCGGTAGCGTTCGCACAGCCGCGCGTCGCCCGCGCGCACGACGAGGTCCGGGCACCGCCGCAGCGCCTCGTAGAGCGGCATCGCCGTCGCGACCCCGCGAGCCTTGGCCTCGTAGGACCGCGACGCGACGACCCCGGTGCCGACCGCGACCGGCCTGCCGTAGAGGCTCGGGTCGCGCAGTTGCTCGACCGAGGCGAGGAAGGCGTCGATGTCCAGGTGCAGGATGCGGCGGTCCATGCCCGAACGGATACCTAACGGAAGGCGAACACGCAAGGCGGGTGGCCGGAACCAAGCGCCTCGCTCGCTCGATCACCCCAGACGAACGGCCGACGCGACGGCGCGGGCGACGGGCGCGACGATCTGCGGAGGAGCCCCCCCGACGACGCACGCCCCACACGCACCTCGGCAGGAGGGGACCGCTCTGCGCAGAGGCGGACTACTTGCCGTCGAACGGGACGCCCGGCTGCGCAGCCACGCCGAGCCGAGCCCACACCACGTCACGGGCAACCGTCCGCAATCGCCGCAGCTCGTCGAGCAGCTCGAGGCTCTTTGGGTAGGTCGACCGGGTCACGTAGATGATGGCGTTTGCAGGACCTCTTCCGCCGCTTTTCTGTCTCGACGTGGCCGTGGTGTAAACGAAGTCGTAGTTCATACGACCCAAGCGCAGCGACTCCAGAGCCGCAGGCGCGACGCTGATGGTCATCGAGTCGTGGTGCGCAACGGACACCACCGCACGCGCCGGGTCGACACGGGCATTGGTCCGATCGAAGTGAGCGCGCCGCGCGTGAACGACCGAAGGGTCGGCGAGCACGGCAACCGGTTCGGCTTCACGAGCGCGATCCTGCCGCCGTAGCTGCGTCGGACCAGAAGCCTGGAAGCACTGATTCCATGACTCTACTTCAAGGGGATCTCGACGAACGACTTCGACGAGTGCATGCAGATGCTCGTCGGTAACGGTGCCAGCTCGGTGTCGCCGACGACGGTGGTGCGACTCAAGGAGATCTGGGCGAAGGAGCAACAGGCGTGGGCCTCGCGGTCGCTTGCCGACAAGCGCTTCGTCTACCTCTGGGTCGACGGCGTCTACTTCAACCTCCGCCTCGAAGGCGGCAGCCAGTGCCTTCTCGTGATCGTTGCAGCAACTTCGGACGGCGCCAAGGAATTGCTCGCCATCGCCGATGGCGAACGAGAGAGCGAGCAGAGCTGGACCGAGATCCTGCAAGACCTGAAAGCGCGCGGCCTCGAGCAAGCGCCGGAGGTCGCCGTCGGCGACAGAGCTCTCGGCTTCTGGAAGGCGTTGGCCAAGGCCTTCCCCAAGACCGCGGCGCAGCGCTGCTGATTTCATAAGAGCGCCAACGTGCTCAATTGCTTCAAGAAGAACAAGCAGACGAGTGCCATCGCGGGCCTGCACGAGATCTGGATGGCCGACACGCGTGCCAACGCGAACAAGGCATTCGATAAGTTCCTCGTGATTCACCAGGCCAAGTACCCGAAGGCGACCAACTGCATCGACAAGGACCGCGACGAACTGCTCGCCTTCTATGACTTCCCCGCAGAGCACTGGATCCATCTGTGAACGACCAGCCCCATCGAGTCGACCTTCGCAACCGTCCGCCTGCGTCATCGCCGCACTAAGGGGTCCGCAACTCGGGCTGCGTGCCTGGCCATGGTCTTCAAGCTCGTCGAAGCGGCGCAGGCCGGCTGGCGCAAGCTCAACGGATCTCTGCTACTGCGAGACATCATCAACGGAGTCAAGTTCAAGGACGGAACCAAGGTCGACGCCGCGTGATCACGTTTTCCTCATCCACAACTCTTGCGCATATCCCGATGCTGCGAGGGAACCATAGGCTCACCGAACGACGGCACGAGAAACGACGGCACGAGAAAGGAGAACTGGGGACCGGTCGAGGGCGGCGCGCCGTTCCAGATCGACTGCGAGTTCGGCGGGCTCGCCCCGGTCGCGATCGCCCTCCACGAACAGCGCGCCTCCCTGTTTGAGACGCACGGGAAAGCCCACAGATCGACCCCGCCACCCAGGCACGTTCTCTCGGTGGCGTTTGCGGTTGCCCGCTAAAGCCTGCTGGCCAGCGGCCCGCCTGCGGCCAATGGCAGATCCGCAGTGTTCCTTAGGATTCCCGCGCGTTCCCGCGCCAAAGCAAACCCTATGAACCCAATCGAACAAGTCACCCGGCGGCAGTTGCTGAAGGCCGCGGGGATGTCCCTTCCCCTCTTTGGCCTCGGGGATCCAGCGGCCAGCACCTCACGCGGTCGCGGCGGCAGAAAAAACGTCATCCTCTTCATGACCGACCAGGAACGAAAGATTCAGCACTTCCCGCCCAACTGGGAGAGTGAGAACTTGCCCGGCCTGACGCGTTTGAAGCAAAACGGCCTGAGCTTCGAGCGAGCCTTCACGAACGCGTGCATGTGCTCCCCGGCTCGCGCCACCTGGTTGACGGGCTACTTCCCGGCCCAGCACGGCGTCAAATACACGCTGGAAGATGACATGTCCGAAAGGCTCTATCCCCAGGTCCAACTCTCGCAGAGTCTGGCCAACATCGCCACCGTGATGTCCGCCGCGGGATACAACGTCGTCTACAAAGGCAAGTGGCACCTGAGCAAGCCCGCCGGACACCATTGGGTTCGCTCGGACCTCGGCCGCTACGGTTTCGAGCGCTGGACCCCGCAGGACGCCGGTCTCAATCAGGACATCGACCAGGAAGGCGGGGGTTCCGCGAATCACGATGGCCGATTCATGCATGGCGACGGCAACTGGCACGCGGGCAGAGAGGGAGTGCTCGCCTACCTCAATTCGGCAGCCGCGGCGCAGCAACCTTTCTTCCTGATCATCTCGCTGATCAATCCGCACGATGTCCTCCTCTACCCGAAGGACTACATAGAGGCCGGTTACGACGAATCCTGGCTGGAGGGGAACATCGGTATCCCGCCCACAGTGGGCGAAGACCTAACCACTAAGCCAACCTCTCAGCGCCAGTTTCTGGCCTCGTCTCAGGCCCTTGGACCGCTGCCGACACCGGCCATGAAACGCAACTACCTCAACTTCTACGGCAACCTGATGAAGTTGGCGGACGGCTACCTCGTCGAGGTCCTCGACACGCTCAACACCCTGGGCATGGTCAACGACACCCTGGTCATCCGGACCGCCGACCATGGCGAGGTGGGACTGGCCCATGGCGGGCTTCGTCAGAAGAACTTCAACTTCTATGAAGAGACCATTCGCGTGCCGCTCGTCTTCTCCAACCCAGAGCTCTATCCCGAACCGCGCCAATCCCAGGCCCTAGTCTCGCATGTCGACTTCCTTCCCACGATCGCGAGTCTTTTTGGTGCCCCGATGACGGCGCGGTCGGCCTGGCAGGGGATCGACTACTCAAGCTTGGTCATCGATC
This sequence comes from Planctomycetia bacterium, assembly GCA_005776365.1. Lineage (GTDB taxonomy): Bacteria > Planctomycetota > UBA1135 > UBA1135 > UBA2386 > SXPK01. The sequence continues at coordinate 17,236 of SXPK01000089.1, forward strand.
CCTCAGCCCCGCCTGTCCAGGACCACATCGTCTTCACGTATGACGACTACCAATATGCCCAGGCCAACGGCCCCTACCCCACGCCGCCTAACCACATCGTCAGCATCCGCGAGGAGCGCTACAAGCTGGCCGAGTATTACGATGCGGACGGCGTGGTGCCGAGCCAGTGGGAGATGTACGACCTGCTCCTGGATCCGCTCGAAACACGCAACCTCGGCTTCGCTGGCTACCAGCGGACCCCAGAGGAGCAGGCGCAATTCGAGCGGCTCAGCCAGAAACTCGCCTGGGTCAAGAGCAGCCGCCTCCAGTCACTGGACTGAAGGTCGTCCGGCCTCGGTGCTCCAAACTTCGTCGGCGGGCCCACCGCCGCGACGAAACGTGTCATCGTGAATGAGACACATGGAAGAAGAGATTAGTGAGCAACGACCAATTGCGGCGGCTGCTCGACTGGATGCTTATCTACGGCCGGCTCGGCTGCCCAGAAATCGGCGTCGCGGGCGCGGCATGGGCCACGGTCGCGTCGCGTTGGGTCCTCCTGCTGTAACTGTCTCGCCAACCGCATCTGGTTCGGTACTTCGCGATCCTGACGATCGCGAGAATGTCGAAGCGTGACGATCGACGCCGCGAGATGCGGCACCTGTTGTCGCTCAGAGAGTCCGAGGGCCTGTCGCTGCAAACCTTGTCTGATCGCACCGGGATCCCCATCGGGACCTTGAGTTGGTGGTCGCATCACCTCCGACAGTCGGAGCCCATGCCGCTCTTCGCCAAAGGCCGGGTCGTGGACGCCGAGGAACTGCATCAGGCAGGGCAAGCGCTTGCACGGCGGCATCAGCTGTGGCGCCGGGGTGCAGGTGGCGGGACAGTTACCTCCTGCTGTCGCTCGCGTGGATGTCGCGGCACGAACTGCGCGAGCACGCGCGCCTGCTGCGCGAACCCGCGCTGCGCAGCGCGGCGTTCGCGTTCGCGCCGGTTGCGCGCTTGCTTCGCCTCGGCCTGCCGATCGGCGGCCAGTATGCGATGGAGATGGGCGTGTTCGCGGCGACCGCGTTGTTGATCGGCGACCTCGACGCGCAATCGGGCGAGACCGAAGGGCTGCGCCTATGCGGCCACCAGATCGCGATTCAGCTCGCGTCGCTGAGCTTCATGGTGCCGCTCGGCGTCGGCATCGCCGGCTCCATTCGCGTCGGTTGGGCGATCGGCCGCGGCGAACCACAAGCAGCGCGCCGCACCCCGCTCACCGCACTGTGCTGCGGCGCGCTCGTGATGAGCGCGTTCATGCTGCTGTTCTTGCTGGCGCCGGAGTTCCTCGCCAGCGTCCTCGCGAGCGATCCGCGCGCCGTCGCATGGGGCGCCGCATTGCTGCCGATCGCCGGCGTGTTCCAGATCGGCGACGGACTGCAGGTCACGGCCATCGGCTTGCTGCGCGGCGCCGGCGACGTGCGTTCGCCGTTCTGGATCAACCTCGTTGGCTACTGGGCGATCGCGCTGCCGCTCGGCTGCTGGCTCGCGGTCCCGTGGGGAAAGGGCCTCGGGCCGCAGGGACTCTGGTGGGGACTGGTCGCGGGGTTGTTTGCGGTGGCGGCGGCGCTGTTGTGGGTCGTGCGGGTGCGGTTTGCTGAGGTGCGCGGCCGCATCTCGGTCGACGCGAGCTGACGACTCACTGGAAGGCCGACGCGTTCCAAGCCTGCAACCGCGCGCCGTTGTCGTAGACATCGAGCACGCCCATCGACCCGTGCGGCAGGCTCACCGACACGCCGCGCGACAACCGCAAGCCCAGCAACGCCGCCGCAAAACCAGACAGCACAGATCCCGGCAACACGACCGCACGCGCAACGCCGATCGACTGCGGCGCGATCTCGACCCACCACGACAGCACGCGCTCGACGGCCTCGCCGAGGCTCTCGCCGGCTGGCGCGCGGACTTCGCCAAAGTCGGTGAAGAACGCACGCACGGCGTCGCCTTGCGTTTTCGCGAGCTCTTCCCAGGCTTTGCCTTCCCACTCGCCCATCTTCTGATCGAACAGGCGCGCATCCAGGATCGGCTCGAGCCCGCGCGGTTCTGCGATCGCGATCGCGGACTCGCTGCACTGCGGCTGCGGGCTGCAGTGCACGGCCTCGAGTTCGACGCCGTCGATCCACTGCGCCCATTCGAGAACTTGCGCGCGGCCCCTTCGACTCAACGTCGCGGCCCCGGCGCCGATCGCGCGGCCTTGGCACGAGGCGTCGAGTTCGGGATGGCGGAACAAGTACAGACGGCGGAAGTCGGTCGGTTCGCTGAGCACGGCGCGGATCATTCCGTCCGCAACAGGCCCGGTCCAGGATGCTCGCCCTCGACAGGCGTGGCGCGCGCGGCGTAGCGTGGCCTTCGTGTTCTCCTACCTGAAGACCGGCCTCGACGGCCTCGACGGCGTGCTCGCCGGCGGCATCCGCTATCCGTCGGACAGCGCCGCCTTCGTCTGCATCGGCGGCGGCCCCGGCACCGGCAAGACGCTGCTCGCGCTCGAGATCGTGAGCCGCGCGTTCCTCGACGGCGAAGACGGCTCGACCTGGCTCTACTACTCGGTCGAGCACTCGCCCGAGAGCATCCACAAGAAGCTCGAGTCCGACTTCGACTGGTTCCGTTCGCAGGCGAAGGTCAGGGCGCTGCCGCGCGAGGTGCCGGGCAAGCTCGTGCTCGAGGCACAGACGGCGCGCGGCACGAGCCGCCTGATCCTCACGCAAGCGCGGCCTGCAGCGCTGCAGCGCAGCCAGGCGCGCGGCACGACCGTCGACATCGAGTGGATCCTCGCGGAGATCAAGAACCACCAGCTCGCGGGCAAAGTCGAGATGGTCTGCGTCGACAACGTCGGCTTGCTGCTGACCGATCTCGAATACTTCGAGAAGCGCGCCGCCTTGCTCGAAGTGCGCCGCCAACTGCTCGACAGCAAGATCCACGGCATCTTCGTCATGGAGGAGGCGCATCCGCGCGACCTGCGATTGCCGTCGGCGGAGGAGTTCTCGACCGACCTGATGCTGCAGCTCTCGTTTCGCGAAGAAGCGACCGACTTCAAGGTGCGGGCGTTGGAGATCCTGAAGGCGCGGCATCAGTACTACTATCGCGGCGTCCACCACTTCTCGATCGCAGGCCGCGGCATCACTCGCGACGTCTACCTCGGCGCGCGCAACGAACGCGGCCCGGGTCTTCACGTTTACCCTTCCGTCGCAGCGCAGTTGTCGATGGCGCGCGACCAGGCTGAGTTCACGGTGCCAGAACGCGGGGACACGCCGATCGATCTCGGCCATCCCGACCTCAACCGCGCCTTCGTCGGCGGAACCGGCCCGGCACTACTATCCTCGACGGTGCTGCTGTGCGAGCCTGGCATGCGCTCGACGTTTCTGGCGCTGCGTTTCCTCGCTGCGGGACTCGATCGCGGCGAGCGTGCGCTGCTGGTATCAACACGTGAAGATCGCAATGCGATCCGCACCATCTGCCAGCGCGAAAGCTCATTGCGCGAACGGTGCCTGCTGCCCGACGGGTCCTTCCGTCCCGACTTTCGCGTGCTCTACCTGCACCCAGAGTTCATCACGTCGGGCAAGTTCACGTGGGACCTCTTGCGCCTCGTGCAGGGTGGCCATGGCAACGAAGGGGATCGGCCAGTGCGGCGATTCGCGTTCGACAACATCGCACGGCTGCAAGACCGCTTCCCGTTGATCACGGAGCAGAAGTTTCTGATCGCCGCGCTGCTCGACATGCTTCGCTATCGCGAAGTGACGCCGTTGCTCGTCGACGTGATGCCGCCTGGCGCGACGCAACAAGGCAGCTCCTTCGACCCGTCGCCATATTTGACGGGATTCGACAATGTGATCCAGGTGTTTGCGCAAGCGCCTAGCGATGGCGCTCGGCCAGGAGTTCGCGTGCTGAAGTCCGTCGGCAACGAGTTCCTCAGCGAGACCATCGCGCTGGACTGGCGCAAGGGCTGACGCGCGGCGACGCAACGCGCACGAATGCGACTGCCTCGCGCGCTCTGCGCGAGGCGGAGGATCGTCAGCGCGGCGCGTAGTCGCCGAAGCGGAACGCCGCGAAGCTAGGCTCGGTGCGCAACGCCGTCATGCGTTCGCGCATCTGCATGGCGCGCTCGGGCTGCTCCTTGGCGAGGTCGCGCGATTCCGCTGGGTCCTGCTCGAGGTCGTACAACTCGACCTTCGCGGCGGGGTCCTTGCGCAGGTTCTTGACGACCGCCTTCCAATGCCCTGCGCGCAGCGCGAGTTGGCCGCCGTAGCCCGGGAAGTCCCACAGAAGTTCTTCGTGCGCGCGCTTCGCCTTCGCGTCGCCGCGCAACGTCGGCGCGAGCGAGATGCCGTCGGTGTCCTCGGGAGTCGTAGCCGCGCACAGTTCCGCAAACGTCGGCATCCAGTCCTGCATGCAGGTGACGTGCTCGCTGCTCTTGCCCGCTGCGACGACCCCAGGCCAGCGCACGAGCAACGGCACGCGGATCCCGCCTTCGTGCACGGAGCCCTTGAGCCCACGCAAGCCGCCGGCGCTGCCGAAGAACTCTGCGTCGACTTGCTCGGCGAGGTGCGTCGGGCCGTTGTCGCTCGTGAACACGACGATCGTGTCCCTTGCCGCGCCTGCGTCCTCGAGCGCCGCGAGCAAACGGCCCACGCACGCGTCGAGATGCGTGATCATCGCCGCATAGCACGCGCGCGGCGTCGGATGCGGCCGGTAGCTCTTGCCCGTGTAGGGAGTCTCGTCGAAGGCTCCGCGGTAGCGCGCGAGCGCCTCGTCCGGAACCTGCAACGCAAGGTGCGGCAAGGTCAGCGGCACGAACGCGAAGAACGGCTGCTCGCGCTTCTTCGTCACGAACGCGACTGCTGCGTCGAGGATCGCATCCTGCGCGTAGATCGGTCCCTTGCCGTTCGCGTTGCCGGGCAGGTCCTTCTTCGCGCCGTCGTCCCACAACCAACCGGGATAGTGGTCGTGCGCGTGGCGCTGGCAGTTGTAGCCGAAGAAGCGATCGAACCCGCGGCGCAGCGGATCGCCGTCGCTGCCGGGATAGCCGAGCCCCCACTTGCCGAAGCAACCGGTCGCGTAGCCCTTCGCCTTCAGCATCTCGGCGATCGTGCGATCCGACGTGGCGATCGGCTCCTGGCCCTCGGGCTTGTGCTCAAGGTTGTCGCGGATCGTCGCGTGGCCCGAGTGCTTGCCGGTCATCAGCACACAGCGCGCCGGCGCGCAGACCGGCGCGCCGGAGTAGGCCTGCAGAAAGCGCATGCCTTCGTTCGCGAGGCGATCGAGGAACGGCGTGGCGATCTTCTGCTGCCCGTAGCAGCCGAGTTCCCCGTATCCGAGGTCGTCGGCGATCACGAATAGCACATTGGGTCGCTTCGTCGACGACTTGGCGTCTTGCTGCGCCACGAGCGAAGCCGCTGCAAGGACCAGAGCGCAGACCGCCCCCGCCAACCACGCGCACCGCGACCGGCAAGCCGGAATCACTTCGTCGACCCGCTCGCTTCCGGCAGCAGCCACGGGCCGCGCGCCTTCAAGAAGGCCTCGATCTCGTCGGGCGTGCTGGGGCAACCCTTGGACAGCACTTCGCAGCCGCTCGCGGTGACGAGGATCGTGTCTTCGATGCGACAGCCCATGCGCTGGTCGCGCAGATAGGCGCCGGGTTCGACCGTGATGACCATGCCTTCCTTCAGCAGGTCCGACGACGGATCGTGCACCGCCAGGCCGACGTGATGGCAAGGGCCGTGATCGCTGCGATACCCGCGATCGTGCAACATCGACGCGCAGTCGCGTCCGAGCTTCGACAGGCTTGCACCAGGCTTCACCTGGGCGATCAAGGCTTGCTGAATCTCGTAGACGTCTTGCACGAGCTTCCGTTGGGCGGCGGTAAACGTTCCATTCGCCGGAAACGTCCGCGTCACGTCGCTCGCATAGCCGTGCAACGTTGGCGCATAGTCCATGACGATGAGGTCGCCATCTGCGATCTCGGCGTCGCACTTCATGTAGTGGAGCACGCATCCGTTCTTGCCGGCGCCGACGATGGCGCCATAGGCATCTCTGCCGCAGCCGTGCAGCGAGAACACGAAGCGGGCCACCGCGGCAAGTTGGTATTCGCGCATAGAAGGCTTCACGGCGCGCATGGCGGCAGCAATGCCCTCGGCTGCGAACTCAGCGGAGCGACGCAACAGCGCGATCTCCGGCTCGCGCTTGCGTGCGCGCAGTCGATGCAGGACCGGCGTGAGGTCGCGGATCTCGATGCCAGGGAAGCGTTCGCGCAGCGTGGTGCAGAACTTCTGCTCGCGCGTGCCGCGGCCGTCGTAGCCATCGCCTTGCTGCTCCTGCAACGCAGTCGCGGTCTGACCCGGCGTGCCGCCCCACGGCGTCGCGGACTCGGTCAGCGTCCACAGGATGGGTCGCTCCTTCTTGTCTTTGTCACCGAGGAGCGCTTCGAGCCGCCCAGTCAGATTGCGGACGTTGGTCACCGCCGCAAAGCCGCTCCGTTTCTGCGCCTCTTCTCCGGGCGCGAGAAACTCACCCTCCCACTGTGCCGCAAAGCGCGAGAAAGGCGGCACGAGCAGCTCGTCGAGCGGATCGCCGCCTTTCTTGTCCTTTTCGCGCAGGATCAACGCCAGTTCCGGTTCGTTGACGCCAGTCAGGTAGAAGAAATCCTGCGTCTGCCAGAACGCTCCCATGTCGTCCGGCTTGCGCGCGCCGAGCAATACAACCACGCCAGCCCCGATCTCCATCCGCACCGCGTCGCGCAAAGCGCGGAAGTGATCCGCACCGGGCTTTTGCACCGGCTCGTAGGTGGCGCCAACCGAGGCGGGCGTGACTGCCTGGGCAGGCAACACCGCCGACGAGAGCAGAAGGGCGAGCAGGAAGCCGGAAGAAGGCAGGTAGGACGGGCGCAAGGACATGGAGCGCGATGCTACGCAGCACAAGCCACGGCTGCGAAACCCGACTCGACGTCTCAGCGCGCTTCCTTGTGCCCCTTCACGATCCACTCCACGACGTGCGGCTCGGCGAGGGTGGTGATGTCACCGAGTTGGTCGTAGTGGCTCTCTGCGATCTTGCGCAGGATGCGGCGC
>SXPK01000090.1 GCA_005776365.1 Planctomycetia bacterium
AACTCCGTCTTGCTGGTGAGCAGCTTCTTGGGCAGTTCCTTCTTGATGACGTGCTCGATCAGATGGCTCTCGATCGCGGCGTGATCGACGTCGGCCGTGTGCTGCGTCGAGATGACGACGTTGATGATCTCGACGGGCTTGCCGTCTTCGTAACGAACCGAGACTTGCGACTTCGCGTCCGGGCGCAGCCACTTCACCTTGCCCGACTTGCGGATCGCGGTGAGCCGCCGGCCAAGCCGGTGCGCGAACATGACCGGCGTCGGCATCAGCTCAGGCGTCTCGTTGGACGCAAAGCCGAACATCATGCCCTGATCGCCAGCGCCCTGCTCCGCGGTCTTCTTGCCCTTCGCCTTCTTGGCATCGACGCCTTGCGCGATGTCGGGCGACTGCGCAGTCAGGTAGTTGTTGATGAACACCTGATCGGCATGGAAGACGTCATCGTTGTTGACGTAGCCGATGTCGCGGATCGCCGCGCGAACGATTGCCTCGTAGTTGAGTTTGGCCTTCGTCGTGATCTCGCCAGCCAGGATGACCATGTTGGACTTCACCATGGTTTCGCAGGCGACGCGGCTGTTGGGGTCCTCAGCGAGGCACGCATCCAGAACGCTGTCGGAGATCAGGTCGGCGACCTTGTCCGGGTGGCCTTCACCGACGGACTCGGAGGAGAAAACGAACGAATTGGCCATGTTGGATCGGGAGAAACAGTGCTCGATGCAGCGATGCTCCGGAGCATCCAGAGCGGGCGAAGAGGATCCCAGCCTCGACTGCCGGGGTCAAGCAATGCGTCCACCAGTTGCATGCGCCCTTGCGATCAAGGCTGCCGCCACAGCGCATGAAAGCCGGCAAACGGACCTCACGCGCACGCTTCCAACGGATGCCGGGACTCCGAGCCCGAGGCACTGTCGGCGTGCTCTTGCAGCGACCACAAGCGCCGCAATTCCTCGTCCCGCAGCCGACGCGCAACGTCGACGTCGCGGATGCGCAGCGAGTGTCGCACGCGACGCTTGTGGTTGCCTTCGTGGACGACGTAGTGAATCCACCACACGCCATGGTTGCACCACAGGTGATGGTCGAGATTCGACTCGTCGACGCGAACGGAAAGGATCGAAGCGACCGGGACGCTCTTTGTTGTCGGGTGCATGACAGTCTCCTTGGACTGCACCCAGAACGGCCTTCGCCGCAGGAGCCTTTGTTCGCCGGGCAACGCGCCCGCGCACATCGATCCGGCGACTTCGCCGGACCAAACCACCTTGCCGCTCCTCGGCAGGTTGGCCGCCCGTCCTTGCTGCACGGGCTGTCCAGATGCTGGTCCAAAGAGTAGCGAAGCCCTCGAGGCCGTCAAGGCACGCGGGACCGGCATCTGTGTCATGAACCCCTGGCACGAGCTACCGCGGTGCGAGCAACCAGGACTCCATGGGCTCGCACCGCTCGGTCCAGCGCTTCTTGTAGTCCATCAACGGCCCCATGCCGAAATGGAAGACCGACTCCTCGCAAATCCAGCGCAGCGAATCCTGCTGCAACAGATTGCCGATCGAATGCGGGCGCCACGTGTCGACGAAGCTGAACTGCTGTCCTCGATAGTAGCCATTGGCGACGCCACCAAAGATGAAGCCAATGTCCTGGTCTTCATGCCGCGCGAACACGATCCGGCCAGCGCCGATGCGCGCCTGGCGCACCATCATGCGCTCGTAGAAGGAACGCGGCCTCGGTTCTTCCATTCCGCAATTGCCGAGACCCTTCCAACTCTGCAACTCCACCGCCAGCATCCGAGCGAATGTCGCGCGCGCCTCTGCCTCGTTGCGTGGCACGACGCGCTCGAAACGAACCCCCATTCCGTGCGCCGCGTGTTCTGCCGCACGGAGCCGACGTCGGAAGTGTCCGGTGCGGCGCGACAGATAGCTGTCGTAGCCACCCACGAGCGAGGCCGAACACTGCACCACCTTCGGATCCGACTCGACCAAGAGAATCGAATGAGTCTGTCGAAAGTTCGTGGTCAGTTGGAGTTGGCGGTATCCCCGCGGCGTCAGCCCAGAGATCCAGATGCATGGCGGCTCGGCCTGCATTTCGGGCTCGCGCAGCAGGTCGACGAGCATTGGGACAGGGTCCAATCCGAGCAGCGGCGCCCCATAGCTCCAACTGCTGTCGATCGGCATCAGCACACGCTTGCCGTCGTCGAATCTGCGGTCACAGAACGCGAGCACGCTTGAACCGCGCTGGCGAAACAAGAGCGTGAACTTTGGCGTGAACGCCTCGAAGTAGGAGAGCTGCCACTCGTTGCGGCAGCACAAGGGATCGCCGTGCTCGGTCGATGCCGCCGCGCGATTCATCGCTCCTGTCGCTTCATCCATTTCGGCGTAGCTTGGAACGACGAGCTTCGACCTCTCCGGGTTGGCGCCGTTCACTTGCCGTCGGGCACCCCTTCCCAATTGCCGAGCACTCGGCCAATCACGACCGTGTAGGTCAGCGAGCCTTCGCGCGCATCGACGCCGGGCAGGAAGTCCTCATCGAGTTGCTGCAAGAGCCTTGGCACTTCGCCTTCGCCGAGGCCTGAGCCTTCGAGAACGATCACCGTGCCGGCTACCGTGCCATCTGCGAGATGGTGAAGGTCAACGGCTGCCAGATCGCGGCCGTTCGCAGTCGCGAGAAAGCGTTCTGACGACGCGGTGCGCAACGTGCGCTTCCAGACAATGTTCATGCGAGAGCCTCCACCACGCGATGTCCGACGACAGCGGCCGTCGCCAACCCGAGACCGACCCAGAGCGCGCAACCCGATCGGTAGCCGATGCCAGTGCCCGGCAACGAGAAGGTCGTGTAGCGACGACCCGAAGCGCTGCGGCCAACCCGGAAGCCACGACCGCCGACCGAGCAGCCAACGCCGCCAGTGCCGAGATTGATGCGGAAGGGACCAATGCTGACGGAACGGCGGTAGTAGAACCCCATGGCTGCCCCTGTCTGTGCTCCAGGAAATCCGCTGCGCTAGGCCTGCAGAACTTGCCCTGCGACAGGCCGGCGGTCAACCACCCGCAGTCAAGTCCACGTCGGTGCCTGCAGCGCATCGCCGCGAGCAGCAATGAGCAAGGAGCCAGAACGGGGTCGCATCCGCGAATGCGACGCAGGTCGCGCTGCGCCGTGATCGCCTCGGAAGGAAGATGTCCCAGGCAGCAGGCGTTCTAGAACGAGCCGACCTGTCGCGTGGGAGTTCAGCGCTTGCGCTGCGCGAACATCCACTCGATGGCGCCATCGCGCGTGTAGGCCTGACGCCAACAGTCATGGCCGACGCCAGCCAGTTCGGTGTAGAGCGCCGTGGAACCGGCTGCCTTCAGCGCGGTGGCCATTTGGCGCGACCGCGTGACCGGCACCGCCGCGTCCTTGTCGCCGTGCCAGATCCAGATGGGAACATCGCGCAGCAGTGAGGCCTTCGCGGGGTCACCGCCGCCGCAGATCGGCAGCACGGCCGCAAACGCATCGGGCATTCGCATCGCGAGATCCCATGCGCCGTAGCCGCCCATCGACAGCCCGGTCAGATAGACGCGCTGCGGATCGATCGGCTTGTCGCGCTCCACCTGCGCAATGGCTGCCATGACCGCGCGCAGCGCGCGCGATGGCGTCGTCGGCATCGGCGATGGCGTCGATTCGCCCCACGGCACATCCACCCATTGCTCATTGACCGGGCACTGGAGCGCGAGCACATGGCATGGAAACGCAACTCGCACCGGATCGCCGGCCAGCACGAGCGGCAGCCAGGTCAATTGCTTGCTGTTGTCCTGGCCGCGCTCTCCCGCGCCGTGCAAGAAAACGACGAGGGGCGATCGGGCATCCGCCGCGACCGTCGGAAGCATCAACTGGAATGAATAGCGGATGCCGTCGACGACGACGGATCGTGACTCGAACACGGTGATCCCAGCAGGGCTCGAGGCAGGGGATGCACAGGCCGCGAGCACGAGGAGCGGAATCAGGCATCGACGCATGGCCGCATTGTGCATGCCGGTTCGTGCCGCGCCATGCGAGGCGGCTCGACTCAGCGCTTGCCGGCCACGCGCTCGATCCATTCGAGCATTGCTCGGTACTGCCAACTGCGCTTGCCCTCGAGCCATCGGATGCCGCCGCCGTGCGTCGGACGGTTGGGGTCCTTTTCTCGGAACGGGCTGTCGAGTTCGTAAAGCGGTTCGTTGAGCACGAGGCTTGATTCGGGGCTCTTCAGGTCGACGACGCGCATCACGTAGTCCAGCAGGAAGCGCGACTCCTGCGCGTTGAACGTCTCGCCGTTCTCGGGCTCCGGCATGAACAGGGTGTTGTGCGTGTTGTGGCATTCCCAGCACGCGTCGCCCGTGGGCCCGATCTCCGTGAAGATCGGCACGATCTTGGCGCGGAACTCCTCGAAGAACAGCTTCTCGCCGCGATCGAGCTTCTTGCCACTGGCCCAATCGAACACGGAGCGGAAATCCGGATCCGTTGGTTCGGACCAGGAAACGCCGCCGCCGTGACCGGTCCCATGCAACGCGCCGATCGCGCGGTCTGGGTTCAGCGGCTTCAGCAGCAATGGACTCTTGCTCGCCTCGGCGGGGTCCACGAACGCCACTGCCGCGTTGTAGTTGCGCACCAGGTCCACATCGCTCGGCGCGCCGTCTTCGGCAGCGACGAGCGCGAAGGATCCGGCTTCATTCGCGCCGACGCGATGGCACTCGACACAGCCCTTGGCGCCGGTCGTGGCCTGCTTCATCAGCACGGGGTGAACGAAAGCTGCAAAGGTGTCGAAGTCGAGCGGGCTGTCGACTCGCTCCACCGCCAGTTTCGGCGCCGGCACCGCCTTCGGATCGAGACCCAGGGCGACCGCAGCCTTCTCACGCGCCTGTGCGTCCGGCAGGCGCAACGCAGCGCGCAGCGCCACATCCACGTCGAAGCCGGCAGCGCGCGCGCGCAGCGCCAGGTCCAACGCGTCGGCCCGCAGTCGCGGTCGACGACCTTCGAGCAACGCTTCCATGTGCGGCACGATGCGATCCCAGGGCGCAGCCGCATCGTCCCACAATGCAAAGCGGCACGCGCGCTCGTGATGCTCTGCCGACCGAGTCGCGACTGCGGACGTGACATAGTCCCAGCGCAACGCCGATCGCGCGAGCGCACCGCCCGTCGCGTGCGCGCGTTCGATCTGCACCTCGGCTTCGGTGCGCAACGACGCGTCATCGGCGAACAAAGCGGCCCAGATCGCGGCGCGCGCAACCGCGTCGCTGTGCACGACGGCTGCCCACTCGAGGTTTTGCAGCGCGAGCTTCCTCGTCTCGAGGTCGAGGGAGCCGGACAACAGGCGCACGAAGTCAGGCACGAACGAAAGGCGTTGGCTGCTCGGATCGCGGCGCAGCCATCGCAAGGTGGCGCGCGTGCGGTCCTGCGCGGGTTCATCCTGCTGGGCCTCGACTCCGAGGAACTGAATGGGGACGCCGTGCTTCGGCAGGTCCTGGTCCTTGATCTCCACTACATCGAGGCCCCGCAGCGCCGCCGTGCGCACTCGCACGAAGGGGGATCCCGCCGCGTCGATCAACGCGCCGACGAATGCTGCGTCCGCATGCCCGCGAACGGCAGTCGTGGCCCATGCCGCGGCCTCGCGGGTTTCTGGTTCGGGATCGCGCAGCAGCTTCAAGATCTCTTGCGCAAGCGCGACGCCGCCCATGCCGAGGAACACGACGTCGTCGGTGTCGTTTCCATTGGCGAGACCGTTCGCAATGCGCCGTCCAAGCGCGCGCAGCACGAGCGACTGTGCGGTGCGCGCACCTTCCTGCAAAGTCGCTACGAGTTGATCCGCAATCCCACGCTCGACGACTTCGTCACGCGCATGCCGGATTGCGTGCCGATGCGCGTCGGTCGCCATGACACGCGCATCATTGCCGTAGAGTTCGGCGGTGTTCTCGTCACAGATGTCGTAGATCGCCTTCTCGATCGCGCCGCGAACGACGGCCATCTCCCCTTCGTGACGAGCTCTCGCCAGGATGCGCGCAAGGATCGCAGGCTTGTCCGCGGCCTTGGCCTGATACCACCATCGCTGCGCCGACTGCACCGCTGCGATGCGAACCGCAAAGTCCGGGTCGTCCAAGCACGATAGAACGGCTTCGCGACACGCGACGTGATTCGCGAGTTCCGAGAACCTGTGCGCGAAGACTCGCAGTGCGCCACGCCGGGTTCTGGCTTCTGCCGATGCGAGCGCCGCCGCAATTGCTGCACGGGCCTCAGCGTTGCTGCCCAACGCGCGGAGCGCCTGAGCCGCAGCGCGGGCAACCGACTTGTTGATGTCCGAAAGGGCCGCGGCCAATGGGCCGATTGCTGGCGCAAGTGCTTCCTGCTGCTTGCACCGCCATGCCACTCGTTGCAATGCGAGCGCGGCGCCGGTCCGGAGCAGCGGCTCGCCGTCCGCGAGCATTGCGCACATCGATCGCACTTGCTCGGGGCGCTCGTAGACCCATTGAGCGGAGAGCCAGTCCAGGCGCTCGAGGAGCGAATCGCCGGCTGCTGCCGCAACAGGCATCGCTTCGACCACCGGCTCGGGAAACAGGTGAGCCAGGAAGATGACTACCCAGTGCGTTTCCAGATAGGGCGTGCGGAACAACTCGCCCTGCGGGTCGATCCAGCCGCCGAACTCCAGTTGGCGCGAGAGCAAGAGCCGTGCAGCGCGATCCAACAATCGGCTGCGCTCCACATCGTCCGAAGGCATCCCGGTGCGCAGCAACGCGTGGGCGGCCATCGCGGTGAAGAACGTCAGCGACGGCGCCTGCGGTTGGTCGAGCGCGGCCATCGCCTGCAGTTCGTTGACCTGCAGGTTGGTCAGATACTCAGCCGTGACCCAGCCGCCATCGTCGTGGATGCGAGCAAGCAGTTGCTGCATGTTCGCGGTGATCGCCGCGGCATGGCGCTGAGAGTCCATCGCCAGCATGCCGAGCGACTGTTCGACCAGGTCTTCGTTGTCCTTCACCCTCGCGGTGGCGATCAGGTTGGACATGTGGTCGGCGAGCGCACGCCACTCCTCTTTGCCGGTGCGATCAGCCAAGGCGTCGAACAAGCGCCAGGCTTCGGTGGCGACACGCGCGTCGGGGATCGGCCGGTTGCCGTCGAACTCGAAGTTGCCAGCCGCGGTGCGATCGCCGCCTTGCGGCAACTGCGCACGTTCGCGGTAGACGAGTTCTGCGAACCGCGCCGGACCGAGGATCGCGTCCGTGCGGCGGCCGCTCACGGATTCCTCGAACTCGCAGATCATCGTGCCGACGCGCGCGATGCCGACCGTCGGCGCGAGATCGAACCGCGCCCAAGTGGCCTCCTCGTGTCCGTAGAGCGGCACTCCGACCTCGTAGATCCGATCGACGAGGTTGCGGAAGGGCGCGCTCTCGACCACGCGGTAACCGTTCCGATGGGCGGCGAGGTTGGCGATCACCGGATAGTGACCGGCATGACAGGCAAAGCAGCGCGTGGTTTCGTCGGTGTTGGCTTGCGCGCGTGTGCGCACGGCGCCACCGCGCGGAACGTTGGCGAAGAAACTGTCGCCCGCTTGCGCGAGATAATCGGCGGCAACGCGCAGCGCGGCGCGCGGGTCGTCGTAGGGCGGTGGGTCGTAGAGCTTCGTGCGCAGCGTGTAGGACGGATGGTTCGCCTTCACGTGCAGCCAGTAGTCGCCTTTGCCGAGCACTCGAGTCACGAACTTCCAGCCCGCGATGCTCGCGTCCTGGTTGTCGTGGCGCACCTCGGTCGGATCCTTGCCGCGCACGTAGGGCACGAGCCTTCCCACCTCGTCGCGCATGTAGATGCGAATCGTCGCTGGCACATCGCGGTCGGGGCAGTCGAGCGTGAAGAACGCGAGCGTCGGCCTATCGCCATTCCACGAGAAGCGGAACCAATCCCACCCGACACGACCTTCTTCCTCGTTGTCGAGGTATTCGATGTCATCGGCACCGCCCCGCACCTCGGTCCCGAGGTCGATCTCAGAGGCGTAGTTCCACTGGTCGTTGGGTTCACTTTCGAAGCGACGGATGCTCGCCCCCTCCACATCCAGCGCGCGGATCTCGACCCTCCACGCGAGCGGATCGGGGTAGGAGACGAAGGGTCCGCGCAACGTGTGCGGAGGGCTCGCAGGAATCGCGCGGAGTCCTTCGCGATCGCCACTCTGCATCGCCGCGCGCACCGATAGCGGGGTCACTGCGTCGAGGTCCGCCAGGGTCCGGCCTAGATAGCAGTGGTCGAGCAGAAGGACGCCACCACATGGCAGCAGCCCCATGCCCGTGAGCGTGAAGTCGCCTCGGTCTCGCCAAAGGTCACGCGTGACGACGGTCCATTCGCGTGGCGGAGCGTCCCCGACAATGGTCGCTCCCCACGATGCGAGTTGCGTGCCGACGACGTAGCGAAGCCGTCCATCGGCGGGGTCGCCTAGCTCGCCCTGGTCTGCCAGCGCCACCATCGCGGTTTCGCCGCGTTCGAGCTTCCAAGCAAACCGCAGGTAGCGGAACTCGCCGGCCTTGGGGTCTTCGGCGATGCGATAGCCCCATCCTGGCACGTTGCGCGCGATGCGCATGCCAGCTTCGACTCGTAGCGCGCTGGCTCCAGACCATGCGCCCGTATCGATGAGTCGCGCATCGCCGTCGCCATCGTCGTAGAGCGCAGTGGCGAGACGCGCATCGTCTTGCACGAGCGCCGCGACCCTTCGATCGCCGCCGACGAAGCGCGTCGCATCTTCGATCGCCTTGATGACCGGCGTCTTCGACTCCACGCGGCGAACGCGCAAGATCGAGGCACCTGCCGCTCGGGGGCGGTAGACGAAGTGCATGTCTGGATCCCCGGCATGAAGCACCTTGCCGGTCGGCATGCCAGCCGGATCGAAAAGCTCGACCATCAGGGCGACGCCGGGATCGGGGATTCGCGGCAAGACCGCGGTCACGGACCAGAGGCGGGCCGGGTCCAATTCGGGCAGCGCGAAGTCGATCGGCTCACCAGACGAAGTGGCGCCCTCGCGGACGATCGCCTGCTTTGGCGATTGTCCGGCGACCGGTGCCAAGAGCAGCGCCAAGGACGCGGCACGGACAAGCCAAGGGGTGAGCATTCGACGCGCAAGAATCTACCGCACGACCGCAACCGCGGCGCGAGGCGGTGGATTCGATTTGCACTCACGAAGCGGGCCCCTTGCACCGAATGCCGAACGCACTAGGCCGTCGATACGACCGTCTCGGAATGAGAGACGCATCCCATCGTGTCAGCGCTGACACGCGAGGCAAAAGTTCTCTTGCACGACGAGCCCTCGTCGCAGGTGGGACCGCAGCCGCCGTTCGACAGCAGGCTCAGCCGCCGACTTCGACATCGAAAGTCACTACGTCGCCGTCGCGCCACGCGACGACCGACCAACCATCGAGGCGCAGACGAAAGGCACCGCTGCTCGACGCCAATGCGTTTTCGAAGAGGCGCTGCGTCGCGAGCTTGTCGTCGTCGCCGATCGCAATCGCCTGCGGCTCCGAGGCTGGTCGCACCGAAGGCTTGGACAAGGACGCGCTCCAGGCCACAGGATCGACGCGATCGCCATTGCCAACGACGAGCGCGCGGCAGTTGCGGCGTGCAGCGCCGTCGCGAACCAGCGATCTGCAGTCGACGAGAAGAGATGGATTGTCGCTGATGCCGACACACGCGCCGGTCGCGAGGTCGAGCTCAACGCACGCGTTCTCACCGACTCCGATCCCGAGCGCGATCTTCGACTGCTCGAGCGCCGCGACGAGACGGCCAACACGATCGCGCTCCCAGAAGTGCGAATCGGTGAGAACCCACGACACAAAGCGCATGCCGCTGCCGATCTGCGGGCCGACGCGATTTGCCAGCTCATCCTCCGGATCGAGGTCTTGACGCGGGATGCCAAGCGCTTGTGCGCTGCGGCCGGTGAAGAACATCACGTCCCCCATCATCGCATCACCGGCGCTGTTGCCGGCGATCACTCCACCGCGCGCGAGCAAGCGCTTCATCGCGTCCCATTCGGGCGTGTTCGCGTCGGCGGGGCGGTAGCGATCCGTGATGCGCTTCTGATCGCCGCCGGTGAAGAACATCGCGTTCGCACCGTCGATTGCCGCGACTGTTGCATCCGTCGGCGTGTCGCGGCTGATGACGGCGACTTGCGCGGAAGCAGCGCGGTTCTGCACGTTCTTCTGCAATGACTCGGCGGCGCCCTTCTCGTCGCCACTCGCCGCGGTTGCGATCACGAGCCGGACACCGGCGGGCGTGGTCGCGAGTTCGAGCAATCGACGGTAGACGTCGTCGTTCTGCTTCGACAACGCGCCGCCGATGACGAGCAAGCGCCCCTGACTCCCGGCGAGGGCCGTCTTTGCGGGCGGCGCAGAGCAGGCAGCAAGGATCGACAGGGTCGCGGCGAGCAGGAACGGCAGGCGGATGGGGAAACGTCGCATGGTGGTTGGAGGGTGGCGAACTCCACCAGATGGACGTCCTTGTGCGAAGCCTTGGACCGAAACGGAAGTGCATCGTTGCAGGCAAGTGAGGCTGCGGCGGCAGCCTCCAAACCTGACCCGCAGCGCGAAGCACCTCTCGGGGAACGCGCTTAACATTCTACTAAAAGATGGTTTAGGAGATTCGATGACGGCCTCCGGGAAGCCTCGACGCCCGTGGTGCTAGAGATAAGGTGTAGGAGGACGGAACAATCTATCTTGACATGTCGCATTGTTGCTTTAGAAAGGCGACATGTCCACTTCACGCGATCCTTCCAACCCGGACGACGGCCACTCCCTGCAAGAGTTGTCCGAACTCACCGGCATCGAGATGCGGACGATCCGCAGCTATGTCGGGCGCGGACTGATCCCGGCGCCGGACTCGCTCGGCCGTGGCGCTCGCTACCAGCGCGCGACGCTCGACCGGCTCCGCGTCATGCAGCTGCTGCGCGATTCGAATCGCAACGTCAGCCTCGACCAACTGCGCGTGCTGTTGCAGAGCTTGACGCCTTCGCAGATCGCCGCGATCGCAGACGGCAACATCAAGATCGGCGCGCTCATCGACACCGATGCAACGCTCTCTTGCCAACCCCCCGCAGCCGCGAGCACTCCGCCAGATGCGCTGAGCTACCTCCGATCCGTGCGTGCCTTCACACCGATGGCGACCGGCGGAGCAGACCCGTCGGAAGTGTGCGAATCGCGGACTTGCTACCCAGGGACTGACCCGGACCTGAGTTCCCTCGCTCAGGCCGCGCAAGCGCTGACGGCGCTCGCCGGTGTCGCGGCCTCTGCCCGCAGCACCCGTGGCGAAGCCTGGTATCGCATCGGCGTCACCCCAGACCTCGAGCTCAACGTGCGTGGCCATTTCGGCGACGAGGAGCTCGCTCACTTTCACCGAATCGCGGATGCCCTCCGCAACCTCCTCACCAAAGGACCCGTCCGATGAACGCGAACGATCCGGCTTCTTCACGCCCCACCCAACCCATCGCGACCGCGAAGCTCGACCGAGCGCTCGTGAACGCGCAAGGCGACTCCGTCCGCTATCTCATGATCGACATCGTTGCGCCGCAGGCGACGCCGGCCGCAGGCGCGCCAAAGCTGCCGCTCGACATCGCCCTCGTGCTGGATGCGTCTGGCTCGATGGCAGGCCAACGCCTCGACGCCGCGCGCGAAGCGGTGCGCAAGTTGCTCCTTGCGCTGGCGCACGAGGACCGAGTCTCCCTCGTCTCGTTCGCCGACGACGTGATCGTGCACGCTTCTGCGGTCGCAGCCGACGCGGTCGGCAGGGCCAAGGTCGAGTCCGAAGTCGATGTCCTCACGACACGCGGCTGCACGGACCTGGCGTCAGGCTGGCTGCAGGGCTGCGAATGCGTGGCGATGCGCAAGTCCGTCGCTGAGCGGCATGAGCGCGACCACGTGTTCTTGCTGTCGGATGGCCACGCCAATCGCGGCATCGTGCACCCGCAGCAGCTTGCGGCGCATGCCGACGCGCTGCGTCAACGGGGCGTGCCTTCGTCCACGATCGGAATCGGCGCCGGCTACTCGCCGATCCAACTGCAGGCGATCGCCGAGGCCGGCGGCGGCCGCATGCACGATGCGGAGAACCCCGAGGAAATCGCCGAGATCGTGCTCGCAGAACTTGGCGACACGCGCAACACCGTGCTGCAGGACGTCGAGGTTCGCCTCGAACTGCCTGCAGGCGTGCAGGCCTTCGCATTCGGGTCCGCTCGCACGACGACGCGGCCGGGCAGCATCGACACGCTGCTCGGTTCGATGCTCTCGGGAGCCAGGCGCACGCTGGTGGTCCAGCTTCGCACGCCGGCAGGACAACATGGCAGCAGCATCGAGGTCCGCGCCAGCCTGCGCTGGCGGCATGTCGAGACGGGCGAAGTCGCCGCCGTCGCGCTGCCGCCCAACGAAATGACCTTCGCGTTCGCGCACGAGTGTGAGACCCAACCGCGCGACGTCGCAGCGTCTGTCATCGCCGCGCAACAGTGGCAGGCTTGGGTCGTTCATCGCGCGATGCAGATGAACCAGGAAGGCGCCATCCAGGAGGCAACCGACTTCGTCGCGCAACAGTTGAGGCACATGAGTCGGTACTGCCGCGATCTTCCGGGCTGTGGCGCCTACGTCGAGGCGCTGCAGCGACTGCTGCCCACGCTCCATCGGCGCTACGACATGCCAGTCGCCAAGGAGATGATGCTCTCGAGTTACAAGCGTTCGCGCATGGAAGAGGATCGTCGCAGCGTGAAGCGCTACGTCGCGGAGGAGTTCCTGCCAGGCAGCTGACGCAATGCCACGGCGCGTCGAATCGACGCGCCGATTTCCATGCAGGCCAATCACCGATCTCGTTTCGGTGATGGCCGACCCCTCGAAGGACACGAGACAAGAAGTGGATTCGCACCAGGTCAGCAAGCGAGGCGGGGCACCGAAGGATGACGGCAAGGATCGAGTTCACCGCAAGATCCATGGATCCTGCGGAGAAGTCGCCATGCAGCCATCGGGCAACGGGGCCGACCGCAGCCGACGCGATGCCGTGACACCACTTCAAGGCACCTGACCCATGAAGAAGAAACGCAACCATTCATCGACCCCGATCGAAAGCGACGCGCCCCACTCCGAAAGCGGGAAGAGAACCCCGCAACCGACTACGGAGACTTCGACGAGGATTCCGTCACCCATGCGTGGGCGAGCATCCCTCCTGGCTCAGGCGATCAGGTTGCACAGGGGGCTACCAGCCACCAGACTCGACTACCTGCTCCAGACCTTCGGTCCACGATGGGAGGAACTCTTGATAACCAGACCCGAGGAGAGGGCGGAAGCGGAGATGCTCTACCCGGAGGAGGAACCGCTTCCCTGAGGCAGGACCCGGTCAAGGCATCAACACCCCCGAGGGTCACGGTTTTGCAACTGCTGATTCCAATGCGCATGCGACAACGACCTGGCTCGGCAATTCGGCAAGTTCCACGCATGACTGCGCATTGACAGCATGGTGAAGTTGGGCCTCTCACACGAACCAAAGGGCTCCACCATGCAGCGCCGTCTCTTCACTGCGAGTTGCCTCTCCCTCGTAACCTGCGGAGCGCTCGTCGCGATCCGCAGCGCCGCCGCCGATGAACTCGGCGTCACTCTCGCCGCCGACAAAGCGCTCGTGGGCGCATTGTTGGGCATGGGCTTCTACGGCATGGGCTATGTCATCGCCGTCGCGTCGCCCTTGTGCGACCTCCTCGGAATGAAGACCCTGATGCTGCTTGCATGCCTGCTGCATGTGCTCGGCATCACTGGGTTCTTGTTCGCTCCGGGAACAGCCGAAGATCCGAGCCTGGACTGGGCGCGCGCGACGATGCTGCTCGTGGGCCTGGCGCATGGCCTCGTCGAAGGCGTGATCAATCCTCTGATCGCAACGCTGTTTCCCGAGGAGAAGACGCACAAGCTCAACGTGCTCCACGCGTGGTGGCCGGGCGGCATCATCCTCGGTGGGTTGCTGGCCTACGCGATGCGCTCCATGGGCATTGGCTGGCAAGTGACATGGGGATTGGCGCTGGTGCCAACGATCATCTACGGCTTCCAGGTGCTCGGCGTGACCTTCCCCAAGACGGAACGATCCGCTTCCGGCATCAGTGCTGGGGAGATGGTCAAGGCGTCGCTGCACCCGCTATTCCTGCTGTTCGTCGCGATGATGGCGATCACGGCCGCTACCGAGCTCGGCACGGGCTCATGGATGGACTCGGTTCTCTCCAAGACCGCCGGCTTCGGTGGCGTGCTGCTGCTCGTCTATGGCAACGCGCTGATGTTCGGCCTGCGGTTCTTCGCCGGCCCGATCGCGCACAAGCTGTCCCCCATCGGATTGCTGACTGCATCGGCCGCGCTCGCCGCACTCGGACTCTGGCTGCTGTCGAGCGCTTCGACCACGGTTTCGAGCATCGTGGCGACGACGGCCTTCTTCGTCGGAGTCTGCTACTTCTGGCCGACGATGCTCGCGGTTGTTTCTGAACGCTTCCCCAAAACCGGCGCGCTCGGCATGGGGCTGCTCGCGGCGAGCGGATTCCTCGGCTCAGGGTTCTTCACCACGAAGATGGGCGAGGTCTACCAGGCCGAAGGAGCAGCGGCTGCCTTCGCGTTCACGACGTGGCTGCCGGTCGGACTCACCGTGGTGTTCGCCGCGTTGTGGATCGGATTTGCGATGCGCGGCGGCTACCGCGCCGAGCGCCTCGGCAAGAGCTAGCAGCCGCGCGACGAGCGCGGGCCAGTGCCGCGCTCACGCGCGACCATCGACCGCGCCTCGCCACTGCGGCGAGGCGGCAATCCAGGCCGGAAAGCGCCGGTCGATGAAGAACGGCACGATCGGAACCAGCGACGCGACGAAGATCGTCGCGAGTCGTGCGACCGGCCACTGCCGTTCGGTGAGCGCGCGCGACAGGCACCACGCCAACCAGAAGAACAGCGCGCCGTGGATCGATCCCGTGATGCGCACGAGCAGCACGCCAACCGGCATCTGCGTGCCGTACTTCACACCCATCGCGCCGAGCAGCAACACGAACGAAAGGGCCTCGACGAAGGTCGCGCGGCGAAGCAACACGAGCGGGTCGGTCATCGGCTGCGCACCGTGCCCGAGCCGCCCATTCGGCGCAAGCGTTCGCGATGGCTCACTGCCCGGCAGCGCGAGCACGGCAGCTCGCGCGAAGCACTGGCAGAACCGGCCAAGGCAAACGACCTCGACACGGCCCCGCGCGGCGCCGCATCAAGCACCGCGACAACGCGCGCGCTGCCCTTCTCGCACGAGCCGCGCGCTCAGGTGCGCGCGGGCTCGTTGCTGCGAGCGGCGATCGCGATAGCGCCGTTCTCGAGTGACACCTCGAGCACGGTGCCGTCCTTGACCCCGCCGCTGATCAGCTGGCGCCCGATGCGCGTTTCCAGCTCGCGCTGCAAGAAGCGTTTCAACGGCCGCGCGCCATAGACAGGGTCGTAGCCCCGTTGGCAGAAGAAGTCCTTGGCGGCGTCGGTGACCTCGATCGTGATGCGGCGGTCCGCGAGCCGCGACCGCAGTCCCATGAGCAAGAGGTCGACGATGCGCCGGATCTCGCTCGTCTGCAAGGGCTTGAACAACACGACGTCGTCGATGCGGTTCAGCAGCTCAGGTCGGAAGTAGCGGCGCAACTCTGCCATCACCTGGTCGCGCGCGGACTCGCGGAGTTGCCCGTCCTTCGTGATGCCTTCGAGCAGGATCGGAGCCCCGATGTTCGAGGTCATGATGATGACGGTGTTCTTGAAGTCGACCGTCCTGCCCTGGCTGTCGGTAGCGCGCCC
>SXPK01000091.1 GCA_005776365.1 Planctomycetia bacterium
GGCGAGAAGTTCCCGCAGGCGCAGTTCATGATCACGGGCGTGCTCGGCCCGCAGAGCAATGCGCACGGACCCAATGAGTTCTTGCAC
The DNA here is from genome assembly GCA_005776365.1 of Planctomycetia bacterium. Lineage (GTDB taxonomy): Bacteria > Planctomycetota > UBA1135 > UBA1135 > UBA2386 > SXPK01. The sequence continues at coordinate 88 of SXPK01000091.1, forward strand.
CTCACGATGGCCAAGCGCCTGACATGCTGCGTCGCGCAGGTGATCGCGGATCACTACTCGAGAAAGGATCTGCTCGCCAAGAAGGGGAGTGAGGGGCCAGCGAAGAAGAAGGCCGCGAAGAAGCCGGCATCAAAGCAGAACGCAGCCAAGAAACCGTCCCGCTCGCGCTGACGCGCCTTGGCGCAAGCCCAAGCTGCGCGCACGCCGCGCGCCGCTTGCCACGTAGGGCTGGCCAATCGCATGACGCACCTTGGCGCAAGCCCCATCTCCGCGGACGCAAGCGACCAGGTCAGCGCGACTGCTGCAGCGCAAACGCAAACCACTCGGGCTCGCGCGCCTCGTGATGCGTGATGTGCAGCAAGGCAAGCCGTCGGCCCGCTTCGCTCGCCGGGATCGCGTAGCCGAGTCCTTGGCCGTGGGCATAGACGACGAGCATGGGTCGACGCTTGCCGTGGCGATCGGCGTGCACTTCGGGGCGGCTACCCGGCAAGACGCTGGTCATGTCGGCGTTGTGCACGAACGCATCGGGTTCGCGTTGCGCGAGGGTGCCGAGCTCCATTCGCACCGCTTCGAGCGCAGCAGCAAAGGCTCGTTGTTCCAGCGCAATCAACGCGGCAGCGAGTTCTGGCGACTGCGCAGACGTGCCGATGGCACGCACCCTGTCCAAGAACACACTGTCCAAGAACAGCTTGTCCAAGAACTGGCGCGCGAGCGGTGCGATGTCGGGCTCTGAGCTGGCAAGCAACTCGAGGGCGCGAGCAAAGGTCGCGCTCGCACTCGCATCGTTGGCCTGATCTGTCGTTGCGCCATCCGCACGGCGCGCGCTTGCATGCACGGCGATCGCATCGCGAGGCGAGTTGGGGGCCAAGATCGGCGCGAAGGACACCACCGCCGGCACGCAGTTCGTGGGCGCTTGTAGTGCGACGTACTTCGCCGCGTATTCGTTGCGTTCTCGAACCCACAGCAATGCCGCGATGGCGAGCACCGCGAGTACGGCTGCTGCCGGAAAGAGGTCGATCTGACTGTTCGGCTGTGAGTTGGCCATGACAGACGTCTCGCGCGGACTATGGCACTGTCAAACATGAGAGGGCAGTGAGTTGACCCCAACAGTGCGTGCCGCGGCTCAAAGGCTGATCGACCACGGCGTCACTTGGGCTACAGCAAGACGGGCTGGCAAGATGCCATGGTTGCAAGGGCTCGGCGGTGATCCGGGCATTTTGGTGACCGCCATTCTGAGTAGATGCAGGCCGCCACCATGCGGCCAGCTTGCCGTGTTGTGGCATCGTCGGCTGATGCCCTTCCGCCTATAACCCGCCGCATGCTCGCCACGCTTGTGTTGTTGTTTGCCATACAGGTCGTTGCCATCGGGCAGCAACCGATCCCACCAGTTGCGGAACTGCGTGAAGAATGCGCAGCGTTCTTGGTCACATCGGGCGCGGTCGGGATGACCGTGGCGGCGATGGTGGGCGGCGAGGTTGTGTTCGACGAGGCCTTCGGAGAACGCGATCGCGAAGCCAAACTGCCCACCGAGCGCACCACGCTGATGCGGCTCGCATCGGTGTCAAAACCGGTGACAGCGACGCTGGCGGCGATGCTCGCGCACGAAGGCAAGCTCTCGCTCGACGCTGCGGTGTCGCAGCATGTCAAAGATCTGCCGCTCGCCGTGCAGTCGCTGACGATGCGACGCCTGCTGTCGCACACCGCCGGCATGCGTCACTATCGGCCGGGCACCGAGGAAACCGGTGACCGCAGCTACACGACGAAGGAGGCGCTCGCGTTGTTCGTCGGCGATCCACTGATCGCAGAACCAGGCAGCAAGTATTCGTACTCGACGCATGCCTTCACGCTCGTCGCGGCGGGCATCGAAGGCGCAACGCTGCGCACGTTTCGCGACTTGCTGAGAGAACGCATCTCCACGGTGTGCGCACCGACGCTCGATTGCGAGGTTCTGAGCGAAGCGAAGCCCTTGCGTTCTGCGGTCTACGAGCTGCGCAAGGGCAAGGCCGTGCGCGCAACGCCGCGTGAAGACCTGTCGTGGAAGCACGCGGGCGGCGGCATGGAGTGCACGGCTTTGGACCTCGTGCGTTTTGCCGACGCGGTGCTGCGCGCAAGCCTTTTGTCTGCCGAGGTCCGCGATGCCATGTGGACGCAGCAGACGCTCACGTCAGGCGATGCCGTCGATTACGGCCTCGGTTGGGGCGTTGCCAAGGGCCGCCCCGTCGTGAGTCACTCCGGTTCGCAGCAAGGATCGAGCGCGATGCTCAGCGTGAATCGCGAGAGTGGCTTCGTCGTCGCGATCCTGTGCAACACGACTGGCGCAAAGGCCCCCGAGCTCGCGCCGCGATTGCAGCGGATCCTGGGTGACGCGATGAGAAAGAAGTGAGAGCGGCGTCGTGAGCGCGCGCGTCGGGGGATGACCCTCCACTCACGCCGCTGCCCGCCGATTCGGCCCGCTGCGCCGCGCGCTTCAAAGGTGCCGCTTGACGTTGGCATTCTGGCGCCAGGGGCGCGCACCGAGCATGCGCGGCTCGCGCACGAGGCCGACCACCCGACGCCTGCGGCCAGCAGCAGCGGCACAAGTCTGCCGCCGATGGAGCCGGTGACGACGGTGACGACGGTGACGACGACCGTGCGCCGCGGCACGCCATTTGGCGACGAAGAGTCCTAAGGCGCGTCGGCAGTCATGCGACGCTGCTTGCGGGTTGTGGTGGAACGGATGCGAAGGCGCGCGCGTTCGAACCCTTGACCCCTCAGTCCGAAAGCCAATCCAACACCGGTCGTCGCAAGAACACCTCGGCCGGAATGCCGTCGGCTCCGACGAGCAGCTTCTTGTGGACGCGGTGCGCATTTGCAAACGCGGCGAGCCCGGGCAGTGCGTCGCGACGGCGACCTGACTTGACTTCGATCGCCACGACGCGGCGCTCGGCTCTTAGCACGAAATCGACTTCGCGATCGCCGTCGCGCCAATAGGACAACTCGCACTCGCCGCGCGCCGCGGCGTGCAGGAGATGCGTGCCTACGGCGGATTCGACGATGCGCCCCCATGCCTCAGGGTCCTTCTTCGCTGTCGCAAAGGGCACGCCCTCCATGGCAGACAGCAGACCTTGATCGTGCACTTGAAACTTGGGGCTCGAAGAACGGCGGCGAGCTGCATCGCCCGCGAACTTGGGCAGGCCTGCGACCATGCCAGCAGCATCGAGGAGTTGGACGTAATGAGCGACGGTCACCGTATTGCCTGCGTCCTGCAGTTGGCCAAGCATCTTGTTGAACGAGAGTTCGCGCGCCGAGTAGCGGCACGCGAGCTCAAACACCGCACGCAGCAGCGCGGGCTTGTCGACGCGCGTGAGTTGCAGCACATCGCGAGAGATCGTCGTCTCGATAAGCGAGTCGCGGACGTAACTCTGCCAGCGCTTTGCGTCCTTGCGCAGCGATGCGGCGCCCGGGTAGCCGCCGTAGTAGAGGAATTCCTCTGGAGTGAATCCAAACGCATCCTCCATCTCTCGAAGCGACCACTGGCGAAGGTGCAGGATCTCGAAGCGCCCTGCCAAGCTCTCCGACAGGCCCTGTTGGATCCTCAGCGGAGCGGATCCGAGCAGGATCACGACGAGCTTCCTGCGCTTGCGCGTGTCCTCGTCCCACAAGCGCTTCACCGTCGCCGGCCAGTCGGGAGCCTTCTGCACTTCGTCGATCACCAGGACGGCGCGTTTCTTGTCCGCGAGCGAACGCGCTGCCTCCCAGTGCTGCTCGATCCAGGTCGAGGATCGCTGGCTTTGGTCATCGCCGCTCGCCCAGTGGAACTCCAGCCCAGAGCGCTCCACGCATTGCTGCACCAGCGTGGTCTTGCCGACCTGACGCGGGCCAGCCACGACCTGCAAGAACTTGCGAGGTTCGTGCAGGCGTTGGATCAGGATCGCGGCATCGGGACGCGTGAACTCGGCCATGGTTGAGTCATCGGAATATTCTCAGGGCAGTGAGCAAAAATACTCAGAGAACTGAGCAAAACGGGCGTGGGATGGGAGCTGTGAGGTGGATCCGGATGGTGCAACTCGCAACAAGCCTCGATCCCGATGCTCTGCGTGCACTGCGAGCGTGGCGCCGTCGAAGCGGCTGCAACGGATCCTCGGCGCGGCGATAGCGAAGTAGCGATCCGGGTCAGCGCATGGCTAGACTTTGAAGAGTTCCTAGCCATCAACGGTGGCAATGAGCGTTTCGGAACTGAGAGTCCATCCATGAAACGACGCAAGAATGCCCGCGTGCTTACGCCTGTTCGCTTCAATGCTGCCAGGGTGGATGCCACAGTCGGCTCAATCAGGCGGCGCATCGAGCGCGATTACAAACTGCCCGAAGGAAGCGTGGCGCTCATGTTGGTTACGAAAAAACCGGCGAGGTCCGACAAGAAGATCGGAGAGCTGCTCAGACACTGGGGTTGGTGAGTGACGTTTGCCGACCGTTCATGATCGTGTGTGGCGCGAAGAAGGTGGGGGGCCTGCTGGTCTGGCCAACTGCTGCCGACGCGCTCGTTGGCGCGAGCTTCGGCCTTGCTCGCTTCAGTTCGTCGCGTCGCGCCTCTCCCTCGCCAGCAACCCGTAAACACGCTCGTCGACCCATTCGCCGCCAAGCCTCGTGTGCTCGCGCAACGTCGCCTCGAGCGAGAATCCCAACTTTTCCACCAACCGCCACGAAGGCTCGTTGGGCGCGGCGACCCAGGCCGTGAGCTTGCGCACCGACATCTCAGCGCACAGGAACTCGATCCACCGCGACATCGCCTCGAATGCGTAGCCCTTTCGATGCGCGTCGGGGTGCAAGCGGTAGCCGACTTCCATCGTCAGGTCGACGATCGAGGCGAAGCGCGCGACGACGATGCCGAGCATCGCGTCGTCATCGCGCAGCGTGACGGCCATCGCCAAGAACGCGCCTGCCTCACCCGTCCACGGTGACAGCAGACTCTGCGTTCGCGCAAGGATCGCGTCGAGCGGTTGTGGATCGCGGATCCAACGCATGATGCGGCGATCCTGCTCGTGCGCGATCGCCACGCTCTCGTCGCGCGCGTCGAGTCGGCGCAACACGAGTCGAGCCGTCGTCAGGCGAAGCGTCGGCGCCAGCGCCACAAGGCTGGCGGCGACTTGCGCGCCGATCACTTCGTCGGCTGCAGCCATTGGAGCCCCGACTTCTCGACGGCCTCGATGAATGCCCGCTTGGGTCCGTTCAAGAACGCGTCGATGCGCGCCGCAGCCTCATGGGCCTTCGCGATCGCGCGATCGACGCCGATGCGTTCGCTCTCGTTGGGAGCCTCTGGCGTCTCGTTGATGCGGCCCATCTGTTCGAAGTAGTCGTGCTGGAGGCCCTCGCCGAGTGCGATGCCTTGCTGCGGCTTCTTGCCAAACAGGGATTCGTCGCAGGCGTCGATCTCCTTTTGCACGGCGTCGATCGCGTCGCGCAGCGGTTTGTTGGGATCGTCTTGGCCTTTCTTGGGCTTGGCTTCGGCGTCGAGGCGTGCGCGCACCAGGTCGAGGTCCTTCTTGGCGCGCGCGTAGCGTTGCAAGGCTTCGCGGTAGACCCGAACTCCTTCGAGCGAATGGACGAGCAGTTCGTCCTTTTGGATGCGGTCCTGCATCGTGATCTCGACGCGCGGATCTGGCCGCACCTTGAACTTCGCCGACTGCTCGACGCCGAGGAAACTCACCGTCGCTTCGTATTCACCCGGCAGCACGGGGCGGCCGGCCGGCGGGAACTCCGGCGTCTCGGTCACGAGGTCGCGCTGCGGCCACGCTTCGCCGTCGCGCTCGAACTCCCACACGACACGATTGAGGCCGAGCTTGAGCGGCGCGCGGAACGTGCGCACGACTTGGCCCGCCTGATCGCGGATGGTGATGGTCGCCTGGTCCTTTGGTTCCTCGGCCTTCTTGCCGTCCGCCTTACCCGCGTCCTCTGCAGGCGTCGGCTCTTTCTTGGTGTCGGCGTTGGTGTCGTCGGGCTTCTGCTCTTCTGGCTGCTTCTCTTCTGGCTTCGCGGCCTCCTCGGCCTTCTTCGCATCGTCGGCGGCCTTTTGCGCCTTGCGCTCGCGCTCGATCTTCTCGTCCGGGTGCGCGAGTTCGTCACCGCGCGCGACAAACTGGATCAGCGCACCGCGGCGCAGCGACTGGCCGCGAAACTCGTCGTTGCCGGGAAAGCGTTCGGCTGGTGATTGCCGGCGGATCCACTGGTGCGCGTCGCGGATCGGAAAAAGCCGCAGCGTTTCGCCGAGAGTGTCCTTCGTCATCGTGCGCAGGGGCGCGATGTCGTCGACGACGAACAACGCGCGGCCGTGCGTGCCGATGACGAGGTCGCCGTCGCGCGGGTGCACCAGCAGCGCCATCGCTGAGCACGCGGGCACGCCGTGGGAGAAGCGAAGCCAAGAGGCGCCGCCGTCGATCGAGAAGAACACGCCAAACTCGGTGCCGAGGAACAGCAGGTTCTCCTGCACGGGATCCTGCTCGATCACGAGGCAGTAGCCGTCGATCTGCGGCGTTGCGAGCGTGCGCCACGTCTGGCCGTAGTCATCGGTCGCGTAGACGTAGGGCGTCCAGTTCTTGCGGCGATGGTCATCAAAGACGACGAAGGCGGAGCCGGGGCGAAACATGCTCGCCTCGACGTGCGGGCACCAAGTGTGCGTCGGCAATCCCTCGATGCGGTCCTCGACGCTGGCCCACGTCGCTCCACCGTCTTGCGTGACGTGAACGCGACCGTCGTCGGTCCCGACCCAGAGCACGCCTTGCTTCACCGGGCTCGGCGCGATCGAGAGAATCGTGCAGTGGTTCTCGGCGCCGGTCGCGTCGAGCGTGAGGCCGCCGCTCTGCGATTGCTTCTGCTTCTCTGCGTCGTTGGTCGTGAGGTCTGTGGAAATCACGCGCCACGATTCGCCGCGGTCGTTGGATTGGTGCACGAACTGGCTGCCGTAGTAGATCGTGCGCGCGTCGAATGGGTCCTGTGCGATGGCGGAGTTCCAGTGGAAGCGCAGTTTCTGGCCGTCTCTTGCGGGCGGCTGGATGCCCTTCTGCTGGCCCGTGCGCATGTCCCATCGAACCAACGCGCCACCTTGCGACATCGCATAGCCCTGCATCGAATCCTTGGGATCGGGCAAGGTGGCAAAGCCGTCGCCAAAGCAGACCTCCTGCCAGTGCAGGTTGCGGATGCCGCCGTTCTCCCACACGGTCGACGGGCCGCGCCAGCTGCCGTTGTCCTGCAAGCCGCCGTAGACGTGGTAGGGAACGTCGTGGTCGACGGCGACGTGATAGAACTGCGCCAACGGGAGATTGGAGCAAAAGCGCCACGAGGCGCCGCGATCCTGGCTCGTGTAGACGCCGCCATCATTGCCGATCACGACGCGGCGTGGGTCGATGGGGTCGATCCACAGCGCGTGATGGTCGGGATGCGCCTCGTTCCAACCGACGAGCGTCGAAAAGGTGCGAGCACCGTCGGTGGAGACGTCGATGACCGTGTGCAGGTTGTAGACGCGGTTGCTGTCGCGCGGATCGACGTGGACGTCGCAGAAGTAGAACGGGCGCGGCGCGATGTTGTCGCTGCTGTTGCGCGTCGAGAAGCGGAAGCCACCGTCATCGCTGCGCAGCAACGCATTCTTGCTGGCTTCGACGAGGCAGTAGACGACGTTGGGCTCGCTAGTCGAAATCGCAAAGGAACTGCGACCCAGTTCGCCGTCGGGGATGCCTTCGTGAGCCGCCAACTTGTGCCAGGATGCGCCGCCGTCGAGCGAACGATGCAGGCCCGAGCCCTTGCCGCCGCTCTTGAAGTCCCATGCCGTGCGTCGGTGGTCCCACATGCCGGCGAACAGTTTGTCGGGATTGCGCGGGTCCATCGCGACGTCGCAGCAACCGGTGCGCGCGTCGACGTAGAGCAGCTTCTGCCACGAGGCGCCGCCATCCTTGGTGGCAAAGAGCCCGCGTTCTTCGTCGTCGCCCCACGTCGAACCGAGCGCCGCGACATAGGCGACGTCTTTGTCGGTCGGGTGCAGGACGATGCGATGGATGTGCTCGGTCTTGTCCAGGCCGAGCTTCTGCCACGAGCGCCCGCCGTCCTTCGTGCGGTAGACGCCGCGGCCGACGCTGGCGCTATTGCGTGGATTGCCTTCGCCGGTGCCGACCCAGACGATCTCGGGCGTTCGCGGGTCGATCGCGATGGCGCCGATCGACGTGACTGGTTGGTCATCGAAGACCGCTTCAAACCGCACGCCGCCATCGGTGGACTTCCACACGCCGCCAGAAGCCGCGCCGGCCCAGATCGTCGTCGGGTCACCGGGGATCGACGCGACTGCGCTGATGCGGCCCGACATCGCAGCCGGACCGATGCTGCGGGCCTTGAGGCCGGCGAGCAGCGACGCATCGAGCGCGTCAGTTGCAGCCGCGGAGGACTTCGTTGCGTCCTGCGCCAGCGAGCAAGCCGCGGTCAGCAGGGAGACGAGTGCGATCGTTCGGAGCGCCATGGGCGCGCACCATACGGATGGCACGCGCTGATGTGCGAACGCAACGACGCTGCTTCTCAGTTGCCGTCGTCGTCGCCGTCATCCGGCTCGAGCTTCGGCGACGGGGGCGGCGGCGGTGCCGCGACGGTCGAAGGCTTCTTGGTTCGCACGCGGCGCACCTGGATCGGCGGTTCGCCGCCCTGAGCCGATTCGGTCTCGACCTGGACTTCGATGTGTCGCTCTTGCTCTTGCGGCGCGATGACGCGGCCGCGGAACTGCGCGCCCTGGCGGCGCTCGGCGATCCTGTTGCGAAGGGCCTCGAGCAGGCGGTCGATCTCGGGGTCATCGAGACGCTCGTCGCCGCGGCGCTGGTCATCGCGCTGCTCGACGCGTCGGACCGGTTGGCCGTCCTCGCTCACTTCGAACACTTGCACCTTGCTCCGTTGTGGTTCTTGCGCGCTGCGGACTCTCACTGCGCGGACTTCCTGCGGTTGACCCTTGCCGGCATAGGAACGCACGAACATCGGCGAGCCTTCGGCGGGTTCCTTTCGCGGATAAGGCTGCCGTTGCGCGACTTCGCCTTGGATCCGCTCGATCTCGCGCTGCGCGTTTTGCTTGATGCGCGCGATCTCGTCCTGCGCGCGTTTCTCGACCTGCGCGATCTGGACGGCGGCGGCGCGCTTGCGTTCCTGCTGCTCTTGCTCCGCCCGCGCCTGCTCGAGCAGCATGCGTTCGCCATCCACATCCAGGCGACGCACTTCGCGCATCTCGCCCTTTGGTTGTTCGGCGCGCTGCTTCAGCTGCTCGACGAGGATCTCGAGGTGTGCTGCTTGCTCGCGCAAGGCGCGGATCTCCTGCTGCAGTTCGGAATCGGCCTTCGGGTCTTGCGACGCCGCCTCGGGTTTGCCTCCTGGTTGACGCACGACGAGGCCTTGCGCGCATGCGGCGGAGCAGGCGAGAAGCAGAGCAGCGAAGAGCGAGGGCGCATTCATTCTGGGTCGGATCATGGTGCGGGATCGAAGAAATGTCCGCGGGTGGGCAAGACAGGGATTGTCCCCGGAATCGCGCGCTTGTCGCTACCCGGCGGCGACAGCTTGGCAACAAGGTTGCCCAGAGTCTGGCCTTGCATGGCAATCCTTGCCGGCCAGGCGGACCGGCTTGGCCTCAGGAGTTGCGTGGTCGAGCCAAGGTGAGCGACATCGATTTCGCTTCACCGACTCGACGCTTGCGATCGGGGTTGGGCGCGCCGCTAGCTCGATGCGCGTCCCATTGGCCTGCTTCAGCCGACCCAGTCGAAGGTGATCGGTGCGTCGATGTCTGGGTGCAGGCTCTTGTGCACGGGGCATCCGTGCGCGGCGTTTTCGAGCAGCTTCTGTTGTTGCTCGGTGAATGCGCCCGGGATGCGCACACGGACTGGCAATCGCCCGATGCGACGGGGCGTCTGCTGCATGTGCTTCTCGACTTCAGCGGTCGCGCCTCCAAACGGCAAGTCGTGGCGTTTGGCGACGATGCCCATCGTCGTAAGGATGCAGGTCGCGAGCGCTGTCGCGACGAGATCCGTCGGCGAGAAGAAGCGGCCGAGGCCTTCGTTGTCTTTTGGCGCGTCCGTGACGAGTTGCGACTGGGAAGGGCCGTGGGTCGCGCGACACGAGAGGCCACCTTCGTAGCGAGATTGAATCAAGACCATGGGAGAGCTGTTGGGGCCGGCACAGAGTAGCGGCACGCAGGCCAGAGCCTCATTGCGTTTCTCGATGCTTGATCGTGCGCGCGGGCGGCGGACCGCGGCGGCATGCCCTTACTTCGCGAGCACTTCGTAGGCGCGTTGGATCGCCTTGAAGCGTTCGGCGGCTTCCTGCTGCGCGACCGGGCCAAGACGCTGGTGCGCGTCAGGGTGGAACTTACGTGCGAGTTCGCGGTGTCGTTGCCGGATCTGGTCCAGCGTCGCGCCTGGCGACAGGCTCAACGTCTGCAGTGCGAGTTCGCGCGGCGTGCCGTAGTTGCGCGAGGGCGAATGCGTTCGGCGATCGCCGGCGCGTTGCTGGCCTTTCGTGTTGCGCTCGTCGTCGGCTGGCGCCTTCTGGCCGCGACTCTGCTGCGCCGAGTTCTGCGCGTAGTCGAACAAGAACTGCGCGTATCGCGGTGGGATCGCGAGTCCTTTCGCTATCGCTTGCAGCGCCTGGAACTCCGTCTGGTGCAGTCCGCCGTCGGCAAACGCGATGAGGCAGCACCACGAATACACGGTCGCGCACTCGCTGCTCGCGAGGCGCAGCGCGAGCGCCTTGGCCAGCAGCTCGAGGTTCTTGGGCGGCCTTGCGGTCGCGATCCAACGGTCGATGTCGGCGATCGCGCGCTTTGACGGAAAGCGCGCGAGCACGAACTGCCGCACCAGCGTGCGTTCGCGTTCGCCGGGTTGGCCGTCCGCCTGAGCGACGCCAAGCAACAAGCACGTCACTTGCTCCTCGTGGTTGGCGCGCAAGAACGACGCGCTCTCGGATCCGCCCCACAAGTCACCCAGCTTCTGCTGCACCGTGATGCTGCGCATCAGCGGCGAGATGGAAGTGAATGCGATCCAGAAGCCACCGATCCCCAACGCAAAGCGCAGGAGGTTGCGCGTGGGGCCAAGCACGTCCAAGTCGCGCAGCCATTCGTCGCCGCCGCGCATGCCGGCAAGCGCGAGCAACAGCAGTCCGAGCAGGAGGCGAATCGACCAGTAGGCGACACGCGGCACCGCGCGCTCGATTGCATCGCTGCGCAACCAGCCGGATTTTTCGGCGACGAGCCACATCAGCGCGATTGCGATGATCAGAGACGTCACGCTGGTCCGCGCGTAGCCGAGGATGAGAAGGCTCAGCATCTGCAGCGTCGGTAGCGAGCCTGAGCGCGAGCGCTGTGTTCACAGCGGCTGCGGGCAGTGCGACGACAATGGCTCCGGCTACGCATGCGTCGGCTCCGAGAAGAATGCGGCGAACTCCGCGCGCACCCGTTCGGCGGCGAGTCGGCTCGGGCGCAGTTCGCGCGTGATCGCGCCGTATGCCTGTTCACAAGGCAGTCCGAAGTAGAGCTCGGGGATCGGTTCGCTTGGCGCGTCGACGCACCACCTTGCGCCGTCGCGTGGCGGCTCGAGCGCTTCGAGCCGCGAGCGCAGCGGTCGCAGATCGCGCCGCGGTGGTGCACGGAAGGTGAGCAGTTCGAACCAGCTCTCGGTGCGATCGTGGTAGCGGTGCAACGGTCCGTCCTTGGTCAAGACGGTGTGCAGCACGCGCCAACTGCCGGCAAGGGTGTTGAGTGTCATGCGCGCGATCGGCTGCTGAGTGACAACGTGCGACAGGCCCAGTTGGGGCAGGATCTCGCGTTGCAAGGCGCCGCGGCGGCACGCGTCGATTTGGGCCGTGACCTGCGCCCGTTCGTCGGCGAAGAGCGGAGCAAACTCCGGCGGCACGCGCAGCACGTCGTCGGCGTGGTCGATGAGCCAGCGGTAGCGCAGAAGTGACTTCTCGGCGCCGGACAGTCCGCGGAACAGAGCCGCGACCGGCGACTCGTCGTCGCCCAGACGCGCAACGATGCGGTCGATCGCGAAGGCTCGCGCGGTCACCCACATGCCGAAGTCGCCGGTGGCTGCCGCGGCAAGCAGGAGTTCTTCGTGCGCGAAGGCGGTGCCTGGCTCGAGCACGGCGAGCAGCGAACCAAAGCCGTCGGTGTCGTAGTGGTCGTTGCAAACGACCGTGGCAGAAGCCAAGAACTCCACCTGCTCCCGCGCATCGGCCCGCGCCTAGGCGAGGCAGATCGACGTGCTCAGGTCCTGCTTCCACTTCGCCGGCGTGCGGTTGCCTGGCCAGTGGCTGAGGTTGGGTCCGCTCGGGGTCATCCCGTCCACGGACAAGTGCAGGTTGGGGGTGCCGGGTGTGCCGTAGTAGCCAAGCGTGAGGCGCGGAGGGGCGGCGTATGCGTCCAAGGGCGGATTGGCTCTGGTCTGGAATCGGGCTAGGAACGGGGACGACAGGCGTGCGGGCACCTCTGCGAGATGGTGTCCGCTGAGAGAGCGTCTGTCGGACACGAGAGAGCGAAGAGTGGCTGCCGGCCGTCGGGGCGACCTGACGGCCGGCTTTTTTTATCGGGGGTGGGGGCGTGCGCCAGTCGGGCCGCAAACCGGTTGTAGGCCAAGCCTGCCGCGAGGATGTGCTCCCTTGCAAACCAAGCAGTCACGGCTAGAGTCCCCGGCCCTCCTTGGTGGGGGACCCCAGGCGTGGGGGCGTAGCTCAATTGGTTAGAGTACCGGACTGTCGATCCGGTGGTTGCGGGTTCGACCCCCGTCGCCCTCGCCAAAAAAAGCCCGACGGCAACCCAACTTGCCGGCGGGCTTTGTTCTTTCTTGCAGCCAGAGAGGGCGCGTCGATCGCAGGTTGCGCGGCCGGTTGGCCTGGACGCTGGTGGGCTGTAAGTCACGAAGTCACATGGGGATGCAGCTTGAGCGGGCCGCTCGATTGGCGGGATGCCAGCGGCCGCTGTTCGCGGTCTCGGGCTCGCAGCCGTCACGCACGAGTCGCACTGAAGCCGTGGCTGACTTCGCAGTGCGACTCGCTCGCTTCGTGCCATCGCCTGCCTAAGCACATCGACAGGAGAACGCCATGGAACCTGCCGCCCCGCTGCACCCCCTATTCGTCCACCTGCCGCTCGCGCTCGCGATGTTGCTGCCCCTGCTGCTTGGCATCCTCTGGGTGTCGATCCGAGCCAAGTGGTTGCCGTTGCGCGCCTGGACTCTCGCGATTGCCGCGCAGGCGGCGCTGGTCGGCGGCTGTTGGTTGGCGATGCAAACGGGCGAACAGGATGCCGAGCGCGTCGAACGGGTCGCCACCCGGTCGGCGATGGAGACGACGATGGAGACGCACGAAGAGCGCGCCGAGTTGCTCTTCGGCGTCGGCATCGCGGTCCTCCTGCTTACCGGCTTGCCCTTGCTCACGGGACGCCTGCCGCGTGTCGGCGCAGTGGCGGCCTATGCCTCGATCGCAGCGTCGGTCGGCGTGTTGGCACTGGCGTGGTCCGTGGGCAGCAGCGGCGGCAAGCTCGTCTACGAGCATGGCGCCGCGGCGGTGTGGTCGAGCGCCGCAACCGCGCCGGCGGCCTTGGGCGAAAGAGAACGGCACGATCACTGAGGATCACTGAGGATCACCGAGTCTTGGACCGAACTCGGCTCGGCTCGGTGAAGGCAAAGCCTCGAGGTTTGCCGGACTGGATCGAGGCACCTTGTGCGCGTTCTCTGACCGCGCGCAAGCCAGCGACTGCAGCGGACTGCTGCAAGCAGGTCGCGAGTTTGCTTCGAGTGTCCGGCGTGCTCATCGCAACAAAATGGAACGAACGTCCAGGCTGGCCGATCGCCGATGACTCGCCGCGCGCGTCAGTGGCGTTCTGCAAACAGCCGGATGATGTCCATCGCCGAGACCACACCGACGAGCTTGCCGCGGTCCGTGACGAAGGCGCGGTGCACGCCGCCATCGACCAGCGAGCGGCAGACGGTCCGCAGCGACGCGTCGGGTGACACCGCGACGACTGCATTGGACATCCACTCGGAGACCAAGGTCTCGCCGAGGACTTCCGGGCTGTAGTCCTCCTTGCTCGCGAGCTCTTCCTCTTCTTCAAACTCGTCCGCCTCGACGCTGGTGGTGACGACGCGGACTTCTTCTCCCGGCTGCGTGTGGATGCGGTCGCGGTCGGTGTGACCGGGCTGCGCGATGTCGGTCAGCGTCAGCGCGCCGATCAGCCGACCGTCGGCGCGCATGACCGGCGCGCCGGAGATGCCAGCGTCGCTCAACGACGCCACCGCGTCCTCAATGGTGTCGTCCGGCGACAGAGTCACGAGGTCGGTGCGCATCACGTCGCGTGCGGTCACACGAGAGAACGGCGTCATGGCTAGCGCCCTCAGGCTTCGATGCAGATGCGGTTGTCGACTTCGGAGACGCCAGGCGCGGCCCACGCGGCATCCTGAACGATGTCGCGCTCGGCCCAAGAATGGACCTTGCCGCGCAACACGACGCGACTGCCTTCGACTTCGGCATTGATGCCTTCCATCTCAACGCGCGCATAGCGATGCAGAGCGGCGTTGAGCTTGCGGCGCAAGTCGATCGGCGCGATCGCAGGCTTGACGACCAAGCGGTTCAGCACCGACTTGACGCCCGTCAGTTGCTCGACGGTGTTCTGCGCCGCGGCGCGCTGGTAGGCGTAGCCAACCTCGCCTTCGAGCGTGACAGCGCCGTTGCTGATGGTCACCTGAACACGGTTCTGCGGCACCATCACGTTCCACTGCAGCGCCTGCACCGCGGCCTTCGCGATGTCAGCGTCCTCGCGCGCTTCGAGGCGGCCAAGATCGACCGTCAGCTCGTTGGCGACGGCCGTGACGCCGCGAACGCGCTTCGCAGCACGTTCGGCGATGCCGCGTTCGACGAGGTTGCGGACATGGCCCGTCAAGACGGCGACACCCTTCTCGATCGAGATGCCGATGCGCGAACTGTCGAGGCTCGGTTCCCACTGGAGTTCGTCGAGGATGTCCTTTTGGAGCGATGTCTGGGCGGTCTTCATGGCGATGTGGTGGTCGGGCGGGTTCTGGGAGAGCGGTCCGACGGCGTGTCGGCCTGCTTCGTTCGCCACGCGCATGGGACGAGTCCGGTGAATCTGCGAGTCCGCAGAGGCGCGCATTGGCTCGGGCTTGGGTGCGCAGCGGCGCCACCAGACGCGCACTGGCCCGAGTCCAAAGGTCGCGTCGACGTGGCCGAAGTGCGGCCCTGCGACGCACCGGGCGCAGGCCTACAGGCAATCGGCTCGGCCGACGTGCGAGGCAGGCGTCAGCGCGGACCGGAGTCGTCGCCGCACGAAGTCAAAGGAGGCGCAATGCGCAAGATCTCATCGAATCGGATCTCTGGCCTAAGAGGCCGTCGCGTGTCCGGCAACGGACTCGACCCCTACATGGATGCGCACAAGAAGGAAGGCGTGAGCGTCTGCACGACGTGCCGCGCCGTCCATGAGCGCGGCAAGTGGCGCTGGACGGACGCGCCCAAGGACAGTCAGCCGATGGTTTGCCCCGCGTGTCGTCGTGTCGAAGACCACTGCCCCGCGCATCTGCTCAGGATCGACGGCGTGCCGCAAGAACAGCAGCATGAGCTCGTCGCGATGATCCATCACGCGGCAGACGAGGAGGCCCGCCTGCATCCGATCGAGCGGTTGATGTGGCTGCGGGAGGACAAGGAGCGCATCGAGGTCGCGCTGACGGGGGCGCACATTGCGCGTCGGTTGCGCGCAGCCATTGCCCGCAGTTGGCGCGGGAGCTTCGCGTCGAAGCTCGGCGTCGAGCACACGGAGTTGCGCTGGAAGCCAGAGTCCAAGCGCGGTGGCAAGCACGCAGAACCCACGGACTCCTAGGACGAAAGACGCCCGCTTCGGGCGGGCCCCTTCAAGCGGGCCCTTCAGGCAGGCGCGCCGCCGCGCCCATCCTGTCCATCGGTTGCGTGCAGCTTGACGTCGCCACGCAGCATCGCGGAGCGGTCCTGCAACTGCCGACGGACTTCGTCGAAGGTCTCGCGGACGATCAGTTCAGGCTTCTCGACGCCGTGGAACTGGCGCTTGCTGCGGTCGACGACGATTTCGTGGCCGGGGATCGTGAGTCGCACGCGCAGGTCGAAGGGCTGCGCGCTGCGGCGATGCCGGTGCGGCAAGCTCGCGGTGACGTGGCAGCTCGTGATGCGTTCGAACCAGCGTTCGAGCTTCTCGGCCTCTTTCCAGCACGCGGCGCGCACCGGTTCGCTGACGGGGATGCCGTGGAAGGAGACGGTGAGCGGTACTTGCATGGCGGTGCGTAGGACGGCGCACGCGCACGACCATGGCGCGAAAGGAGTATGGCCCTGCTCACGAGTGCAAAGGCGCAGGCGGCAGCTCGACTTAGTTCCGGCGCTTCTTCTTGCCCTTCTTCCCCGGCGTTGCGGCTTCGGCGGTCGCTGCGGCATTTTGCTTCTGCACGAGGTCGAGCAGCATCTGCTGGCTGCGCATCGCTGGCTCGCCCGGGGCCGGCACGATGCGTTCGCTGCGGCCGTCGGCAAGCACGCGATGCGCCTTCTGGTTGTCCTGCAACGACGGCGTGAGCACCTCGTCGATGATGCGCTTCCGCAGTTGGACGTCGTTGACTTGGACAGCGACTTCGACGCGGCGGTCGAGGTTGCGCACCATCCAGTCGGCCGACGACAAGAAGACCAGCGGTTGGCCCGCGTTCTCGAAGCAGTAGACCCGACTGTGCTCCAAGAAGCGGTCGATGATCGCGCTGACCTGGATGTTGTCGCTGAGGCCGGGCACGCCGGGCCGCAGGATGCAGACGCTGCGAACAGCGAGGCGCACTTCGACGCCGGCGCGGGACGCTTCGTACAACGCCAGCACGACCTGCGAGTCCGCCAGGTTGTTGAGCTTCGCGCGGATGCCGGCCGGCTTGCCGACCTTCTTGTTGTCGATCTCCTTCTGGATCAACGCCAACACGCGATCGCGCATCGTGAACGGCGCGACGAGCAGGTGCTCCATCGGCGGCACGCGCGCATAGCCCGTGATCATGTTGAACGTCTCGGCGACTTCTTCGCCGACGTCCGGGCGCGCGGTCAGGATGCCTGCGTCGGTGTAAAGGCGCGCGCTGGTCGGGTTGTAGTTGCCGGTGCCGATGTGGCAGTAGCGCTTGATGCCGTCGTCCTCGCGGCGAACGACGAGCGTCGTCTTTGCATGCGTCTTCATGCCGACGATGCCGTAGACGACATGCACGCCGGCCTTCTCCATGCGGCGAGCCCACTGGATGTTGGCTTCTTCGTCGA
>SXPK01000092.1 GCA_005776365.1 Planctomycetia bacterium
GGAACGAGGACTTCGTGATGTGCAGCGGCTTGGCCATGGTCACGAACGCCCCTCGAAATCACTCGTCCGCAAGGCCCACGAGCAGTCCTCAGCGGCAGGACCGCCTGCCGGCCCCGAGCTGACGTGCCCAGAATCACTCGACGTCGCGTTCATCGTCTCCCTCTTCCTCCCTCTCCAAGTCGCGCGTGTACGTGCATCGCGGATAGGCCGAGCAGCCGATGAAGCTGCCGTACGGACCACTCCGGATGCGCAGTTTGCCACGGCACCCAGGACTTGGGCACGCCCCGAGGTCAGCGGACCGTGCAGGGGATGGAGGCTTGGCGGCCCACTTCCCACCAACAGCCCTGGCATCCGTCTTTCCCCCACAGCCGAGGGAGCACTCAAACCACGCGCCATTCTTCCCGCTCTTCTGCACTGTCGGCGCGCGGCACAACGGACACGCAGGATTCTCAGCCCGTTCCAGACTCGCCGCAGCCGCGTCCCCACGGAGCCCCGTGATCAGCTTGGCCAGCTCCTGACACACTCCGGGCGCGCGGATGCGCAGCATGCTCTCGGTCGTGTTCCGGTGCGACAGAACGTTCATGGAGCCGTGCCACAACACGTCGCCGTCGATGATGGCGATCTTCTCATGCATCTTGGCGCGCAGGTCTACGGCGATCCCCTGCGACCGCAAACGCTGCAGCGCCGACGTGACTTCGGCCGTGGAGGCGCCAGCGAACTCCTCGGGCGGCTTGCACAGCACTCGAACGGCGACGCCACGAGCAACGGCGGCGCGCAGGTGGTCGACCCACCGCCCCACACCAGCCACGGTCACGAACGGCGAGAACAAAACGATCGACTTCTGCGCACGGGCCAGGTCCTGCGGGAACGCCTTGTAGAACGCCGCCTCGTTGAACACGCCGGCTGCATCTGCCGGCAGATCCTGCAGCAGCCGGCCAGAGGCCTTCAAGCCGTCGATCCACGCGGCGTGGCCCAGCGGCAGGACCTTCGCGGCGTCCAGCGCCCGCCCCTTCGCCTTCACGATCGTCAGCAGCTGGCTCAGGAACGAGCCCTGCGGGGCCTTGGACGAAAGGAACTGCAAGTCACCAACGACGACGACGTGGTCCCTCGCCCGACTCAGCGCGACGTTCAGCAGTCGCCCTCCGTCTTCGTCGAGCGTCGAAGCCTGCAGGAACTTGCCGAGCCGCACGCCCGGAGCGTCGGTCAGGTCGAAAACGATGACGCTGCGTTCGTTGCCTTGGAACCGATGCACGGTGCTGGCGACGTCGTCGCCCTGCCTGCCAAGTGCCGCTTCGAGCAATCGGTCGATCAAGCTCGTCTGCGCTGCATAGGGGGCCACGACTCCGACCTTCGAGTTGCTTCCGGGGTCCGCCGGCAAGTACCCCGCCGTGGCCATCTCCACGACCAGGTTGCGCACCAACATCGCGTGAGTCAGGTTGTAGCGCGTGAACTTTCCAGCTGGGTGGGTCGCCCAAGCACCGAGGGAGCTGGTGTCGACGAACCACAGCGGGCCCATGCCTTGCAGCATGGGTGGTGAGTCAAATGGTCCCACCCGCCGCACCGCGGCCGTGGTCAACGGGTGATCCCGGTAGAACAAAGCGTTGATGACCTCGCAGATCTCCGGCCGCATCCGGAACTGCTCGCGCAGCGACACGAGTCCCGGATGCCTTTCGCCCTTGCGCAGCGATTCTGGGACCCCGGCCGAGGCGAAGACATCGCGCTTGAGCCAGAGAGCTGCTTCCGGGGACTGCGACTGCACGATCGGCGGCAGCTGCCGGAAGTCGCCGGCGACCGTCACCGCCTTCGTGGCCAAGCCGGCGGCGAAGAACGACAGCGGCAGCATCAGCATGGATGCCTCGTCGATGACGACGACGTCGAACAGCCGAGGCAACGCCGGCCCCGCGTAGGTCCGGTAGACCGTGGTTGCCAAAACACGGCAGTTCTTCAGCACGGCTTCCCGGATGCCATCAAGTTGGCCCCGCACCTCGGCCAGCCGCGCCTCCTTCTGCTTGACGACGCCACTCACCGCAGCCAGCTGGGACCGCAGGTCGGCAAGGTTATGACCGGGCGGGATCTTGCTGCGCAACTGACTCGCCTGGGTCTCCTTCGCAGTGACCGCAGCCCGAGTCTCCGCCAGCTTGCGTGCCCCCTCGGCGATAGCGCCTTCGACGACGAGCATCCTCGCCTGGTCCTGGTCGATGCGAACCTGGATGCGCTTGGGATCGAGGCCGGAGAACCAACGGCGAAGCGTTCCCATCTGGCTGGCCTTGCCCAGGTTCTCGCGACCTTGGGCAACGCTGTGCTTCAGTTGCTCGACCTGGGTCAGCCGGTCGTTCTGCTCCTTCTCGATCTGCGCGAGGGCGCTCCGTCGACCACGGCACTCGTCCTCCAGAGCCGACATGGCCAGGAGCACGTCGATGACCGACTGCGCCTCCGCCGCCCGCTGCCGTTCGGATCGCAGTTCGCTTTCGAACCGGTCGCGCTCCTCCGCCAGCACTTTGCCGATGCGCGCGCAGACCATCTCGAGGTCGACCTTGGCCCCGAACCCACTGCGCAGCTGCTCCAGGACGATCGGCCCCCAGCGCAGCACCTGCCCTTGCTCGAACAGCTCCTCGCCAGCCATCTGTTCGCAGACCTTGGCGAGGGCCATGTCGACGGCGACGTTCGTGTTCGACACCAGCAGCACGGATCGCCCAGCCCGAACGTGCGCCTCGACGAGCCGCGCTAGGGTCGTCGTCTTCCCCGTTCCTGGTGGTCCCCACAGGTAGCAGAGCTCACTGCCGAGCGCGTGGCGCACCACATCTCGCTGTTCCGTGTTGAGTCTGCCGTCCAGGAACACCCGAGGGTTGGGCTCCTCTTGGCCAAGAGGCTTGCACTTGCCACTCACGACCCGCTCCGCCGACGCGATCTGGAACTTCACCTTGCCAGCCAGAACCTCAAGGAACCGTTCTCGGAGTCGCGCGATCAGGAACGAGTCGTCGACCACCAGCCTGGCCGATGGGATCGCAGGGCCGACGTCGCGAGTCACCGCCACCAAGAGCACGCCGCCCTGGAAGCTGACGATGTAGCCACTCGCTTCCTCGTCCGCGATCCGCAGCGACACGGCAGCGTCGTCGCGCAGGTGATAGTCGCCGCGAACCACGAACCGGTAGAGCCACGCATCGCCCTCCCGCTTGACGAACTCACCCGCCGTGAGCGACACCTGGACGTTGCCGCCCTTCTTCTTGATCGCCTGAACCTCCTCGCCGAGCGCCGCAACCATCGCGGAGATGGTCGACGACTTGATGAGCGCCTGCGCCGGATTCGTCACGACGTCGCCCCCATCGCGGCCAGGCGCCAGGCCGCCATCCCAGGACCGGTCGCGCCAACCGGACTCGAGCTACACATGACCAGCACATGAAGAGCGCTGGCGCGCAAAGTCACAACCACCGAGGGCTTGGCAACTTCCAACACTCCACCCCAGGCCATGGGCGCCGCAGGAGAGCCGTTGACACATGACCACCTCATGAACGTCACGCCCAGAAGGGTAGGTAGCGAGTAGCTGGCGCACTTCTTGGACTCGCTGAGGTCGGCAGGACTGACCTGACCAAGTTCGCTGCCGACCTTCCGGTCGCGCGGTCGGTGTTCCCGACCACGATGCGGGTGGTGTCGTCGGCCCCCCAGACGATCCAGCCGACGCCGTTGCCGAGCAGGGCGGCTGAGCCGGCGAGGGCGCTGAAATACTGGCCGACGTCGTCAGGTTCGGCGTCGTTGCGCTTGAACTCGATCCACCCGCACTTCTTCTGGGCGAGCAGGCTCAGGAGCGCGTTCTCAAGTGTCATGCCCGTCACGACTCCAGATCATCCCCGGCCCGTTCCTCAGCCATCGCCTCTCGCTCATAGCTCTCAGCTAGCCCCCGCAACGCGCGGGCGAGGCGCACCAAACTGCGTTCCTCAACTTCGTCCGCCTGCTTCCGCAGCCGCTGAGCGATCTGCCGCTCTTCTCGCCCTCCACTAGGAGAGAACACACCGCGGTTGTTGTAGATCTGCGTGGTGAACCCCTGCCGCATCGGATCTGCGTCCGCTTCATTCAGCGCCTCGGCAATCGGCGCCAACTTCGCATGCCAGTCATCCCCAGACGCAGCATGGCCAAATAGGTGGCCAATTTGGCGCATTGCGCTCCGCAAATGCCCAGTCTCCGCGGCCAATCGTTTGACTTCCATTAGCCACTGCTTGAGTGCTGCGCCGTCTACAGTGCCATCCGTCCTCCTGCCCGGAAGAGTGCGCATTCTGTCCAGTAGGCGATACGCGGCTTGTGCCCACAACTTGTCATCTTCAGACAGGAGAGTTGGGGCACCGGCCCCCTTCTCGGACTTGTACGCCTTGCGGATCATCTCGATGAATCGCTCGGGCACCCTCGCCAACTGAGCATCAAGCACCCTCGGACCAGCGCCGAGATGGTCCTCAAGTAGTGGCAGGTACATCCACTCGATTTCCGAGACGTCCGCTTCGTTCACGTCTCCTTGCTGTTGCAGCATCTTGATCGTCTCGATCACCGCCTGCGGGTCGAAGCGATCAATTGTGTCATCCCCCTGAGCACTCTCCCGCAACGCCTGAAGAACAAGCGGCACGGGAACTTCCTTTCCTGTTCTCGAGGACACGCTGCAGAACGCTACCGCCGCCCTTGGGCGCCCGTGCTGCAGAAGCCGCTCGACCGACTCCGCAAAGCCATCGGTCACTGCCCACGGCCACGGCCTCACGCCCCGCCAGTACAAGGATGACTCTTCGCCCAAGGCCCCTTCAGCTCGCTGCCAAGTATCCCTGGAGAACGGGAGCAGGGTGAAGAACGTTGCCTTCTCGACACCAGTCCACTCCGACACGGGCAAGCGGTCGACCCAATCCCAGCCGATCGCCTTCCACCTCGCGTGAACGAACCCAGCCACCAGGGACAGCACCGGCGGCTCTCTGCCAACAAGTAGCGTGGGCAAAACGGCTGCGTCGTCCTGTGAGCGGTCTAGCTCGCCCAATGCCAGCCCCACCTTCCCGGGTGCTGCCACGCTCGAGGCAAACGCAACGGCTCCGTCCAGGCCCACCTCGTTGACAATCTCCAAGATCGCATCCCGCCGGCGCTGTGCGAGCCTGCGCTCCTGCTCGCGAGGGTCAGCATGGAACTCGAAGAGCCCGAAGTCTCGATCACCGAACAGTCGTCGATGCCGCAGGCACGAGCTCTTGGGCTCAATTGCCGCGGCACTCGCTAGCACCTTGGCAACCTCGACATCAGGCATTGCCCACTTCGCACCCGGGTGGGCGCTGTGACGAGCTGCAAGGTCCACCAGCGCTTCCCAGACGGGTTGCCGCTCACTTTCCACGCGTCCCTTCAAGCCGACGGAAACCAGATTCGTCAGGATTGCCTTCCTTGGCTCGGGTGGCAACTCGGGCACTCGCTCAACGATCTCGGCCAGTCTGTTCGCGTCACCCGTCGCAAGTTCGACCGCTAGGCTTGCATACGCCTCGACCTGCTCGACGTAGTCCTTTATCAGGACCTGTTGCTGCCAGCCCGCCATCAACTCGGATCGCCAAGCCGGCTTGGCAGAGCTTGAGGTGAACCCATGAGACTTGGGTAGTATGGACAGAATCAAACTCCATGCCACTGCGGGACGTTCTCGCCCTACCGCCCTGACTGCCGCAACTCGCCTGTGGATGGATGCCGTGGTCTGCGGGCACCAGGGCAGCAGGATCTTCGTCAGAGAATTGGCGGGCCGATTCGCCCACTTGCCGCCGGGGTCGATCGAAGCGAGCGAAGCCAAACCCTGAACGGCGACGCCAAGGTAGTCGGGATGCCAAGCAAGGGTTTCCAACGCCCACAGCAGGCCGCTCATGTAGTTCCACCCCCAAGCGCCGTCCCCTTCCTGAGCATACATCGCCGGAAATGGCGATGATTCCAATGCAACAGTCGCCCGCTCAACAGCCTCGAGAAACTGATCGGGTGATGCCTCTGCCAATAATGGCAACAGGTCGTGGAGACTCATCCATCGCTTCCAGTCGGCATCCAGCAGCAACTCGCGCACGACAGCACTTGCGACCGAACTCGCGCGCCCAGTTGAGCAACTGCTGAGGGCTTGGCCACGACTTCCAAGTAGTGCCAGCGTATCCGCCAGCCCCTTGCGTAGCGACCCCGAAAACCTCCGAACCTTCCCCTGGAGCGATGCCATCCACCGCCCTGCCTTGGGAACTGTGATCGTGGGATCCTCCTCAGAAAGGACAGACACGGCCTCCCGCTGGAATCGAGCGAGGTCGGTGTCGTCCAGCAAGCGACCGAGCGCGTTCCAGGCCTCGCCTCGGGCGACAACCCTCCACCGCTGGTTAATCTGCGTCAGGGGAGTGCCGGGCTTGAGCACCTCAAGGCGAACGCTTTCCAGCCACTCCCCATGGGATTTTCCCAGGATGCGCTCCACAGCCGCGACATCGCTTTCGCAGCTTGCATCCCAAAACCCCGGCAAGCTCGCCAAGGCGAGGGCACGGGCAGTCTCGCCAATCGAATACGCCGGCGCATCCGGGAGCCCTTCGAGTCTGCGCTTGAACGTCGAGAGCGAGCCCAGCCCGCCATCAACCAGCTTCTTGACGCGCTCAGGGCGAAACCCCGCCTTCGTCAGAACGTCCTCAACCTGCCGGGTCGTCGGAGGAATCAGGCGCACAACATCGCCCGAAGCGGCGCCAACAACTGGCACGATAATCCCATGTCGACCTTTTGCAGCGAGGCGATCCTGCTCTCCCGCCCCATCCAGCTCCAGGGACACATCTGCAACGATGACGTGCCTTTCCTTGAGCTGCAGAAACGAATGCCACTCATCTTTGCCCTGCACAAGCAGACACTTCCCAGACCACCGCCCCCGAGTGTCGACATCTTGACTGGCAACGACTGCCGCAACGAAGTCGTCAAGGTCGCGTGCATCCTCGACACCGACGAACACCTGCTCAGAGTCTCCGAGGAACACTCTCTTCACCGCCTCAACGGCGAGCTCTCTGCCGATGAGGAAGACGTCAGAAGGCATGGCAACACCATCTTCTGAACACAACTTGCCAAGGTTGACCCAGTGCTCGGCGACTTCACGCCATTTATGAAACGTCCGGGTTGAATCAATCCTCTTTAGCAACCACTTCGCCGTTGCGGGAAACTCGCGTAGCCAGTCCGCTAATACAATCCCGTCAAGGATACGGATATCCTTCCACCCGAACTTCTTTCGGCGGCCGCGCCATCGCTGCTGCTGCGTTCCATCCCAACCGCTTCGCGATGTCACGAAGACGAAGGTCGTAATGGCACGCTGTTGCGGCGTACTGTTCTTGGTTCTCTTCTTGAAGTCGTCCGTGGCCTTCGCCTGCGCATCATCACCCGTCCCGACCTCCCAGTAGCTCTCCCCCTGCGGGACGAACTGATGAAAGCCCTTCTGCGTTGCGAGGAATCCGTCGAAGCCAGGCTTGCCGATGCTGTCACCGTACGGAATTCGGCAGTGCGTTAAGTCAGAGCACGAGTCGCGAATCAACCTCCATACGAGCTCTGGTATCGCTTCCTGGCCGTCACGACTCGGCGAGAAGTACTCAAGTTGCTGTTCTGTAACGACCTTGATGTGTTCCATTCGCTACCCAGCTCCGATCGTTGCGGCCATATGGTCGTAGAGGTTGAGGATGGTGAGCTTTGTGCGGTAGTCGCCGTGTTCGGCTTCGTCGTGGCGGCGGACGATGGGGAAGGTGTCCATCACGTAGGCGACCTCGTCGCGGGCGAGGCCGTAGAGGTGGAAGAAGGCGGCGTCGAGTTCGCAGCGGAGCTGGAAGCGGCGAGCAAGATCGAACGGGAACACCGACTTGATGCCCCACTCCCCCAGCAGCGGAAGCATGGAGTTCGTCGTCCCGACCAGTTCGAGTACGCGCGGAGTGATCCACGCATCGAGGGGCCAGCGCCCAGTCCACGGCTCGCCTTGGACGTAGCGATCCGGCGGAAACACGGCCAACTGGTGCAGGTAGTTGTAGGTGAGGTGAGTCCCGCCGACCTTCTGCCTTGCGACGTAGTCGAACGCAAACGCCGACAGGTTGGCCAACAGGCACGGCATCCGTGGGACCTGCTGCTCGCCCAGCATCATCAGGGGCGTCGTATGCCCAACGGCGACGCGCGGGATCACGGTCGCGATGACCGTCCGTTCGTTCGTCGCGTTCGTGATGTCGCGCCAGCCGAGTAGCCAGTTGTGGGGCCAGGACCACTCGACGGCTCCGTCGCGCGCGGTCTTGCGCAGACGATCCTCGACCGCCTCGGCGGCGACCCAGTAGCGGGACAGGGGTTCGTAGCTCGGATCTTGAAGGCGATCGAGAGGGACATCTGGCAGCTGAGTGTCCTCTGATCCTTCGACTCGCATGAGATAGTCACCGTACCGATGGTCAAAGTGATGGACCATCTTCGCTTCGTAGAGCGGCAGCATGACTTGCTCACCCTTTGCGAACCGGTTGCCTTGGCGCCGGAAGCCAGCGGCCTGGATCTCGTTCTGCAGCTTGAATAAGCCTGAGTCGCCCGACATGTGGAACATCGCGGAGAAAGACAGCCCCCACGGGTTCCCTTCGGGTCGAGCCTCATCCCAGAGCACCGGCACGCGCCGGTAAACCGCTTTCGTGATGTCTGCGTCGCGAGCACTACGAAACGTCGGGCATGTCCTTGTGTTCGGATTGAGGAGGACAAAGTCGTCCCCCGACAGAGAGAAGTGCCTCTCCTTCGCCGCAAGATCCTCGGGGCCATCCGCGAAGAAGACGAAGTCACCGCGCTCCGCGGGCGCAGCTGCCCCCGTCAGCGTAAGCAACACGAACTTCGCTCGTCGGTGACCGACATCGTAGAAGAACCGATCTGAGTTCTTGAAGTCGTACAGGCTGGCGAGCGCACCTCGCCCCACCAGATCCTGGAAGAAGAACTGCGTCGTTGCATCCGTTGCGATCCCGCTCGGCACGATCATCCCAACGCGACCGCGCGCCTCGATCACCTCGCGCGCCAGTTCAGCGAACAGAGTGTAGGTATTCACGTCGCCGCGCCCGCACAGCGGGTACCGCTCTGACTTCAGCACGAACTTGCTCTCACCCTCGGCCCGCCTCAGATCCAGCTCGAACTCGGCGTGCAGGGCAGCATTCGACTTCACCAGCTCCGCGATCTTCTTGCCCCGCTCGCTCGCGTTGCGCGCATTCGCGACCTCCGGGCTCCGCGCAGCAAACCACTCCTTCTCTTGGATCTTGATCCGCTCCCACGGCGGATTCCCGATCACCAGATCGAACCCGCGCTTCCGTTGCCCCTCGCCGAACACCCCCGGGAACTTCAGCCACCAGTGGCAAAACCGGAACTCACGCCCCAACCGCTTCACCTCCTTCTCGGTTGCGGCCGGTAGATCCGCGACGCCATCCCGCGCCTTGGTGAACAGCTCCTCGGTCACCGGCGGCGGCGCATCCTTCGTCTTCTTCATCACGAACGCAGCACACCAGGCGTCCGCCACCAACTCTTCACGGCGCCGCGCTTCGCTGGCCGCCCACTCGCCGTAGGCCGCTGCCTTCTCGCGCACCGCCGTCGCACTGCGATCGGCCACCTGCTCCACGCGCAGGTACGCCTTCACCAAGGCATCGCCCCGCTTCCCGAGCGACGCATCACCCTGCAAGTCGAACATCGTGCGCCCGCGCTGCCGCCGCGCCTTGTTCTCCTTCTTCAGCTGCTTGCAGAACTCCTTGTCGTCCCCGAGCAGCGGCTCCATCGCCTCGTCCGGAATCCCCTTCGCGATCAACTCCGGCGTCGCCCCGAGCAGGCTGTTCCCCTGCTGGATGTGCGCATCCAAGAACGCCAACGGCAGATCCGGCGCCTGCGCCTCCAGCCACAGGTTGACCTTGCACAGCTCGACCGCCATCTCGCTGACGTCGACCCCGTAGAGACACCGCGCCACCACGTCGCGCATCGCCTCCCGCCGCGCCACCGGCGACGGCTCGTCATCGCCACTGCGCACCTGCGCCAACGCCTTCGCGATCCGGTGCGCCGCCGCCACCAGGAAGTGCCCGCTGCCGCACGCCGGATCGCACACCTTCAGATCCAGCAGCTCCGCCGCCGGATCCTTCGCTTCACGACACCGGGCCAGCAACGGCTCCAACGCCGAGTCGAGCAGACACTGCACGAGCGAGTCCGGAGTGTAGTAGGCCCCCGTCGTCTTCCGCTCGTTGCCCGCCGCCTGCGCCAGCGAGAACACCTCCGGCCGCACCTGCTGCGGCTTCAGCTCCAGCAGCGACTCGTAGACGCTGCCGAACTCCGTCGCCCCGAGGTCGCGATACCGCACCGGGTGCAACACCCCGTTCTCCACGGTGAACGCCAACGCCCGCGCCGCTTCGAGCAAGTGCACGTTGCGCAGTTCGGCGCCCGAGAGCAGCCCGAGCTGGTCCTTGCCCCAGAACCCAGGCCCGAGGTCCGGCAAAGCCAGCGCCGGACACCCGCCGTCGCCGAGCTTGTCCATCACCAGCCGCAGCGCCTGCCACAGATCCCCATGCTGCGTGCCACGGATCGCCGCAGCTAGGTTGCGCAAGCGGCCGGTGCCGTAGTGCTCCAGGAATCGGCGTCGCGCGT
The DNA here is from genome assembly GCA_005776365.1 of Planctomycetia bacterium. Taxonomy (GTDB): domain Bacteria; phylum Planctomycetota; class UBA1135; order UBA1135; family UBA2386; genus SXPK01. The sequence goes on from SXPK01000092.1 coordinate 10,603, forward strand.
CCTCGAACTCCTCGCGCGACTGCAGTAGCACCCCACGGTCCTCGGCGACGAACAGGAACAGCAGCCGGTAGATCACCCGCAGCAGGAGCCGGTAGTAACTGTCCGTCGAGAGCGCCCCACTCTTCAAGGCATCCCGCAACGCCTGGTTGGCCGGGTGCTCCAGGAACCCACTGCCCAGCGCCTCGATCGCGACCTTGACCCCGTCGCGCAACCGATCGAGCGCCCGCACCCCGTCCTGCCGCGACTGCTCGTACCACTTCTCCCACCAGACCCCCTCCGGCTTGTCAGCCGCCGCCCGCGAACTGTGGCAAAGCAGCCACAGCAGCGCGAAGCCCGGGTAGTCCTCGTCGTCGCAGATCCGGTCGAGGTCGAACTCGATGTAGGCGTTGCGCGTCAGGCTCTTGTGGTCGCGCAGCAGCCGCAGTGTGTGGCCGTTGCTCAGCAACGCCCACAACACCTGGTCCGAAGCGTTCAGGTACTCCTGCACGAGCCCGTGCGGTGACGCCTGCGAGGCACCGCGGATCCCCCGCTCGCGCCGGTCGAGGTCGACCGCGATGCCGAGCAGGTGGATCGGCACCGTCATCCACTGGTGCGAGATCGCGTACGACCGCTCGCCGAGCTTCTGCGCCTTCGCCACCGGCAACCGCCCGTAGCCCAGCGCCTCGAAAAGCGGCAGCAGGAAGCGCTCGCGCGTCAGCGACGTTTGCGGGTCGCCCTTCGGGGCCTGCTGCAGCGCCGTCTGCAGACGCCGCCACGCCGACAGCGTCTGCCGGAACGCGATCTGGATCGCCTCGTCGCGATCGGCCTGGTCCTGCTTGCCGTAGTCGGTCGGCAAGAGCCCGTCGAGACTCGACGCCTTGCTCGTCAGGCGTTCGGCAAAGTCGCTCGGGAACAGCCCGCCCTCGATGCGGAAGCTCGTCAGGTTGCCCACGGTCACAGCCCTCCCGCGGGCAGGAACACGTAGATGCCGAGCCAGTCGAGCGGCGGCTTCCACTCGATCTTCTGCTTGATGCCCGTAAGCCGCGCAGCGAGCCGCACCCTTCGATGGGCATCGAGCAGCGACTGGGCGCGGTCCTTGGCGAGCGACGCCAACTGCGCGGAGAGCGCATCTCCCTCGACAAGGATCTTCTGCACGGCGTCGCGGGCCTGGTCGTTACCGAGGTTGGAGGACGGATCGGCGGCGAGCAGCGCCTCGGCGGCTTCCTGGTCGAGCCACTCCGGCTGCTGCGGGGAACCGCGGAACGCCGCCAGCTGCACGTCCTCCAGCAGCAATGTGCGCGTGGAGTCCGCGCGCTGTTCGTGGATCTCGTAGCGCAGCCGCAGCAGGCACAAGGTCGTGCGCTTGTCGACCGCCTTGGTGCGGATGGCGCCGGCGCGCCGGCCCGCAGCGGACGCGTTCTGCGGATCGAGCGCCGCATCGACCGTGTAGTTCGCGAGCGTCTCGACGAACGGATGCGTGCGCGGCAGGTCGACCACCGACGTCGGCGTCGGCAGCTCGAAGCGCGCCAGCAGGGACTTCTTCTCACCCACCGCACGGCGCAGCTCGCTGCAGAGACCGCGCGGCAGTTCGTCGTTGAGTTCGACCTGCATCACCGGCAGTTCGTCGACAAGCTTGGTGCCGACCTGCGCGCCGTGGGCCTGCAGCGCTGCGGTGACGAACGAGCGGACCTGTTCGCGAGAGCCGATCGCGCGCCGCACAGCTGCCAGCTCGGGCAGCACCTCCTGCGGCTTCAAGGCGTCCTGCGCGAACAGCGTGCGCGAGCGCTTCTCGCGGTCAGCCGCGACGTCCCAGCGGCGGTGCAGATCCTCGCGGCGAGGCTTCAGGTACTCGGCCATCCCAGGTAGCAACTGCTCGCCCTTCTTGCTGCCAGTGCGCAGCAGCAGCCCTTCCATGAGCGCATCGACGATCTTGCTCGACTCTTCCGGCAGAGCGATGGAGACGCCGAGCGCCGAGCGGATGGTGCGATGTTTGCGCAGCAGCACGTCGAGCACGATGCCGTCGATCGGCGAGTTGTCGCCGTAGAGAGTGACGAGGCGGACCGCGGGCTTGGTCTGGCCGTAGCGATCCACGCGGCCTTCCCGCTGTTCGTGGCGCGTCGGGTTCCACGCCAGGTCATAGTGCACGACCGAGTCGAACCACCCCTGCAGGTTGATGCCCTCGGAGAGGCAGTCCGTGCAGACGAGCACGCGCTTCTCGCTCTTTCCCATCTCCTCGATGGTCTTCTCGCGGGCCTCGGGCGGCTGGTTGCCCGTGACGGCGCGCACGTCGACGCCGCGCAGCTTCTGCTTCAGCTCGTTGGCCACGTACTCGGCCGTCGGGATGAAGCGGCAGAACAGGATCGGGCTCTTCCCCTGCGCGAGCAGCTCCTGCGCGAGCTTGATGGCGGCCTGGAGCTTCGTGTCCTTCTTACCGAGGAACGTCGCCGCCTCGCGGGCCAGCGCAAGCAGTCGGTTGCGCTGCGTCCTGGCTTCGCCGCCGGCCGCGTCGTCGTCCGTGGCGACTTCCTGCACGCCCGGGGTCAGGTCGACCCCTTCGATGCCCTCGGCCTCATCCTGATCGAGGACCAGCTTCTCGCCGATCGCGTCGACGTCGCCGGGCGTATCCCCGTCGGCATGTGGCGCCCTGCTGCGCAACGTCGCCACCGCCGCGGCCGGGCTGCTGCCGACCGAGCGCAGCGCTGCGAGGGCCGACCACCAGTGCACGCGGGCACGCTGGTTCTTGCCGTCCCCCTTGGCGACGAGCTCGCGCGCGTAGTCGAGCACCTTGTCGAACAGCGTGCGGTACTCGCGGCTCATGCTCCAGGTGACCTCGCGGTCCCCTTCGCGTTTCGGGAACGGCGTTTGATCGTCGAGGAAGTGCTCGATGTCGGCACGGCGGCGCTGCACGAGGTGACGGGCGAGGCGCTGGCGATGCGGCTTGGCTTCTTCGCGGGTCAGGTCGTCCGGCAGGTCGGCGAAGGCCGGGTCGAGCACGCCGAGGAGTGAGTGGAACGCGGTCTGGTCGCCGCTGTGCGGGGTCGCGGTGACGAGCAGCAGGTGCTGGCCGTCCTTCTGCGCGAGGTCCTTCAGCAGCGAGTGGCGCTGGTGGCGCCCGCCGCCAGAGGCACAGGAGTGGGCCTCGTCGACGATGATGAGGTTGGGCGCACTGCGCAGGAACGCCTCGCGCCGCCGATCGCTCTTGATGAAGTCGAGCGAGACGACGGTGTGTGGGTAGCGGTCGAATAGCGACTCCCCGGTGCGGCAAGCGCGTTCGAGGCGGGCCGCCGTGCCGGCGAGCACCAACGCTGCGTCGATGTGGAACTTGCGCTGCAGCTCGCGCTGCCACTGCTCGGCAAGGTGCGGCGGACACAGCACCGCGAGGCCTTTCGCTTCACCGCGTTCGAGCATCTCCTTGGCGACCAGCGCGGCCTCGACGGTCTTGCCGATACCGACGTCGTCGGCGATCAACAGGCGGACGGGGTCCTGCTTCAAGGCCATCAGCAGCGGCACGAGTTGGTAGGAGCGCGGCTCGACCGCGATCTTGCCGAGCGAGCGGAACGGACCGGCGGCATTGCGGACCTGCAGCCGGATCGCGTCGCGCAGCAGCTTGCAGGAACGGTGGTCGCCAAGGCGTTCCGGCGACGGCGCCGGGAACGAGGCCGGACCGACCGGTTCTAGCGCCGTCATGATGCCGGTTGCCTCGACATCACTGCCGGTCAGGGGGCGAACCTGCAGGTAGTCCTCGGTGGACTCGGGCTGAACGACCCATTCGCGTCCGCGCGCGCGGACCAAGGAGCCAGGTGGGAAGTGCATGAGCGCGAGATCAGGAAGGCTCGGTGACGAGGGTGCCGAAGAGATCGGGGTAGCGCTGGACGATGCCGATCCAGTCCCCCTCATGATGGAAGCGCAGCACAGTGACGCCACGGTCTTCCAGTTCGCTCTGCTGGGCCTGGTCGCGCTTCTGGCGATCCGGGAAGTCGTGGATCGGACCGTCGACGTAGATGGCCGCCTGTTCGCGGTCGTAGACGAAGTCAGGCCGCGCGTTGGCGGCGGCGATGCGTCGCTGGGCAGCCGTGGGCAAGTGCAATCGGTGGCGCTCGAGGAACCGGAGGAACGACCGTTCGAGATCGGACTCGCAGAGGGCCAGCAGGTGCTCGAGGTGCTCGTTGCGGGCCACCGGCGCTGCCGAGATGTCGGGGTTCGCGGCCGCGAGCCGCCGCAGGAAGTCACGCAGCAGGTGGCGGTCGAGCAGTTCGTGTTCCGGCTGGTTGCCGTAGCTGCGCAAGCAGTCGTAGCAGGCGGCGTCACAGTCCTCCCTGCCGTGCGGTGCGCGGCGCCGGTCCGCGCCCGTCTCGGGGTCGAAGTGGCAGAGTTCGAGCGCACGGCGAGCCACGCGGCGCAAGGCGTCCGGCTCGTCGAGCAGACGGCGCAGCACACCAGCTCCGCCTTCCGTGGCTTCGTAGAACAGCGTGCGCTTCTCACGAGTGCGGTCGGGGATCGCCTCCGCAGCCAGCTCCATGTCTTCGAGCTGGAACTCGACCTGGATCGCGGCCTTCAGCGCGGCGCGGAGCGACGCGCGGAACTCGGGGGCGGCTTCGTCGCCGAGCTGCATCAACAGACAGTTCTTGCGGTCCTCGACGAAGGGGATGACGCGAAGCGTGCGCGGGCCGACCGGATCCTGGTCGTCGCTCTCCTCGTCGGACTCGCGGCCCCACAGCCCCTTCTCCAGATCGAGCACGAAGCCTAGGCCGGTGTCCTTGTTGCGCCGCTTCAGGCCGAGATTGACCCGACGGATGGTGGCCGCGTCCCCGTGCGTCAGGCGCAGCAGGAGCCGATCGCCGTCGAACACATCGGAACGACGGCACAGCGGCCCGCTGCCGTGGTCGGCGAAGCGAATGCCGGTCAACACTTCGTAGCCGTAGCGCTGCCGCTCCTCTTCCGACGACGTGATGCGGTCGACGCGGCGCGCCGCCACGTTCTGCATCTGGAACAGCGGCTCCAACTCAGGAACCTCGGACAGCCGGGAGCTGCAGTGTTCGCACACGTCGACGCCCTGGCCTTCCGCCTGCGGATGGAAGCAGCCGCACTCCGGACAGTGCTTGGCGAGCGACGTGAGCGAACCCTGTCCGTCGCCGTCGTCCTGGATGCGCATCAGCACACGATCGACGCGGTAGCGGCTGCCCTCGTGGTAGATGAGCGCCCGCGGCGCGAACTCGGTGATCGCGAGGAAGCGCGGTCGCGCGACGA
>SXPK01000093.1 GCA_005776365.1 Planctomycetia bacterium
CGCCCCGCGACGAAGCGCTCGCACGCTTGGACGGCTCGGTCGAGCTCCTGTTCGACGGCGGCCCATCCCCCATCGGCACGCCTTCATGCGTCGTGCGTTGCACAGGGCCCGCGCTAGAAGCGCTCCGTGAAGGCATACTGAGCCGTCACGAGCTCATGAGTGCAGCTGCCAACTCGATCCTATTCGTCTGCACGGGCAACACCTGTCGCTCCCCGATGGCGGCAGCCATCGCGCGGTCGCTCGTCGCAGAGCGGCTCCATTGCAAGCCCGACGAGGTCGAAGCGCGCGGGCTCCGTTTTGCCAGCGCCGGCGCTGGCACCATGGACGGCTTGCCCGCGAGTCCCGGCAGTCTTGCGGCCGCTTCTGAACTCGGCCTCGATCTGTCTTCGCACCTGACCACGTCGCTGCGCGCCGACGCCGCGCGCAAGGCGACGCAGGTCCTTTGCCTGGCGCAATCGCATCTCGAAGCGGTGCTTGATCTGGCGCCGGACCTCGAAGGGCGAGCCCTCTTGCTGCGCAAGGACGGCGGGGACATCGGCGATCCCTACGGCGGCAGCCTCGCCATCTACCGGCGCGCGCGAGACGAAATCACGGATGCGATTCGCACGCGCATTGCCGAATGGATCGCCGCGTTGCCGCCCAAAGCACGAGGCTGACGCAGCGGACTCAGCTGCCTTCGCATCACCAGCGCAGTTGCAACAACTCACTGCAGAAGCCGGGGCCCATCGCCAGCATCATGCCGAGGGTTCCCGCTGCCGGACGATGGTTCACCATCGTGTCCTCGAGGATCAAGAGGACCGACGCGCTCGATAGGTTGCCGACGTGCTCGAGGTTGCGCCAACTGCACGCCAAGTCGGCCTTCGTGAGCCCGAGTCCCTCTTGCAGCGCTTCCAGCACTTTGGGACCACCAGGGTGGCACACCCAGCTCGTCACATCAGCGCGCTTGTGGCCGTTGGCAGCGAGAAACCGATCGATGTCGCCGGGCAGGCGCTCGCGAGCAACCGAGGGCACCGCAGGGGACAGCACGATCTTGAATCCGTGTGCGCCGATGTCCCAACCCATCACGTCCTCGGTGTCCGGGTAGAAGACGCTGCGCGTCGCTTCGATCCTTGGACCGGTAGCGCGTCGACGCTCGCCCACCACGACCGCCGCGCTCGCGCCATCGCCGAACAAGCCCGTGCTGATCAAGTTGGCCACCGAACGGTCTTCTCGCTGCAGGGTCAACGAGCAGAGTTCGACGGTGAGGACGAGCGCGACGCCATCGGGGTCTCCGCGCGTGAAATCGCAGGCCCGCGAAATCGCCGCGGCGCCGGCGGCGCAACCCATGCCAAACATGGGCACGCGCCGCACATCTTCCCGCATCCGCAAGCGATTCATCAACCGGGCCTCGAGCGAAGGGCTCGCCAGGCCAGTCACCGTCGAGAAGTAGAACGCGTCGACGTCCTGTGGACGAAGACCGGCTCGCGAGAGCGCCGCATCGACCGCGCGTTCACCCAGATCCAGTGCGCAGCGAAGCCACGCGGCGTTGCACTCGGTGAAGGTGCGGAGCAGCGCGTATTCTTCGAGCGGCAACGCGAGCCGCCGCGTGCGCACCGTCGTGTTCTCGTGCAACTGCGCGATGCGGCGGGCCGCCGGCGGATCGTTGGCAAAGACTCCTTCGAGATAGCGAGTCAGCACACTCTGGTCGTAGACGTGTTGCGGCAGCGCACTGCCGACGGCGGCGATTTTCATCGGAGGAATCTCGGGATCATGTATGGCACTTCGCTGCGATACCTGAGGAATCGTTCGCCGTAGGACCGGCGCCAACGTCGTTCTTTCAGCAAGGGGCCGAGCACGCAGTAGGAACACCAGCCTACGCACAGGGTGATCCAATCGAGGCTCCAGCACGGAGCCGTGATCAAGACGAGCGCGAAGCCGAGGTAGATCGGCTGACGGCAGGTGCGGAACAGACCATCGACCGGCATGTCGCCATACCGCACTTCGCGCCCGGCGACGATTGCGCTCCAGCCAGCAGCGCCAGTCTGGAGCGAGAGCCCAGCGTCCCACAGCGCCTTCACCAGGAACGCCCACGCGGCGACGAACAGCAGCGCATGCGCGACGAGCAACACGCCTTCTGCGCGATGCCACGTCACGCCGGATGGCGACCACAGAAGAAACGCGGCCATCAACTGAATCGACGCGACGAGCGCGTAGGTCGTCGTCTGCAATCGGCCACGTCCCCACGGCGCGAGCCTTCGCAGCACACGACGTCCACGATCAGTCAGCAGAAACGAGTGAAGCAGCGGAAACTGCGCAGCGAGCGCAGTGTTGCTGGCGATCGCAGCGACGCCGTGGATGCGACCTAGGCCGCCTTGCAGGCCGATCCACAGCGACCAAGCCATGACCGCGACAGCAGCCGCAAAGGCCGCGTGCGCAACGCAGCCGTAGGCGAGCGCGAACAAGCGCAACGACACCGACTCCTTCATGGCATCTCCTTGCGAAAGCCAAGGCAGTAGGAGACCGCCATC
>SXPK01000006.1 GCA_005776365.1 Planctomycetia bacterium
ATCACGCCGTCTTGGCCGACGGTCTTCATCGCTTCAGCGAGGTGCTTGCCGATCTCGGGATCGTTGTTGCCGGAGATCGTCGCGACTTGCGCGATCGCCTTGTAGTCGGTCGCGGGGACCGGCTTGGCCATCTTGTGCAGCGCCTCGACGACCTTGTCGCTGGCGATGCGGATGCCCTTGATCAACTCGGCGTGGTTCGCGCCCGCGATCAGGTAGCGCATGCCGCTCTCGGCGATCGCGCAGGCGAGCAAGGTCGCGGTCGTCGTGCCGTCACCGGCGACGTCCGAGGTCTTGCTGGCGGCTTCCTTGACGAGCTTGGCGCCGAGGTTCTCGTACGCGTCTTCGAGTTCGATCTCCTCAGCGACCGTCACACCGTCCTTGGTGACCGTCGGTCCGCCCCAGCCCTTGTCGAGCACGGCGTTGCGGCCGCGAGGACCGAGCGTAGAGACAACTGCCTTGGCGAGTTTCTGGGCGCCGCGAAGCACGGCTTCGCGAGCATCGTTTTCGAACACGAGTTGTTTGACCATCACATCCTCGACGGGGAATCTCGAACTGGTTGCGGGTGCCGCACTGGCGAACGCCGGCTGGTCCGGGGTGGACCGTGGGAGCTTGCGGGCGCTGACTTCAGGGCCGAGTTTGGACTCGGAGTAAAAGTCGCCGACCGCCGCCGACGTGGGGCGCGCGCGAAAGCAAAGCGGGTGCCGTCGCTGGAAGGCCTTCGGCCATCTAGGTGCCGCGCTTGCATCTCTCGTTCATTCCTCAACTTGAGTTTGGTCGGCGTCCCATGTGGGTGCATAGTGCAAAGTGCCGTGCGCGCCAAACTGGCAGGCGGTCCTTGGACGCGCGCCCACAACAGTGACATTCTGACATGAGCCGATTCCTGCCTCCATTCTTCCCCGCGTGCTTGGTCTTGGCCTTCGGCTCGGTCGCAGTGGCGCAGCGGCCAACGCTCGAAGCTCTGCTCATCGATGGCGAGAGCCTGGTTGCAGAACGCATCGCGGGCCAGGCCTCGGGCCCATGGGAACTGAGCGATTCGAAGGGCACGCAGCGCGTGGATGGCAAGCGGGTCCTCTGCTTGCTCGGCCCGAGTGCCGCCGAATCGGTCTTGCCGAAGGCGCATTTGGCCGGCGGGCAAGTGCTTCGCGGCTTGCTCGTCGGTGGCGGCAAAGGCGGCGACGACTTCCATCTGCAGTCGCCGACGCTGGGCTTGGTGGAGATGTCCGTGGATCGACTCGAGTGTCTGGTGCTGCGACCCGAAGTTGCCGAGGCGCGGGACCTCGCCATGCCCGAAGGCGCGGCCGAAGCCTTGTTCTTGCCGGCGGCCCTCGGGTTCGATCGCGTCGCCGGCACCTTGCACCAGTTTGGGGCGGAAGGCATCCGCTTTCAGGCGGAGGGCGAGGCCGAGCCACGATGGCGACCCCTGAAGTCCCTCATCGGGGTGCGGATCGATGGAGCCGAGGCGAGCAAGACGCCGCCGATCGCAGAGTTGATCACGCGCAGCGGCGATCGCGTCTTTCTGTCGTCCTTCGTGCTGGCAGACGGTTCCCTGCGTGCGACCTTGCTCGACGGGGCGGAACGCACGATTGCTCAGGCCGACGTGGGTTGCCTGCTGCGGCTCGACGTCGGTGCACGCTTCGCATCGCGCCTCGAGCCCGCACGCATCGCCGAGGCCTCGATCGCCGGCGACGCCTTGATGCCGTGGCGCTGCGATCTGGCGGGCGGCGGCTCCTTGCTCGCGGCCGGCGGACGCTGTTACGCACGCGGCCTTGGTGTGCACAGTCGCAGTCGGCTCGAGTACGAGGTTCCCGCGGGCGCACGTTCCTTCCTGGCCCGCGTCGCCTTCGATGACTCGGCGCTGCAACTGCGCGTCCGTGGCCACGTCGAGGTCCAGGTCCGAGTCGGCGACGGTGCGCCAGTGTTCTTGGCCGAACTGACTCCGAGCGACGCACCGCGGCTGGTGGGACCGATCGCGGTGGAAGGGGGGCAGACGCTGTCACTCGAAGTCGCGTTTGGCAAGGGGCTCGACGCCGGCGACCGCATCGACTGGCTGCTCTGCGCGTTCTTGCCCGATGCAATCGGCAAGCGCTAGCTCGTCCTGCGCGGCGTCGCGAGCCCGCAGAGCAAGCATCTCGGCAAGGCAGACGGCTTGTTGGCGCATCAACGCAGCGCTGCGAAAAGGCCGACATGTCGAAGTGACTTCCTCCATCTTCCCCTAACCTGCACCGCTCATGTTGGCGTGGTTGGCCTTCGCATTGCTCGTCGGTTGCGCGCTGTCGCTGTTGGTGCGAACGGGCGCCGCGTCGGCGCGCGCTGCGAATGTGCTGGCGATGCTCGTTGTCGCCGCCGCCGCGATCGCGCCCCCGATCGCGCGGATCGTGCAGCAACCTGCGCAGTTGTGCGTCGTGACGACCGGCGCGGCGACCACGGAGTTGCAGCAGCGACTCACCACCTTGCAGGCGACGACCGATCCACCTGCGTCGGTAGAAGTGATCGAAGCCGGCCCTGACTTCCTGTCGTCCGTGGCGCGAGCGGCATTGCGCGCCGGGCCGCGGAGTGAAGATGCGATGGTCGTCTGGACCGCCCCCTTTCGCGTCGGCTTCGCGCCCGACGCGCCCTTGGTCGCCGCGAGCGCGGCGACAACCACTCCGCTGCCGTTTTCGCCAGACGGACTCGTGGTGGCCTTCTCGGCAACCCCGCGCGTGCAGCGCCCCCTCGTCGCTTCGTTGCGCATCGACGGGCTCGCCGCGAGGTTGCCAGCGGAGGTGACGATTGCAGGCGATGGCTGGAGCGCGGCAATGCGCGGCGAAGTGGGCGACGGCGCGCGCATCGAGGTTGCAGCATTGCCTCTCACGCACGGGGTTGTGCGTGTCGACGTCGCGATCGAAGCCACAGGCCGCAGCGTCATCGCCACGGGCGAGTTCGAAGTCCTCGCTGCGCCGTCCGTGCTCGTGCTCGATCCGTCGAGATCGCTGGCCAGCGCACTGCGGGCGCAGGGCATTTCTGCGGTGGAAGCCGGCGCGTTGCCTTCGTCATGGGAAGGCATCGACGCAGTCGTGCTCGGCATGGAGTTGCCGGTCGAAGAGCAAGGTCGGCTGCAGCGAGCAGTCGACGACGGCGTCGGCTTGTTCGTCTGCGGCGCGGGCCTGCAACGCGATGGCGATCCGCTCCGTGACACGTTGCCGGTGCGGGTCTTGCCGCAAGTCGGCGCGGGCGATGGCCTCGGCGGCGAGGGCGCGCCGTCGCTCCCCGACGCGATGAAGCCCGTGCCCAATCGCACGCCTCCGGATCCCGAAGGTGTGCGCAACGACGACCCGGTCGTGCAGCCTGGCGCTCCGGTCGAAGTCGACAAGCACGCCATCGCGATCGCCCTCGTCGTCGACCGCTCGGGCAGCATGGGAATGCGCGTGCTTGGCGGACAGACCAAGATGAGCTACGCCAAGACCAGCGCCCGCGAGACGGCGCGCGCGCTCGGCGAAGGCGACGAAGTCGGATTGATCACCTTCGGCGACGATGACCAGGCGCGCGTCGAGTTGCCGTTGACGGACGCGGCGCAGTTCGCGCGCATCGAAGCCGGCATCGCCAAGCTGTCGCACTTCAACGAACGGACCTTCCTCGACAACGGTCTGACGCTGGCGCGCACGATGCTCGGCCAGTCGAAGGCGGCGGTGCGGCACGTCGTGGTGCTGACGGACGGCGAAGTGTGGGATCAGGAACTCGTGCTTCGGCAGCGCGCGAACGCGATGAAGAAGGAAGGCCTGACGCTGAGCATGATCTCGATTGTCGACGATCGCACGCTGGCGACCTTTCAGGGCATGGCGGAGCGCATCGCGCGCGAAGGCGGCGGTTCGTTCTTGCCGGTGCGCGATGCGCGTGCTGTGCCGCAGTTGGTCAGTGCCGAAGTCGTGCGCGCGCTCGACAAGGTTGGCCGAAAGCCGAGCGGCGGCGACGGGCCCGCGAATGAAGAGGTCCCACCAGAGCCAAGGGTGCCAGAACCCGAGCCCGAGCCCGAGCCCGAACCAAAGCCGCCGACACCGGCTCCCGTTGCCGACTCACGCCGATCCATTCGCGCGGTTGCCACTTCGCCGCTGCTCCTGCCCGTGCCAGCGCAGTGGCCCGACTTGCTTGCCGCAGTTCCTGCTGCTGCACGCGCATCGGCGCATGTGCTGCTCGTCGTCGGCGACGCCGGGCAACCGCTGCTCGCCTATGGCAACGTCGGCCTTGGCCGCGTCGGCGCATTTGCCGCCGACCTCGCAGGAGAAGCTGCCGCTTTGCTGCGCGCTGAACCTGCGTTCCCGGCGCGACTTGCCCAGTGGGTGGTCGCAGTGCAGCGTCCGGCAACGACTGCTCCGCAAAGCGCGAACCTGCAGGCGCGGATCGAACCGCCGGCGCCGACGCCGGCAGAAGTCGCGGCGCTCGTCGCGTTGTCAGGATCCTCGCCGCAAGCGCTCGATGGCATCCGCCTGCCACCGCCGCGTTCGATCGTGGAGCGGTTGCCGCAGACGCCCGATTGGTCGCTTGCGGCCATCCTCGCGGTGGTGGGGCTCGCGTGGTGGGAACGTCGGGGCGTGCGTCGAATCGGTTGAGGCGGGTTTCGTCGTTGGGCGGCATCGCGCCCGTCGCTATGCCTTCTGCACTCATGAACGCGTTCGACCCCGTCTCGCAGGATCTCTTCACGTTTGGACTGTGGACCGTCGGCAACCCCGGTCGCGATCCCTTTGGCGAACCGGTGCGGCCGGTGCAGTCGCCCGATCGGTTGGTGCACAAACTCGCGGAGTGCGGCGCCTACGGCGTCAACCTGCACGACGACGACCTGGTGCCATTCGGCAGCAGCGCGAGTGAACGCGATCGCATTGTTGCGAGCTTCAAGAAGGCGCTCGCCGACACCGGCATGAAGGTGCCGATGGCGACCACCAACCTGTTCTCGCAGCCGATCTTCAAGGATGGGGCGTTCTCGTCGAACGACCCCAAGGTTCGCGCCTTCGCCTTGCAGAAGACGATGCGCGCCATCGACCTTGGCGCGGAGCTTGGCGCAACGATCTATGTGTTCTGGGGCGGGCGCGAAGGCACGGAGGCGGATGCGTGTCGCGATCCGCGGACGGCGATCGCGCGAATGCGCGACGCGCTCGACTTTCTGTGCGGTTACGTGAAGGAGCAGGGCTACGGCATGAGGTTCGCGCTCGAGGCCAAGCCCAACGAACCGCGCGGCGACCTCTACCTGCCGACGACCGGGCACATGCTGCACTTCATCAGCACGCTCCGTAATCACGAGATGGTTGGCGTCAACCCGGAGGTCGCGCACGAGACGATGGCAGGCCTGTCGTTCGTGCACAACGTGGCGCAGGCGATGGAGCGTGACAAGCTGTTCCACATCGACTTGAACGGGCAGAAGATCGGCCGCTACGACCAGGACCTGCGCTTTGGCAGCGAGGACCAGAAGGGTGCGATCCTGCTGATTCGATTGCTCGAAGGCACGATGGGCGGCAAGCGCTACGAAGGCCCGCGCCACTTTGACGCGCACGCCTATCGCACCGAGGACGAAGCCGGCGTCTGGGACTTCGCCAAGGGCTGCATGCGCACCTACAAGATCCTGCATGCCCGGGCGAAGGCATTCGACAGTGACCCAGAAGTCATGGCGCTCATCACCGAGATGCGGGACGCACAAATCGACCCCTTGCTCCACGGTGGCTACTCGAAGCAAAAGGCGCAGGCGCTGAAGGGACTGTCGATCGACGCTGCACAGGTCGCGAAGCGAGGGCTGCGCTACGAGCGGCTCGACCAACTGCTCGTCGAACATCTGCTCGGCGTGCGAAGCTGAGTCATGGCTCCGTCACGCCGTTTCCTGGGAATCGACGTCGGCACGCAGTCGACCAAGGCGCTGGTGATCGACGCAGACACTGGCGAGGTCGTCAGTCGCGGCGCAGTTGCCTATGGCCTGATCGAGGGGCTGCCCAAGGGTCACATGGAGCAGCATCCCGAGACTTGGATCGATGCGATCCGCGGCGCGGCACGGCAGGCGTTGCACGGGATGGATCCTGCTGCGGTGCTTGGCGTTGGCGTCTCGGGCCAGCAGCACGGCGCCGTTGTGCTCGACGAACAGTCGCGCGTCGTGCGGCCGGCAAAGTTGTGGTGCGACACGAGCACCGCCGCCGAAGCTGCGCAGTTGTCGCGCGCGCTCGGGCGCGAGATCCCGGCCGGGTTCACGGCGAGCAAGCTCGCGTGGACGCGCGATCACGAACCGCGCCTTTGGGCCAAAGCACGGCATGTGCTGCTGCCGCATGACTACGTCAACTTCCGCCTGACCGACGCGCGCACCATGGAATGCGGCGACGCGTCCGGGACCGGCTTCTTCGATTCCGCTGCGCGCGCTTTCGATGCACGAGCCTGCGCAGCCATCGACGCGCGCCTGCTGTCGATGCTGCCGTCGTTGGTGGCTGCTGGCGAGCCTGCGGGCACCTTGTCCGCCGCCGGTGCCACGTTGCTCGGGCTCTGCGAAGGCACGCTGGTTAGTGCGGGCGGCGGTGACAACATGATGGCGGCGATCGGCAGTGGCGCAGCGCACAGCGGCGTCGCGGTCATCAGCCTCGGCACATCGGGCACCGTGTTCGCGCGTTGCGACGCTCCGGTCGTCGATCCAGACGGACTCATCGCGCCGTTCTGCAGCAGCGACGGCGCTTGGCTCCCATTGCTTTGCGTGATGAACCTGACCGGCGTCACCGAGACGGTGCGCGCACTCACTGGCATGAGTCACGCCGCCCTGACGGCGGCCGCACAAGCAGTGCCATCGGGCAGCGACGGGCTCATGTGGCTGCCGTTCCTGCAAGGCGAACGCGTCCCCAACTTGCCGGACGCAACTGGGCAACTCGTCGGCATGCGTGGGGACAACTTGACGGCTGGCCACCTCTATCGCGCAGCGCTCGAAGGAACGTCGTGCAACCTCGCGCTTGGCGCCGCGCGACTGCAACGGTTGGGCGTGCCGCTGGTCGATGTGCGGCTCTGCGGCGGCGCCGCGAACAACAGCTTGTGGCAGCGCATCCTCGCCAACTTGATCGGTGCGCCGGTGCGCGTCGTCGCGGAAACCGAAGCTGCGGCGTTGGGCGCGGCGATCCAGGCGCACTGGACGCATGCTCGCGTGCATGGCGCGCGGGAGAATTGCGGAGAGGCTGCGGATTCGTTCGTGCGGACAGTCGGCCCCGCGGTGGAGCCGTCGCCGGATCGGTCCGCCGATGAGAACTTGCTCGGGCGTTTCTCTGAAGAGCTGTTCCTGCGCTATGGCGTGCGTTTCGCTGCTGCATCCTCTTCGGCGTAGCATTTGGTCATGCTCGATCCGGTAGAACAACGAATCCTTGGCGTGCTGATCGAGAAGGAGCGCACGGTCCCCGACACCTATCCGCTGACGGAGAACTCGCTGCGCATGGGCTGCAATCAGTCCAACAACCGCGAGCCGGTCATGAGTCTCACGGACCAGGACATGGCGTTGCCGCTTCGCGGCTTGATGGAGCAGAGTTGGGTCGCTCGCGTGGACGGCAGCGGCCGCACGACCAAGTGGCGGCACAAGGCGGTCGAACGACTGGGGATCACCCTGCCCGAACTGTGCGTGCTTTGCGAGTTGCTGATTCGCGGCCCGCAGGCTCCTGGCGCCCTGAAGCCACGCGTCCAACGCCTTGGCTGCGAAACGACGCCTGGCTCGATCGAAGCGACGCTGCTGCGTATGGCGCAGCGTCCCGAGCCGCTCGTGGTCGAACTGCCACTTGGGCCGCGCGAGCGCGATCGGCGTTGGGCGCATCGACTCGGCGGTGACTCGATCGGGCACCAGGATCCGCCGCAGGCGCCAACCAAGGGCGCAGGAAGCGAGGCATTGCGCCCTGATTCTCTCATCGATGCATCGCCCTTCCATGCTCCGATGCATTCGCCCGAAACGAGCGCGCAGCCATACGGAGAGCTGGAGGAGCGCATACGCAGGATCGAGCAGGAGGTCGCGGCATTGCGCGCGACCTTGGCTGTGCTGTTGCAGCGCGGCGCATCGTAGGAGAGGTAGACGAGCATCTCGGTGGCTGGCGGCTCCGAAGCCCGATGGTTGCGTCGCGAGTATTCAGGCGTCGTTGCGCGACCTCGCACGGCGACAGTTCGTGAGGACACTTCTGACGAGTGAGTCGGCTTGCGCAATGGCTTCGCCTGATAGATGCTGCGCGCACGGACGCGGGCGAAGGAAAGCCGCGCACCATGGCCAGGATGCGAGCCGAAAACGAAGCCCCGAGTGACCCACCGACTTCGCAGCAAGAACTGCTGCGTCAATGGGATGCGCGCATCGCGGACGCTGATGGCGATCCGATGGCCGCGCTGGCAGATCTGCTCGGCGCACGGCAGGCCGCTCGCAACCAGCTATTCGGCATGGCGGGCCAGACGATCCTCGGCTGCCGCCTCGAAGCCATCCTTGGCGCCGGCGGCATGGGCATCACCTACGACGGCGTCGATCCATCGGGGGAACGAGTCGCGGTCAAGCTCGTGCCCGGCGTCGCCGAGGCGACGCGGCCACGCTTCGAACAGGAGTGCCGCCTGCTGGCGGAACTGCAGCATCCTGCGATCGTCCGGTACCGAGCCCATGCTGTGCTGGACAACGGTTCTGGCGTGTTGGTCATGGACCTGGTGCGCGGTTGCGACCTCGAGCGAATGCTGCTCGCGCTGGCGTCGAATGACCCAGGATCGTTTGGCTTGCCGGCAGTCGACGCGTTGTTGACAGGCATCGAGGAGCGCGGCTCCGCGTTGCGGCTCTCGCCTCGATATCGACGCCGCATGCTGCGGCTGCTTGCCGACGTGGCGGCAGGCTTGCATGTCGCGCACGAACGCGGCGTCGTGCATCGCGACGTGAAGCCGGGCAACGTGCTCGTGCGCGACGATCTGTCGCCGGTCGTGATCGACTTCGGCCTCGCAAGGGACCAGCAGAACCGCGTGTCCTTCACCCAGAGCGGGATGGCGATGGGCACGCTTGCCTACATGGCGCCAGAGCAGTTCGGCGACGATCCGGGCGCGGTCGATCGTCGTGCCGATGTCTACGCGATCGGACTCGTGCTCTACCGAGCGATGTTTGGGATCGACGCCCGCAAGGAGATGGACGACGTGCTGTTGCGGCGCCGCCGTGCGTTCTTGCTCGACGCTTCGCAAAGTCGTGAGGCGCCCCTCGATGTGCAGGCAATCCTCTACCGCTGCCTCGACCCGAGGCCGGACCGGCGCGCTCCGACCGCCAAAGCACTCGAAGCGGACCGCCGCGCCGCGGCTGGCCAGGGAGCGGTCAAGGCGCGCATTCCGTCGTGGCCGGCGCTCGCCCTGCGCGATCGGCGGATCGTCGCTGTGCTCGCCACCGTCTGCTGCCTCGCGCTCCTTTCGTTTGTTGTGGTGGCATGGCCGCGCGGCCGTGACGTGATGTTTGTCGCGAACTGCGGCTTGCTCGACGCAGTCGCGGTCGTGGACGGCGACATCACGGCGCCGCTTGGCGCAGCCCGCTGGCTGCCCTACGGCGTCTACGAGGTGGAATTGCGCGGCGACAAGGTGATGCCGGTGCGGCGCACGATCGCAGTGACGGAGGGCCCTGGTGCGCAGTGGGTGACGCTGGTTACGGCCATGCCTGGATCCAACCCGGGCACCGATACTCTCCACGTGCCTGGGCGATCGCTGCTCGTGTGGAGTTCTGGCCATCAGTGGAATCCGATCGGCGTCGGCCAGCAGCGCGACCGCCTCGAAATCGATGGCCAGCTCGTTCATTCCAGTGTCCCCGGGATGAACACGAACCTGGTGCCTGGGCTCCACACGATCGAGGCCACCGATGGTCTTGGACGCAACGAGACGCAGGTGGTCGACACGCGGAACTCGACGGTCGTGGATGTGCAGACGTTGCCGGGGGTGCTGTCGAACTTCGACGGTGAGTTCCGTCGTACTTGGAGTTGCATCCACTCCCCGCTGCCTTCTGAGTTCTCACTGGAATCGGATGCCGCGGATTGGACTGGGCTCGCAGTGAGCCCGGTCGTGCCTCTGGATCTGATGGCCGTGCCATGCGCACTGACGCCGAGCGACCAGGACATGGACTCGCGTGTCACGTTGCGCTGTCGATTTCCGGTGGCGATGCGCAGCGCCTTTGTCTATCTGCGCGCGAGTTCTTCCGCTGGCGGCCAACTGCGAGTCGAGGTTGCCTTCGATGGCGAATTGCCGCAGGAAGTGGAGCAAGACGCAGGCGGCAACATTGCGCGCGTAGTCGCGTTGCGCAGTCAGCGTGGCGCGATGGGGCTGACAGTCAGCGCCCGCATGCGCGCTCAGACTGCGCCAACTGTCAACGTCGCGCAGGTGAAGTTCCTCGAGGGCATGGCCTTTGGCGGGCATTGGCAAGACCAGCCTCCATGCATTGCGGTGGTGGCGGATCCATCCCTGGAGAAAGGGGAGCGCGCGCGCCACAAGGTCGGGTCGCCGCGCCTGGGTGTGCCGCAGCTAGAACTCGTGCCCGTTGAGACGATCGAGCCGATTGGTGACGATCCCCGTCTTGCAGGAGTTCGAATCGCTTCACAACGCGCGCCACTCCTCTCGTGGTCGGCCACGGGGGGCGAGACGCGCGTGGTGTATGAGGCGCCGCTGCCCACCCTCCAACCAGTTCGCAGGCTCGCTGCGAGCGCGATGCACGCGCGCCTTGATCGCGATGACGGCCATGGCTTCGGCGCTTCTATCGTCTATGTGGCGGACCTCGACGACGACGCGAAGGAGGAGCGCGTCATTTCTGACCCGACCAGCGGTGCCCGCGGCGCAAAATACGCGGGATGGATCGCGTGCTTTGGCTCGCGCGACGATCGCGTCCTGTGGTCATGGCCCGATTTCCTTCCGACTGGTCAGCACGGAGACGAGATGGCGAGCCTCCATTTCGCACCAGTGGGCGACTGGAATGGGGATGGTAGGCTCGATCTCGTCGCATCTTGTGCTCGAGCCAATCCAGCAACCGGCGCGCATAAGGCTGGCTACGTAGCGGTCCTCGATTCCAAGACGGGCGTGGAGTTGTGGAGCACCATGGGCGAGGCGGCGTTGGAAACTCGCTCCATCAGCTCCGCGCTTCACCTTGGCGACGGCACGAGGCATTTGCTGCTGATGCGTGTCCTGGACAACCATGACACCGGTCGCGACTTCTCATGCGCTTGGCACTGGGTCGACGCCGCGCGATCAGCTCGGGTCCACGTTGGGCCGGTGGTGCCTGGGCCGCTCTCGGCTGCGTTTGTTCGTTCAGCGCGCGCTCCCCTTGGCGTGGCGTTGGTGCAGGCGGGCATTCGTTCGATTGAGGCCAATCCGGGTGGATTCGAACGCTACGAACTGACGGAAGACGGGCCGCAACTCGTCGCGCGCCTGCAGTTCGAACCAGACTTCATCCCGATCTTTTGGTCGGCCGGCCTTGTTGCCATCGGCGACGTGGACCGGGATGGCGAGGAAGACGTGCTGCTCTTGGCGCGTGCGCCGGTGAAGACAGTTCTGGCGGCGCGCGCCGCGAATCAGCCGGAGCCGGAGAGTTGGTGCGCGATCGTGTCAGGGCGCACCTTGGGATGGCTCGGATTCCTTGCGCTGCAAGGTCAGCCCATTTGCTACCGCTACTCGGAAGACACCCCGCTCTTCATCCAAGACGGCAGCGGTGGTGGCGATGCCTACTTATTCTGCAGCATCCCTCTGCGGACGCTCAACGAACGGCAACTCTTTCGGATCCCGATCCGTCCGCTGCGGTGAGTTGGCCGACGAGTTGTTCGCAACGAGCCACGTCGAGTGCGCCGAGAGCGACGAACCACGCGTAGCAGAGGCGCAAGGGCGCGCCCGGCTGCAGCGAGTGCGCGAAGGTCGCGCCGAACCTTCCATAGTCGCGCGAGGACCAGCGCACCGGCGCAGGGTTGCCTGGCAGTTCGCAACGCAGCACGGTGACGGGTTCGCCGTCGAGCGGTAGCGCCATCGCCATCCACGCGCACTCTGTCCATTCATCGTTGGCGTGCAAAACGGCAGTGGGTGGTCGCACGTAGGTGACACGCTTGCCGTCCTTCTCGGCAAACTCCGCCAGCGCGCGGAACTGGCAGCCGGAGTGGTGCGGGTCGCCGGAGAGCATCACCACCGAATCGGATCGCAACTCGGACACGAGATCGAATCGCCATGTGCGGGCGTCGAGAGCAACGGCGCGCAATGCTCGGCGTTCGCGCACGATGACCCGGCCGGCTGGGTCCTTCCAGTCGATCGTCGCGACCTGGAAGTCTGCTGCCAGGCCGAGGGCTTCTGGCTCGCAGTAGCCGCTGTGTTGCTGCGTCTCGCCGTTTCGGCAGTGCCAGAAGTCCAGCGCTCGGCCGCCTTCGATGGTCTTGTTGAATGCGAGGAACAGCCCGCGGTGGTGCTCGAACTCACCGCCGAGTCCCTTGCTGATCCTGCGGCCGTCCGGCGCGAACAGCTCGTGCCAGACTTTGCAGGTCTCGCGAACGCGCATGCGGTCGAAGGGTTCGTGGACATAGCGTGCCGCGAGCGTGCCGCCGACGCGCAGGTCCTCGGGTCTTGGCCCTTGCTTGGGTGCGTTGTGGCATGCGGCGAATGCCGCGGAGGCAATGAGCACAGGCAGGTCAATGCGTCGGCGCATGGTGAATCAGGATCCGCAAGTCACGGACGTTGGTGCCGGTCGGGCCCGTGACGATCGTGTCGTCGAGCGCGGCGAGCAGGCGTGAAGAATCGAATGCAGCCAACGATGCGTCGATGTCGAAGCCGAGCGCACGCGCCCGCTGCGCCGTGGTGCCATCGACGAAACCGCCGGCGGCCATTGAGTTGCCGTCGATGCCGTCGGTGCCGCAACTCAGCGCCGAGATCGAGTCGCCTTCGATCTGCTGCGCGAGATGGAGGAGGAAGTGCTGGTTGCGGCCGCCTGTGCCCGTCGTGGGCGGCAGCGCGACGCGGACTTCGCCGCCGGCGACGATGGCGACGGCGGATGCGCAGTTGGTTGCGTCCTGGCGCAGTTGCGCGAGCAGTCCACGCGCTGCTTCGTCGCTCTTGGCCTCGTCGAACTCGTTCACGATGCGCACGCGCATTCCGGCTTCTCGCAGCATCGCCGCGGCAGCATGCAGCGCATCCGAGTTGTCGAGCAGGACCTGTGCGGTTGCGCGTAGGGTCGTGTCATCCTTGGCCAGGCTTGTGCCGGCATCGAGCGAACTCGTTGCTCCGGCGAGAGCCGCCGCTGCACGAAGGCCAGGATGCTGCAGCGCATGACGCACCGCAGCCGGTGGAAAGGAACCGACGATCGACGGCCCGGACCCGAGCGCCGCGATGCCGCCGGCCGGCACGTCGGAGACCGCGAGCGTCCACTGCATGCATGCGCGCTTCGCTGCTTGCGCGAGCTTGCCGCCTTTGATTGCAGACGCGGCGGCGCGCACGGCGTTGACGTCTTCGATCCCCGCTCCCGAGCCCACCAACGCGCGATAGAACTTGCGCCATGCCTCGACCGATGCACGCGGATCGCGCGGCAGTTCACAGATCGAAGAGGCTCCGCCTGACACCAAGAACAGGACGAGGGTCGAAGCGTCGGCTCGCGTGCAAATCTCGAGTGCAATGCGGGCCGCTTCGAAGCTGCCTTCCGTCGGCAGTGGGTGTCCGCCGGGAATGACCGCCAAGGGCGGCAAGCTCGCGGCGTCGGGCTCGGGCGGCGCACAGAGTCCGTCGATGTGCGCATGCGGAGCAATGGCAGCAAGCTCTTCGACCGTGAAAAAGGCCATCTCTCGCGCCGCCTTGCCGATGGCGACGATCGACACGCGGGCGCAGGCGGCGAGTTCTGCGTGACGTTGGCGCAAGGCGGCGCGCACGTGCGGGCCCGGCGCAAGATCCGCCAGAGTTCCTCGGAGCGTTGCCTCGAGCAGTCGCTTCATCCAAGCACGGATGGGTTGACCGGATTCTTCGGTCGTTCGCCCTTCAGCACGGCAACGCAGTTCTCTGCCGCCAGCGTGCACATGCGCGTCCTCGTCGCCACAGTCGCCGAGCCGATGTGTGGCAGCAGCATGACGTCATTGCGAGCGAGCAGCCCTTCGTGAACCTTGGGCTCCTCCTCGAACACATCGAGACCCGCGCCCGACAGCATTCCTTCTTCGAGCGCAGCGACGAGCGCCGCTTCGTGCACGACCGGGCCACGCGAAGTGTTGACCAAGAAGGCGCCGCGCTTCATCACCGACAGTTCGTCGATTCCGATCAGGTGGTGCGTCGATTCTCGGTAGGGGACGTGGATGCTGACGAAGTCGCTGTGTTGCAGCAGCATGCGCAGCGGCACGTGCTTGGCCCGCAGTTCAGCGGCTTCCGGCTCCGGCAGGGGGTTGGGCGATGCATAGAGGATGCGGAGCGCAAAGCCCTGCGCTCGCCGCGCGACTGCCTTGCCGATGCGGC